>JBELAJ010000430.1:0-7219 GCA_049508935.1 Terriglobia bacterium | reverse complement strand
CCGAGTATACAAAAGGCGTAAACGAAACTCCCCGTTCGCTGCTCAGAATATCCCACCGCCAAGGGGCCGAAATATCCCCCCAATCCTCCAATCGCGTTGATCAACCCCATGGCAGATCCTGCGACGGCGCGAGGGAAGACCTCACTGGGAATCGCCCAGAATGGTCCAAGCACTCCGTAAATTCCCGGCCCCACCAGGCAGATGAAAGCGTAAGAGGCAAGCTCTGCCCGCCGGCCTGCGTACACAGCAGCGAGAAAAAAGACACCTGCCAGTGCCAGCGGCAAGGCCACGTGAAGGCGCCTCTCGCGGCTGCGATCGGAATGGCGGGAAATCAGCACCATCCCGGCCCCGCTTAGAAGATAAGGAACTACAAAGAGAAACGCCACGCGTAAATCGCCCGAGTTGCCCACGCTCTTAAAGACGCTGGGAAGCCAAAACAAGTATCCGTATCCGCCGCTGCAAAGCAGGAAATATGCGAGAGCCATCAGCAGAACTTGCGGGCGCGCCAAGGTTCGAAGCAAAGACTCTGTTGAAACGGCTTCGAGTTCGGCGGCTTCGCGCCGCAGAGTGGACTCGACCTCATCCCCCTCCTGAGACGAAAGCCATACGGCCTCGCGCGGATGATCCTCGATAAACCAGCACCAGGCCGCCAGCCACGCAAAAGGAAATGCGCCTTCCGCGATCAGCAGGACGCGCCAGTTCCAATGTCCCAGAATCCAACCCGAGAGGGGGGCAGCAAAGATCACCGAGGCCGGCTGGCACAGCATCCAATAACCATTGGCGCGGGCGCGCTCCGCCCGGGGGAACCAGTTGGCCAGAAGCACCAGGGTCGCCGGCCATACGCCGCCCTCGCTTACACCCAGAAGGAAACGCATCGCCCAGAATTGCCGCGCCGAATGAACAAAACCGCACCCCACCGCGCAAACTCCCCACGCTACGAGCAGCACACTCACGAAACGCTTGGCGCTCCAGCGCTGGGCAGCGTATCCGCCAGGGATTTGCAGTAACAGATAACCCCAGAAGAAAATTCCCGCCGCACCGCCGGCCTGGGCCGGCGTCATGTGCAAGTCCCGAACCATCGCGGGCAGCGCCATCGCGACGTTTGTGCGGTCGATGTAAGCAATGGTGTACATGACGAACGCAGTCGGAATGATGCGTAACCAGCGTCGCTCGAGCGCGCTGGGATTCGGAGTGGGTGCACTTTCAAGCATGTTTAAGGATTCACCACAGAGCACACAGCGCGGCCTCGCGGCCGAATCGAAAATTCCAGATTCAAAATTCCAGACCAAAAATCCTTGCGCGCCGTAAAAGATCTTGGGAATATTAGTACGGAGTTCGCTGAGAAAAAACTCCGAGACTTCTCCGTGAACTCGGTGATCTCTGTGGTGAGTCTATTTCGCTTTCGAGCAACAGGTCGATCTCTGCCTTTACTCGGTCAGCAAGCCCTGATCCGCCATGTATTGGCGCACCTTGGCTCGTTCCGGGCTGTCAAAGGCGCGAAACGGCTCAGCCATGAAATCCTCTGCGAGGCCCAACAGTGAAACCGCACACTTCAGGCCTTTGAGGTAACTTGATTCGTAGCTCCCGACACGGTAAATCGTGGTGGAAATTCGCATAACCCTGCTGTGCAAGATGCGAATCTGCTCAAAGTCCCTAGCCACCGCCGCCTCGTAAAGGCGGACGAAAAGCTGCGGGTAGAAATTGGATCCGCCGCACATGCCGCCGTGCGCGCCCAGCAGGACAGCCTCCGCCAGGAGTTCCTCGGGGCCCACCAGAAGCGTAAAGTCCGGCAGATTCTTCAGAAGCTCGACCACGGAATGGAAATAGGCCATGTTACCGCCGCTGTCCTTAAGCCCTATGACGTTGGGAAACTCGGCCGCCCGGAGGATTGTCGAGGGCTCAAAAGTGTGGCCGGTATTTGTGGGAGCATTGTACAGCAGCAGGGGCAGAGGAACTTCCGCCGCAAGGTGCTCGACAAAATCCAGCAATTCCACCTGGCTGGCAGGAAAGTAGTAGGGCGCCGACGCCACCACCGCCTGCGCGCCGAACTTCCGCGCCGTGGTGGCAAGGCTCGCCGCTTCCACAAAGGCAGTGTCAGTTATGCCCACGATCACGGGAAGGCGCTCTGTCACTTGCTTGCATGTCCGCTCGATAAGTTCGGTTCGCAGCCGGTAGCTCAGCCCCGGTGCTTCTCCGGTGGTTCCCAAAATAAACAGGCCATGGACGCCGCCGGCGATCAGGTGTTCGATCAAGCGTTCGAGGCCGGCGTGGTCAAGCACATCGCGGCCTCTTAGCGGGGTAATCATGGCGGTGATGATTCCACGAAGAGGTTTGTGAAGTTCCATCGAGCCCGTCCTCCACGCCGGTTCTTCAGGCTCTCGTCCTGAGCGAAGCGAAGGAACGCCGCAGTTCCCAGCAGGCTACCAAGCCCGGAATACAACTACAGAGATCCTTCGCTCCGCTCAGGATGACAGCGATTACCCCTTGTCACGTAGCAGACCGTTCTGCCGTAATCGCGAACACAGCCAGCGCCGGCTGCCCCGACTCCAGTTTACATTGCAAGCTTTCCATTTTGCCGCCCTCAACAGGCAGACTCCAGAGGAGCACCTGATACTGCTCGCGCACCACGTCTTTCACATACTCGAGCGCCCGTTGTGCTGCCGTCGCCACAGCGTCGATCCGCGTCGCGACATGGATCTGATTCGACTGCGCAACTTCTATCCCGTGCCGGACGGGCGTCTCTCGTTCCCTTCCCCCGCTATATCGCACCCGGTAGGCCGCAACCCGCTCACCTCGTTTTCCAACCACCGGAAAACCGACCGGAAACGTCACCTGCCCCAAAAGGTGCAGCCTCGCGCACTCCTGATTGAGCGGAATCGTCACCTCCGGCACGTCCTGCGTCAACACCAACGGGCGTGCATGGCCACCGATGAGGGGAATGCGGAACGGTACACCTCCGATCTCCAGGTCAGACTCCTGCCAGAGCAGGAACTTTTCTCCCGCTCGCTTCCATTGGTCGTCGGCCATGGGAGCGCGGCGCCAGAACTGCGCCATAGCGGTCTCCAGGCTGTCCCAGGCTTTCATGCCCTCAGAACTCTCGACTAGCGCCTGAAGATCGACGGGCTGGAAGGAGCTCCGTTGCGACCACGGCGTCCACTTAAGCGGGAGAACAAGCGGCCGCTCGGCTGCAGGTTCGGCCGGGCGGCGCCGCCCCTCAAATAACCGGGCCAATTCGAGGTAAGGAACATCGCGCGGCTCCCGGCTTTCAGTGACTACGCCTGACTCCAGGATGCCGTCCTGCATTTCCCAGTCGATGCGGCTGTACTGGCGCATGTCCTGCCAGCTCCAGAAAACGTGGCCGGCGAGTTGATGCGAATCGACGAGATCGAGCAGCCGATCGACGCTGTTTTGCATTACCACTTGGGATTGGCCGATCGCCTTGCCGCCCCACTCGGTGAAGGTCAGCGGACGGCTGGGCCCGTCGAAATCGGCTTCTTTCTTGAAGTCCTCGACGTCGTAGGTGTAAGGATGCTGATCGAAGAAATCCATTCCGGCTGCTTCGAAAATGGGCTTCGCCTTCTCCTTGGGCATGCTATTGGCCGCAGAAACCAGGCGTCCAATGGGATCGATACGATTGCATACCGCCTTGCCATCGCGCAGGTATTCCGCCGTGTATTCGCATTCGTTCGCAAGCAGCCAGGCAAATACCGACGGCGAGTTCCAATCGCGCCGGACGACCCTTTCCATGGTCCGGTAGCCCAATTCAATCATCGAGCGGGGCATCGTTGTGAAATTCATTCCCCAGTAGCCCGGCTCCTCGCTCACCAGCAGGCCCAACTCATCCGCCAACTCCACCACGAAGCGGTGGTGCGGATAATGGACCTGGCGGATGAAATTCGCTCCCAGGGCCTTGATCATCCGCATGTCCTGCTCCATCTGGCGGCGCGTCAGAGTGAAGCCCTGGTCTTTCCACATGTCGTGCCGGCAGACTCCCTTGAGCACCAACCGCCGGCCATTGAGCAGGAAATCCGGCCCGCGCGTCGCGACCTCGCGGAATCCCGTCCGGCACCTCCAATCGTCCACCCCGTGCTCGCTTCTCAGGCTTGCACGCAGCTCGTAGAGATTCGGCTCTTCAGGTGACCACAAAACGGGCGCTCGAACCTCGAACTCCAATTCAACTGCGCTTGGCCCGGCAGGGATTGCGGCAGGCTTTTCCGCCCGTGCCACTTCCATCCCCGCGCGCAGCAGAGCCACTTCAACCCGGGCCGAAGTCTCAGCAGTTGCTGATACCATCACCTGCGCCTTGCAGGCCGCCCTGACGTAATCCGGTGCCAGCTTATATCCGAAACGGACGTTGTCTATAAACGCGGCCGGGCGGACTTCCGCATAGACGTCACGAATGATCCCGCCGTAAGCTTCCCATCCCGGATTCACACCCAGTGCCAACTCGTCTTTGCCGGCGCCGCCCGGCTCCGGCGTAAGATCAGCGATCACCACTTCCACAACGTTGGCGCCCTTCTTGGCTTGCCGGGTGAACTCAAATTCGAAGGGTACATAGGGCCCCATGACGCCGAGTTCCGCGCCATTCACGAACGCCCGGCCGAAATAGGTGATGGCGTCGAAGTGTAGAATCGCTCGCTCATGCATAGAGAGTTCAGGCAGCAGCATTTCCCGCCTCAGCCGGTAATTCCCAGAGGGTCGCAGCGAGGAGGGCACCTGCACGAGGTCGTACAGTTCCCCGTCGATCCGGCGTTCCCATTGGCCGTTTAAGTCAACCCGAGCCCGTGCTCCCGCTGCAGACGCTCCACGACTTGAATCACGACCTTCCAGCACCCGCGTCGAGATCGGCAATGCCAAGCACCCGCCCAACGTAGCCACAAATCTCCTGCGATTTACCATAGTCGATCTACCTCACTCCGGTTATGCAGAGCGCGTTCCCTTTGCGCACCTTTGCGTTTTAGCGCCTTTGCGAGTGCTTTTTTAGTTTCCGCTCGCAGCGAGACACACCTTGGACCTAGTCGATCACAAATCACCAATCACCAATCACAAATGATCAGAAGAACTTGATATTGAGCACCACGAACACCGCTAGTGCAACCACACCATAAAACGCGGGCGTACGAAACCAAGGCGCCGTTTCTTTTTCCCTCGCCGCCCGCGAATAAACCAAGCCTTGGAGTTTTTCCGCTTGCGGCGCTTCAGTAAGGAAAGTAAGAGCAACCGTCACTACCAAGCCCGCGACGAGCCCCCACACAGCGGTCCAGATATTCGACGCCATGGGCGAGGTAAACCTCAGTACGCCCAGCCGGTAGAGCACGTACTCGAGGGCTGCTCCGGAAAGTCCCGCGACCATTCCATAAAAACCTGCCGTCGCCGACGGGCGCTTCCAGAACATGCCAAGAAAGAACACGATGAAGAATGGTGAAATGAACAAAATCCCGATGAGCTGCATGTAGTCCATGAGGTTATTGAAATACAGAACGATGTAAGACGACGCGCAGGCGATGCAGGCGCCCACCACAGTGGCCATCTTCCCTACTCGCAGGTAATGCCGGTCAGGGCGGTTCTTCACGAAGTAAGTCTGGTAGATGTCATACGTGAAGACCGTGTTGAAGGCCGTAATGTTGCCTGCCATTCCGGACATAAAGCTGGCCAGCAGCGCCGTGAGCCCCAGCCCCAGCATGCCACTGTGATAATAGCGTCCCATGAGAGTCGGCAGAGCCAAGTTGTAATCGTGCTTGACGATCGAGGGGGCTACGGCAAGGGCCAGCATTCCCTGCACCGTGACGATGGCGGGAAAGAGCATTTTAGGGATTGCCGCCACCAGCGGCGTCTTACGCGACGATGGCAAATCCTTGGCCGCCAGGGCGCGCTGCACAAGCAGGAAGTCGGTGCACCAATACGCAGGAGCGGCGCACAGCCCCATGCCCACCACCATCACCCACCAAGGCACTCCCAGCGGGTCTCCAGGGCCGCCCATCCCCTTCCAGGTGTGCAGATATTGCTCCGGCAGCTTGGCCACGAGTCCGCTCCAGCCGCCCACCTCGTGCAGCCCGAGAAAAGTCAACGGGAGAAACCCGATGACGATCAGGAAGAACTGAAGGAACTCGTTGTAAATCGAGGACGAGAGGCCTCCCCAGAAAACAAAGACCAGTACTACCCCGCTTGCCAGCAGAACGCTGGCAGTGAAGGGCCAGCCCAGCATGCTGCGGAAAACCACCGCAAAAGCGAACATGTCAATTCCCGACATGAGCACGGTGACGATGGCGAAGCTGAAGGCATTGAGGATGTGCGCGCGATGGTCGTAGCGCATGCGCAAATACTCGGGAACGCTGCGTAGGCCGTTCGCGTAGTAATAGCGAACCATGAATAAGCCCAGAAAAACCATGGCCGGAATGGCGCCGATCCAGTACCAGTTGTTGGTTCTCATGCCGTACTTCGCGCCGTTGGCCGTATGGCCCATCACCTCCAGTGCTCCCAGGTTTGCCGACATGAAAGCAATCCCGGTAATCCAGTGCGAAAAGGAGCGGTTCGACAAGAGAAAATCCGAGGAGGTTTTGATCTTGCCCTTGAGCCAATAGCCCACGCCGAGTACAATGGCGAAGTAAGTGATGATGATAGCGAAATCGAGCCAACCAAGTTTCATGAGCATGGGAAATCCCAGTGTGCGACGGTCGCATGGGCGGGCCTAGTGTCCTGGCCGCCGTAGATTTGACAATGCCCCCTCACCTGTCCGTCGGCTGACGGACACCCTCTCCCCCAAGGGGGCGAGGGCAAGAACATTAACACAATCAACTCTGCCCTCGCCCCTTGGGGGAGAGGGGCCAAGGGTGAGGGGGTTCATCCAACTGACATCAGTCAAAAGTTACGCGGGACACCACACTAACGGCCGCCCCCTGGGGCTGGTACCCGGCGTCCGCCCGACTGTAGTGCAGCAAAGCATATCGCCGGTTACTTCGGCCGCCGGAAATGCCAATCCGGCTCGAAAAGGAACATGCGTCCGGTTTCGACGTACGGGTGCTTCTTCACCTCTTCCAAGTTCAATTCAGCACCCAGCCCCGGGGAGGTGGGAAGCTCCAAGTAACCGTCGATCAGCTTGGGCGTCCAGGTGAGCAAGTCTTTCTCCCACGGCTCATTGAACTGGTCGAAGTATTCCTGCATATAGAAATTCGGCGTACAGGCATCGATCTGGAGATTGGCCAGCGTGCAGATTGGCCCC
>JBELAJ010000043.1:0-24951 GCA_049508935.1 Terriglobia bacterium | reverse complement strand
CCAAAGAGGTTGCTGAAGCCGCGAATCGCGCCAAAAGCGAGTTTCTGGCCAATATGAGTCATGAGATCCGTACCCCCATGAACGGAGTCCTCGTGGCGACAGAACTCGCGCTGGATACCGACATGAATCCGGAACAGCGCGAGTACATGGGTATGGCCAAGACTTCCGCGGAGACCCTGTTGAGCATCCTCGACGATATTCTGGATTATTCCAAGATCGAAGCGGGCAGGCTGGATCTCGATCCCATTCCGTTCCGACTGCGGGAATGCCTGGCGCTAACCTTGAAACCCCTAGCGCTGCGCGCTCAACACAAAAATCTGAAGTTCATCTGCAACGTGCACCCTGATGTGCCGCAGGAGATCATCGCGGACCCCACTCGGCTGCAGCAGGTCATCATCAACCTCATCGGCAACGCCATCAAGTTCACCGAGCGTGGCGAAGTCGGGTTCGAAGTGGCTGCCAATGCTCCCGATCATGATCAAATTCAACTGCACTTCCTGGTGCGCGACACGGGTATCGGAATTCCGGCGGGAAAAAAGAACCTCATCTTCGAGGCGTTTTCGCAGGCTGACGGGTCGACGGCACGACGATTCGGAGGGACGGGCCTCGGTCTGACAATTTCGTCGCGTCTGGTGAAGATGATGGAAGGCCAGATCTGGGTGGAGAGTGAGCCCGGGCAAGGCAGCCGCTTTCACTTCACCGCTCGGGCGCGGCTGGCCAACGTACCCGCCTTGCACCAACCGGCCCCGGAAGTCGGTTCGGCGGCTTTGCACGCACCTTATGCTGTCCGCGAAGGTCAACGGAAATTGCGCATCCTGTTAGCCGAGGATAACCCCATTAACCAGGTGTTGGCGGCGCGGTTAATCGAGAAACACGGGAATAGCGTAACCGTCGTCAACAACGGGCGGGAGGCCCTGGCGGCCCTGGAAAAGAGCAGCTTCGACATGGTCCTGATGGACGTTCAAATGCCGGAATTGGATGGCTTCGAAGCCACCGCGGAAATCCGCAACAGGGAAACGATCACCGGCAGGCACGTACCCATTATCGCCATGACCGCGCATAGCATGAAAGGCGACCGCGAGCGCTGCCTCGCAGCCGGTATGGACAGCTACGTTTCTAAGCCCATTCGGCCGGAAGAACTGTTCCGAGAGATATACACTTTCGTGCAGGCGCTCGGTCCTGCGCGGGCATCCATTGTCCCGGCCCATGAAGCGAGTCCCGGCCTTCCCGTCGATGCAAGCGTAACTGAGTCCAGGTGAAATGCCACCACAGGAACGTCCGCCTACGAAATTCGGACAGCTCTGCCCACCCGATGAGAATTTATCTCTCGGCGTGACATCCAGGCACGGACAGTGCCCTGCACCAAAATGGTAACCAAACGAGGAAGCCCAAAAATGCAATGGTGGCTCAACTGTTGAGTTGATTGGTCGGGACGGCCAGATTTGAACTGGCGACCCCTTGCACCCCAAGCAAGTGCGCTACCAGGCTGCGCTACGTCCCGGAAATGCAGGTGTCACGTTCCAAGTAGGTGTCTGTTCCCGAGCGGCGACAAGGTTTAACCCTGGCACCCGATACCTGACACCTGCAACCTGATTTCTATCATTTGCGCGAGAGCATTGTCAAGATGGACTGAAGCTCGTGGCGAATAGCACGCAGGTGCGCGGCATCAGAAAGGGGCGGAAACAGGCGCGGTTGTTGCTCGGTCCGGGTTTGGGAGTTAGGGGTGAGGAGTTTTCGCGCGCCGGAGATTGTGAAGCCCTTCGTGTAAAGCAATCGCTTGATCTCCAGCACCAGTTCGACATCCTGGCGGCGGTACAGCCGGTGTCCTGATTTGCTCTTAGTCGGTTTGAGCATCGGGAACTCGGTCTCCCAGAATCGCAGGACATACGCCTTGGTATGGGTCAGCTTACTGACCTCGCCGATTCGGAAATAGAGCTTGTCCGGGATAAAGGCTTCGGGCGTCGCGGCGTTCGAGGAGCGACGAGCGCGGGGTGGACGAGTTCGAGGCATTCAGGACCTCAAGCAATGGTTGAAGCTCAACTTCAAGCCATCTTAGAGAACTGCGCACAAAGCGTCAAGGACTAGCGAAACTGGGCAGTGACCTAGTTTGAACGTAGCGCCGACCTTTAGGCCGGCAAATGCTAGCCTAAAGGCCAGCGCTACGCCGAAACCGGGACTGTCCTGTCTTGGATGTAGCGCCGACCTTCAGAGCCTGCCCTGAGCGGAGCGAAGGGTCGGCCTATGCCCCGACATATCGGGGCGCAACGAGTCAAACTAGGGCGCTACCAGAATAAGGTCACATTATTCACTATTTCCCTGCAAGGCCCTTATGATGGAGTATACTGCCGAGTTTCGTGGCCGCGTGCCCGAAAGTGAACGTGGGGACCGGAAAACGAGTGGAATTCTCATACTGGAGAGGGTGCGCTATGGCGAAGCTAATCATAGGCATTGACGTCGGAGGAACTAAGGTAGCCGGAGGATTGGTGACCCTGAAGGGGCAACTGGTGAAGTCCCTGTTTGTGCCCACTCACGCGGAGAAAGGATTTAAGACCAGCTACGGCCAGATCGTTCATCTGATTGAGCGGCTCATCAAGCTCGCAGGAGGCAATGACAACGTGGTGGGGATCGGCATCTGCGCGCCCGGGCCGCTCAACCCCAAGGCGGGTGTCGTCATCAATCCTCCGAACCTGCCGGGTTGGCGAAATATCCGGCTGGCGAGTTTGCTTGAAAACCATTTCCACCTCCCCGCCAAAGTTGAAAACGACGCCAACGCAGCAGGGCTTGCCGAAGTGCTTTTTGGGGCCGCGGTGGGTTACCGGGACGTGTTCTACGTGACCGTCAGCACGGGAGTTGGAACCGGGGTCATCATTAACAAGAAGATCTACCATGGCAAGAATGGAGTGGGGGGCGAAGGCGGGCACGTTTCCATCGACTTCCGCAGCCCCTACCGCTGCGGTTGTGGGACGCTGGGCTGCATCGAGGCGCTGGCGGCCGGCCCTGCCATGGCCCGCCGCGCGCGCGTTGCCCTCGAACAGGAACACAACAAGCCAAGCCTTCTGCGCGAACTTTCGGGAGGTGACCTGCGAAAGATCGACCCCGTCATGATTCAGCAGGCGGCACGCAAGGGAGACGAACTGGCAAAGTCCATCATCGACGAGACAGGGTTTTTCCTGGGCGCGTGGCTCGGAGGGATGATGTCGTTATTCGACCCGGAGGCGATCATCATCGGAGGCGGAGTGGCGCAGATCGGCAAACCGCTTTTCGATAAAATTCGTCAGACGATGCCCAGTTACACGATTAATCGGCGATTCATTGCAGAACTCCCCATCCTGCCGGCCAAACTGCAAAAGAACGTAGGCGTTTTCGGCGCTGCAAGCGTCTTTCTCCCCTCGGGCGAAGAGGCGGGGGGCGCTGCCTAGTCCTGCTCGAAGCGGGAGAACGACCGGTCGATGGTCAAAGACAGACTCGCTTTGGCATTCTCGACGTAGTGAGCAAGCGCGTCGTGATAAAACCTCAGGCTCCGCTCACGGATCGAGGTCTCCGGTTCCTGGGTGCGAACCATGTGGTCGATTTCGTGCAACAAGATGCTGAGGAACTGCAGGCGCAGACGCGTGGCGTGAAACTCTTGAAGGCGGCTTCCGGCCGCGAACTGCGCATCCAGCGCGATATCCGACAGAGGCAAGGCTACCCAAGTCTCCACGCGCTCGAAAGCGATGTCCAGTTCTCCTGCCGGATCGCCCCCCAGGGCATCGTGCGGTTCGGCAAAGGGCTGCTCTTTTACTATCACATGCCGATGTCCAAGGCAGCCGCAGATGTTGGTGCGGTGAAACTGGATGATGACTAAGTTCGGGGAATTCTCCAGGATTTGTTCATAAGCGTCCCGGCAGGCGGACGGCGCTTCGCCCCAGTCACGCTCGACGGCGCGCACCATCTCGAGGGCTTTGAGCGAATCGCGACGCGCGTGCGCCACCACCACCAAAGGCCTGGCACGATCTGGAAATGCCGCCATCGCGTAGCGGCGGCCAGCCAACCACTCGCGCCAACGAATCCAACGCGGACGAGAGTCGAGATAGGCCGTCACAGCGCCAGGGGTGACCGCGGACTCTGTGAGCATTGGAGTACCTTTGAATATCGACGATTGCGGACTTCTGTGGTGCGGGCGTCTCGCCCGCTGTCGCGGGAGCGTCCCGCTCCTGCAAGCGCACGCGGGCGGGACGCCCGCGCCACGGCGATTCAATCAATCGTCAATTCCAGAACCGGTTTCTCCTTCGAAGCCAGGATGTCACTCGGGAGCCCCAGCCAACTCGCGAGAGTTGGCGCCACCTGTGTCAAAGCGATGCAGCCCAAGTTCCGCCCGGCACCGATATCGGGACCGGCGGCGATAAACGACGCCCCCAGACAGGGGCGCGTTGGCAACTGGCCGTGAGTGCCTCGGTCTTTGACGGTATCTCTTACCAGCGGCCCTTCAAAGCGGTCCGAAAAGTAAACGCCGGGCGCGGCATCGAGGCTTAATTCCGCGTCGGGGTCGGCGGACAGCGACTCGAGCCGGGCTCGGTCCACAACTTCTTCCACCACTCTTGCCTCAACCAGCCGTTTCACCGCCCGCCGCAGGGAGCTTCGCTCCGTTGCCGAAGGCTCCTCGAGCCAGTAAACGGCGAACGATCCGCCCGCGTGCACAGCCCCCAGCTTGCCCAGCTTGGGCGCGCCGTCCGCCTCTTTATCGAAGAGCCCTTCTTCCGCCAGAACCGAAAGCGGGGCAGCCTCTTTCTCAACCGGCACAAAGCCATGATCCGAGATGACGACGAGCGTCGGCGACTCGCCCTCCAGGAAGCGGCTTCGAAAGCGTCCGATTTCTTCGTCCGTCTGCTCGATAGCGGCCAGGGCCTGCGGCGAGGTCGGCCCGAACTGGTGGGCCAACTGATCGTAGTGAACAAAGTGGACGAGGAGAAGGTCCGGCCGATAGCGAGCCCAGATGTAGAGGGCCGCCTCGGAGCGCAGCCGGTCGGGAGTTGCCGCGCCGAGAATCGGCTCCAGCGCCTTGATCACATCGGGAAACAATCCCCGCGTGGAGTGGCGGGCTGCCGTTGTGAAGTCCTGATGCGGATCCGCGAGCTTCGGATCCCAAATCTCGGGGATGTTGTAATCAATTGCCGCCCCGGCACTCACCGGCCAACTGACGGCCGCGGTTTTCCGCCCTGTGGCTCGAACCACGTCCCAGAGAGTCGGGACGCGCAAAGCGCCGGTAAACCAGCACCAGGGCCGCGCCTTCTCGGTCGGATCGAGCGATGCCAGGTGGCTGTAGATTCCATGCGCGCTCGGAGGCACGCCGGTCACCAGGGTTGCGTGGGCCGGATAGGTTGTCGTCGGGTAGACGCTTTCGACGAGGTCGGCGCTGGCGCCCGTGCTAATCAGTTCAAGCAGATTCGGAATCTTCAGCCCGAACTCTTGCGGCCGCCGGTAAAAGTCCGGCCGCATCCCATCTACGGAAAGCACCACCAAACGCGATGACCGGGAGTTACCCTTCATTCCTTTAATCCCCCTTACGGGGCGCCTCGCATCAAATCAGGACGCCGCCACTTCGCTGTGCGCTGCCCCGTGAGGCACGAGAGAGCAGACGAGGCAGTTTGAAAAACCGAGTACATACTGTATAATATCAGCTTGATGGCGATGGGGTTCGCCTAACCAACCGTCTCATAGTTTTGGGACTGATAACCCCTATCATGACTTCGGGTCATGGTAGGGGTTTTTGTTTTGGCCCCTTCCCAGCCCGTAAACTATGAGGTGCGTGTGAACATCTGGTTGAGTGCTTCCCTCTGGGTGGGCTTGGCCCTGATCGCGGCGATGATCTCGATTCGGATCGGCATTTCCGTAGCCCTGGTCGAGATCGGTGTCGGCGTTCTGGCCGGCAATTTCCTTCATCTCACTCCCAACGACTGGGTCAATTTCCTGGCAGGCGTTGGAAGTGTTCTGCTGACTTTCCTGGCTGGCGCCGAGATTGACCCCGCGGCCCTTCGAGCCAACCTGAAGGAAAGCCTACTGATTGGCTCTTTTTCTTTTCTCGCGCCCGCGGTGGGGGCCTTTGCCGTTGCCTTTTGGGTCTTCAAGTGGAGCATGCATGGGGCCGAGATTGCCGGGATCGCCCTCTCCACCACTTCCGTCGCTGTGGTCTATGCGGTGATGATTGAATCCGGCCTGAATGAAACCGAGCTGGGCAAAGCGATTCTCGCCTCCTGCTTCGTGACGGACCTCGGGACGGTTGTGGCGTTGGGGCTGATCTTTGCCAACTACGACCGATGGCTTGTGATCTTCGCTGTCGTGACGGCTGCGGTCCTTTGGAAGCTGCCGGCGTTCGCGGAATGGTACTTCCGCAAAGTAGGCAATCGAGTAAGCGAGCCGGACGTCAAGCTCATTCTGTTGATCCTCTTCGGGCTGGGCGGGCTGGCAACGGCGGCCAGAAGCGAAGCGGTGCTGCCGGCTTACCTGATCGGGTTGGTTATGGCTCGCCAGTTCCTGCACAATCGAGTTCTGATGCACCGGATGAGAGCCATCGCCTTCTCACTTCTCACGCCCTTTTACTTCATCAGAGCAGGGTCGTATGTCTCCTTTAAAGCTCTCGCTGCAGGTCTGGGCTTGATCGCGGCGTTTTTCTTCATGAAGATGATCACCAAAATCTGCGGCGTTCTTCCCTTCACCCTGACGTTTGGCTTCGGGAAGCGGCGCGGCATGTACACCACGCTGCTGATGGCCACCGGGCTGACCTTCGGATCCATCTCGGCGCTCTTTGGCCTCACGCACGGATATATCGATCGGTCTCAGTACACCGTTCTTGTGACGGTCGTCATCTTGAGCGCTGTCGTTCCCACACTGATCGCGGAGCGATTCTTCCGTCCTAAGCTCGAGGCTGAAACCGCAAACGGCCGGCAATTGGCCGTCCCCAGCGCGGCGAAGTTGGAAAGCGAGGCATGAACAATGTTCAAGAAGATTCTGGTCGCTAATGATGGGTCGGACGGGGCAAAGAAAGCCCTTCGCAGCGCCCTCGTCCTGGCGAAGACGTTCGACGCCGAACTCCAATCGATTTCGATCAAAGAGCGGCCCAGCCATTTTGCTGAGACCGTGGGAGAAGTGGTCGAGGATCAGGAAGAGGCGGACCGGTTCTACGCGCGGGTCAATGCCGAAGCCAAGGCCCTAGCCGAGCAAGAGGGATTGGAGTTGAAGTGCACCGTACTGCCGGGCCATGAAGTGGAAACCATCATCCGCTTCACCCGCGAGGGGGGATTTGACTTGTTGGTCGTCGGCTTCATGGGACATAGCCGAGCCTTCGGACGAATCTGGGGCGGCACGTCTCAGAATCTGGTCAAGACTTCCCCCTGCTCCGTTCTGGTCGCAAAGTAAAAGAAGCCTGTAGAATGGTGCTCCCATGGCTGATAGCGGCAAATCGAATTCCGGGGCATTGTTGGCCATTTCACCTGCCCATGCCGGCGCACTCGCGGCGCGCATGCTCATCCTCGAGGAAGACTGCCGGGAGATCGAACGTAACCTGGATGGATTCCGGGGGATTTTGTACGAGTACGCCGGGGAAATTCCGCAGGCCACGAAAGAACAAATGCGGTCGATTCTGGCCGAGATTCTGGAGAAGCTCGAATCGATCAGCCTGGAGTTGGGACTTCGGAAGCAGGTGATTGAATTGGACAAGCTGATCGAATCGCGCCTTTCCCGCATCTGGGTCACCTTGCACGAAAGCAAGTCCCGCGGCTTGCGCTGATACGGAGCGGTCCCGGAGGAGTTGAAAAGGTATTTGGACCCGCGCATGGATGAGATTCTGTCGCTCGCGACTCATTTGCGTGAGACGCTTCGGGAGACGAAAAAGTGAGCGCATCGCCAGGCGGCAACATCGTGACCCGACCTGCTGCGGCGAGTGACCTCGATGGCGCGGCCCGGCTTCTCCGCCTGGCTGACTTGAGTGAACAACTGGGGACGCAAGGTTTGGCCGAGGAGGCCCGCGAGCTCGCCGCGCGTGCCTCCGAGGGCCGCTTCTTCGTGGCGTGCATCGGCCAGTTCAAGCGCGGCAAGTCGACGCTGATCAACGCGCTCGTCGGCGCGCCGATTCTTCCGGTGGGTTTCATTCCGGTCACCGCGGTGCCCACCGTCATTCGTTTCGGAGAGCGCGAGAGTGCGCGAGTGCGGGGACGGGATGGGTCTTGGCGGGAAATCGCCGTCGCGGATTTGGGCGAGTACGTATCCGAAGAGCACAACCCGGAAAACGCGAAGGGAATCGCAGGCGTGGAAGTGTTTGTGCCCAGCCCGCTGCTGGCCTCGGGCATGTGCCTGGTCGACACGCCCGGACTGGGCTCGGTGTTTACGGGAAATACTGCGGCCACCGAGTCTTTTATTCCCCACATCGATGCGGCGCTGGTGGTGATCGGCGCGGATCCGCCGCTGGCAGGCGAGGAGTTGACGCTTGTCGAAGCGGTGGGGCGGAACGTCGAAGATTTGATCCTGGTCATCAACAAGGCGGACCGCACGACCGACGAAGAACGGGCTGCGGCCGCAGACTTCACGCAAAAGCTGCTGCTAAAACGCTTGCAGCGACCCGCCGGGCCGGTCTTTGAGGTGAGCGCCGCGGAGCGCCTCGAGAACCGGGGGCTGGAGCGCGATTGGGGAAAGCTGCTCGCGGCGCTTGGCCAGCTTGTCGAGGGCTCCGGCCGGGAATTGATCCGCGCGTCTTGCGAACGGGGACTCGAGCGGCTGGGCGAACAATTGCTGGCCATCATCAGCGAAGAGCACGAGGCGCTCGAGCGGCCCCTCGAGGAATCCGAACGGCGAATCGCTGCCCTTAAGGAAAGCCTCGTCGCGGCGGAGCGCTCGCTGCGTGAGCTGGGATTTCTCTTCACGGCTGAGCAGCATCACCTTTCGGATGTCCTCGTCGAGCGGCACAAGGCATTTCTCGCTTCGGTGTCGCCCCGAATAGAAGCGGAGTTCCACGGCGCTCTCCAATCGCTCGCGCGCGGCATGGGACCTGCCTACCGACGGCGTGCGATGCGCGAGGCTCAGGACGTGGCTCGGAGGCACGTCCTGCCGTGGCTGCAGGCCGAACAACTGGAAGCGGAGAAGGAATACCGGCAAGTCGCGCGACGTTTCGTGCAGGCGGGCAACGACTTTCTGAAGAAGCTTGCCGACGCGGGCATCCGCGAAGTCGCACGCCTGCCGCACGCACTCGACCCGGAAGCAGGATTTCGCGTCCGATCCCGTTTCACTTTTCACGACCTCCTTGAGGTCGCGCAGCCCGCATCGCCGTTGCGGTGGGCGGCGGACTTGATACTGGGCATTGCTGGAGCACATCGGCTGATCGATGCGGACGCGCGGCGGTTCCTAGCGCACCTGCTGGAGACCAACTGCACCCGCGTACAAAGCGACATCCTCAATCGAGTCCAAGAAAGCCGCAGCCGCCTCGAGGTGGAAATTCGCAAGCTGCTGCACGAAATCCGCCGCATCGCTGAACAAGCCCTCACCCACGCCCGCGCCGCGCAAGCGGAGGGAGCGCCGGCCGTCCACGCGGCCCGCGCGGGGCTCGACCGGCTGGAACTTGAGATTCGGCAGTTGTAGCCGCGAGATCAGATCGCCCGAACGGCGCCCTCACGGATCGGGTCCGGTTCCGCGATTCGTACTCGGGACACTCATATGGCCTTGGACGAACTCCACGCTCGCCGCCTCGCCACCCTGATCAGCGTGTTCGTGGGCGCCTTCAACCGGCTGGACCTGCTGCTGAAAATGCCGGAGAAAGCGAGCGAAAGCGAGACCTCGGATTTTAAGCCGGAGCAGATCTGTCGGGCACGCGAAAAGATGGCAGCAGCTCGTGAAAAGCTAGGTGCGTCCGCCAAACGGTTCTCCATTCAGGTCCGCAAACCGGGCCCTAGGCAAGTGGTCGCGGCCGAGCTTTCAAGGCTGTGGGTTGTTCTCGAAAACGCCCGGCCGGAACGAATGAAGGGTTACGGCAGGGAGTTCAGTCCGGAGGACAAGGCCGATTGGGACAAAATGATCGAGGGGCTTATGTCCGACATCAAGGAAATTCGCCGCACGCTCATCTCTCCCCTCGGGAGAGGGCTATGATATCTGGTTCTTCCCTAGCCTTGCCTTACCGATGCAACTCCACCACATCCTTATCGGCGAGAAGGTAATCTCGGTTGACCATCTGGCCCTCGAATCTCCCGTGGCCCCAGACGCGCGCGTATTTGAGTTGGGAGAGAAAATCGTGGTGGACGTGAGCCGCCAGGTCGAACAGGCGGGCGCCGCGCTTCAAGATGTAGGGCGCGGTCATTTCCAGTTTTTTGCCAGGAGCTTTTGTGTAAACCCTGATAACCTCCAGCAGGCTAAAAGCGCAGCGGCGGAGTTCGTCCAGTCCTTGGCCTGTTTCGGCGGAGATTGGAAGTATGTCGAAGTGCGCGCCGTATAGGTCCTTCAGGACATCGAGACTGTCAAGCGCGCCGCCTGCATCGAGCTTATTGGCGACCAGCAGGCTGCGCTTGGCAAGAAAGCCAGTGACGCTCGGCACCTCGCCGCCGCCGAGGTGTACCTTGGCTTGTGCGAGTTGAGCAAGTGTGGTCTCGAGATCCTCGAGCAGGTCGGGATCGCTTAGGTCCGTCACCAGCATCGCTGCATCGGCGTTGCGAATGATCTGGTAAAGCCACGACTCAGGGAAATCGGGATGAACGGGCGGAAGGTCCACAAGCTGAATTTGAATGTCCTCGAACTTCATCATACCCGGCAAAGGAACCCGGGTCGTGAAAGGATAGTCAGCCACTTCCGGCATGGCGTGGGTCAGTTGCCGGACCAGCATCGACTTGCCGCCGTTGGGCGGTCCAACCAGCGCCACCTGGCCGGCTCCTTCTTTGTCGATGCGGTGGATGATGCCCGCGCGGCTGACTGGCTTCCTGGCCTGTTCGGTGCGCAGCTTCGAGATGCGCCGCTTCAAGTCGGCTTGCATCTTTTCCGTCCCCTTGTGACGGGGGATGGTGGCCATCATCTCTTCCAGCGCAGCCAGTTTTTCTTCCGAGGTGACAGCAGCCTTGAACCGGCGTTCAGCTTCCATGTATTCGGGGGTGAGGTTCGCAGGCATAAGAGCAGTGACGAGTGACGAGTGAAGAGTGACGAGTCCGGTACGTATTGTACTCGGGGATTTGGGCGAGGGGAAGAGAGTCGGCAGGTGGGCAGGTCGGCAGATGGGCAGGTGGGCAGATCGGCGGTGAACAATCGCGCTTCGGTTCCCTTCTTTGCGGCCTTTGCGCGCTTGGCGACTTTGCGTGAAACAGTTTTAGCTGTCATCCTGAGGAGCCGCGGGCGGCGAAGGATCTCCGCAGTTCGTAGTAACTATAATCGCCGAGATTCTTCGCTGCGCTCAGAGCGTGTGACTTTTTTGAATTTCACTGAAAAGTGGCACTGATAAAAAGGGAGTTAAGTGCCCTTAAACGGCCGAAAAACCAAAAAAGTCACAAGCTCTCAGAATGACAGCGTCCAAGCTTTATCCGCAGCCTGTGGGAGGCGGCCGATCTGCCCACCTGCCCATCTGCCCATCTGCCCATCTGCCGCGGAATCGGCATGCGTGGTATGATTGCCGGTTCAGCCTGGTGGGTTCCTTGGAGGAGGTGTTATCTATGCGCAGCCGGACACGGCGAGTGCTGCTGGTGTGTTTCCTTAGCCTGTTGTCTATCCCGCATGACGCCGCGATTTCGGCTCAGCAAAGGGCCGGGAATGCGATGTCGGAACTGCGCGCGCCCGCAGGTCTTCGGCCGGTCAAGATCGATATTGCCGGGGAAACAGTACTTCCCAACGGCCGGCTGATCACTCCGCTGGGCCGGCACGTCAAGGTAGCGCCGCACCCTTACGGCCTGGCGCTCAGTCCGGACGGCAAAACTCTGATAACCGCCAACAGCGGAACGCATCCGTTCTCCGCCTCCATCGTCACCCAGTTGGACAGCCCCGAGCCCCAGGTGGCGCAGATTCCGCCGGGCTTCAAACCTGCCGATGCCGACCCGGACAGTGTTTTCATGGGCGTCGCGGTGGGGCCGGACAACCGAACCCTTTATCTCTCCGAGGGGAATAACGGCAGGATTGGCATCTTCGACCTCACGACTCACCAGCGTCTCTATTCGGTGAGTGTCGACGGCGCGTTCCAAGGCAAGACATACGCCAATAGTCTCACAGCTTCCATGCAGCTTTCGCCAGACGGTCGACGCCTGTACGTTCTTGACCTTGCACATTTCCGCCTGGTCACTCTGGATACGGATTCGAAGGATGTCGTCTCGAGCATCCCTGTGGGACGCATGCCGTTCGGCCTGGCCTTGGCGCCGGACGGCCGGCTTGCTTACGTCTCGAACGTGGGCATGTTTAATTACACCCTTGTTCCCGGCTACGACGCGAACCGGCCCAAAGAAACCGGGCTGGACTTTCCTCCCTTCGGGTTCCCGTCGAAAGAAGCCTCCGAAGGCGCCACCATCCAGGGAAAACAGATTCCCGGGCTGGGCGATCCGAACGTGCCGGAGTCGAATTCGCTTTGGGTGATCGACGTGGCTGACCCGGCCGAGGCCAAGGTGGCTGCGAAAGTCAAAACCGGAGTCCAGATCGGAGACAAGTCCGTGGGCGGCTCGAGCCCGGGCGCCGTGGTAGCCGGCCACGATCGAGTGTTCGTTTCGAACGCCAACCAAGACAGCATCACCATTCTTGATGCCCATTCGAACCAGGTTGAGAAAACTGTCTTGCTCGAGCCTGCCGACGCCGTGAAGGGATTGCGCGGCCTGCTTCCTTTTGGCATGGCGCTCAGCCCCGATGAAAAGCGGCTCTACGTGGCTTGCGCTGGGATCAATGCCGTTGCGGTGTTGGACGCGGGCGCCGGAACCGTGCTGGGTTACTTACCCACGGCGTGGTTCCCGGCGCGGCTCACCATTAGCCCCGATGGCAAGACCCTTTACGTTGCCAACGCCAAGGGATTTGGCGCCGGCCCCAACGGCGGCTCGAACTTCCAGGAGGGGCCGGAAGGAACTTACATTGGAGACATCACGCACGGATTCGTGTCCATCGTTTCAGTCCCGGACGAGAGCCAATTCAAACAAACTACGGCGCAGGTGCTGAAGAACAACGGCTTTGAAACCGTGGCTCCTGCCGCGCCGCGAAAAGCAGGGTTTCCGGTTCCTCCGCCGGCGCAGCCAAGCGCGAAGATTCACCACGTCGTCTTCGTGGTGCGAGAGAACCGGACTTTTGACGAGGTCCTTGGAGACGTGAAGATTGCGGGCGCGACGGTGGAAGGCGAACCCAGCCTGGCCCGCTGGGGTGAGAACGCGCGGGTGCAAGACAGGGATGAACCGGTCGTCGTTGAAAAGGCCACGGTCACGCCCAATGCGCACGCCTTGGTGCGAAGGTTCGCCTTCAGCGACAACTTCTACGTGGACTCGGACGTTTCCGTGGACGGCCACCACTGGCTGGTGGGGAATTATCCGAATGAGGTGCTCGAGACGGAATGGCCGGCTTCTTACGGCCGTAAACTCAGCTTCGTGGCCGACGCCGACGCGCCCGGGCGCATCAGCTTGGAGTGCGGGAACCCCTGCCCTGAAACTTTTCTCGAGGCGGGCTCACTTTGGGAGCACCTGGCGAGGCACCACATCACGTTTCGAAACTACGGCGAGGGAGTTTCGTTTCCGGGCAACGAAGGCGGAGAAGGCCTTCAGCCTACCGGCATGCGGGAGGCAACCAACATGCCCATGCCCGAAGTCCTGTTCGAAAACACCTCGCGCGATTATGCGACCTTTAACACCAACATCTCGGACCAGTACCGCTTTGGGCAGTTCCAACGCGAGTTCCAGATTCGATTTGCCAGCGGGAAGGAGCCGCTTCCGCAGTTCCTTTACATCTGGCTGCCCAACGATCACACCGCCAAGCCGCGTCCGGAAGACGGGTATCACTATCGCGCTTCCTACGTCGCGGATAACGACCTGGCGCTGGGAAAACTTGTCGAGCTGTTTTCGCACAGTCCTTTTTGGAAGGACATGGCCATTTTCGTTACTGAGGACGACGCCCAGAACGGCCGCGACCACGTGGACGCACACCGAAGCATCTTGATGGTCATCAGCCCATACGCGAGCCACCGCGTTTCGCACGTCCACACCAGCATGGCCAGCATCCTCAAAACCTTCGACCTGGTTTTCGGAATGCCCTATTTAAATCAATACGACGCCGCGGCCGCAGACCTTTCCGATTTGTTTAGCGCCACGCCCGATTTCACGCCCTTCGAGGCGCTTCCTTCCGACGCGCAGATCTTCGACCCAGCGAAAATCAAGGAGCCGGGTCTCCAGATGCAGGCGCGCCCCAGCGAACCGCTGGACGACCCTGAAACGATTCGCAGAGAAATGCGTGACCGCGACGGTGAACACGAGAAGTAGGGGCGGTTCGCGAACCGCCCCACACCCGATAATCGCGCGAGGATCCACATTGGCGACGGGCATTCGTGTACAATGGACATTCGAGCCGGCAGATGCCAGATTTGAGGAGGGAGACCCGAAAGGTCGTTCACTGTAGAACGCGGGATTTACTTTTGACTCTCGACTCTCGACTCTTAACTTCCGAATGGCTAATCTCCTCGACCAACTTAACCCCCAGCAGCGCGTCGCCGTAGAGGCGACGGATGGACCACTGCTGATCCTGGCCGGCGCCGGCAGCGGCAAGACGCGCGTTATCACTTACCGGATCGCTCATCTGATTGAAGCGAAGCAGGTGCCGCCGGAAAATATTCTCGCGGTTACGTTCACCAATAAAGCTGCGGGGCAGATGAAGGAGCGTGTGGAAAAGCTGCTCGCCGGCAAGGTGACGCTGCGTCCCGGCGCGCCGCACGTTTCGACTTTTCATTCGTTTTGTGTCAGCGTGTTGCGCCGCCACATCGAGCGGCTCGATTACCGCCGCGATTTCACCATCTATGACGATGACGATCAATTGCGCGTCATGCGGGCCTGCATCCAGGAACTGGGCCTCAGCGAGCAGATCACGTCGCCGCGCACCGCACTGGCTAAAATCAGTTATACGAAGAATCGGGGATGTTCGCCGGAAGAACTTAGCAGCCAGGCTGCCGATCCAATCATGGAGAAGCTGGCCGCGCTCTACGAATTGTACGAGAGCAAGCTGCGGCGCTCGAACGCGCTCGACTTTGACGATCTGCTGCTCAAGACCGTCGAGCTCTTCTATAAATCTTCGGAGGTCTGCGAAAAATACAACGAACGCTTCCGCTACGTTCACGTGGACGAATACCAGGACACCAACCACATCCAGTACGAACTAATTCGGCAATTAACCTTGCTTCATCAAAATCTCTGCGTCGTAGGCGACGAGGACCAATCGATATATCGCTGGCGCGGGGCCGACATCGGGAATATTCTCAACTTCGAAAAAGACCACCCCAACGCCAAGGTCATTCGCCTGGAGCAGAACTACCGCTCGACGCAGCTTATTCTCGACGCCGCGGGAGCGGTGGTAAGCCGGAACCTGGCGCGCAAAGGCAAAACGCTTTGGACGGACCGCAGTCGCGGCGAGAAGGTGCGCTTATTCGAAGCGCGCAGCGCTGACGAAGAGGCCCAGTTCGTGGCGGCGGAAGTGGAGAGCGCGTTGGGCGACCCGGGGGTGGGAAGCGTCGCGGTCCTGTATCGCACCAACGCCCAATCGCGAGCGCTCGAGGAAAGCCTGCGCATGAGGGGAATCGTTTACCGGCTGGTGGGCGGGTTCAGCTTCTATGCGCGGGCCGAAATCAAGGATGCCCTCGCGTATGCGCGCGTGGCCAATAACCTGCGCGACGACGCGGCCTTGGGGCGCATCATCAACGTACCGCCACGTGGGATTGGCGATACCACATTCGCGGCGCTCGCGGAGACCGCCCGCCGCGATAAGCTCAGCCTGTGGGAAGCGCTCGAGCGCGAGCTTTTCGAGAAGCGGCTGCCACCCCGCGCGCTGGCCGCTTTGGAAGGCTTTCACTCGCTCATGAACGATCTGGTGGAAGAACGCCAGCGCCTGCTCCTGGGTGAGTTCTTCAAGAGCATCCTGGAGCGGACACGTTATCTCGAGGTGCTCGATGAGGAGCGCCAGCCGGGCGCCGAGGACCGGATAGAAAACCTCGAGGAACTGGTGAATGCCGCCTCGGAAGCGGAAGATCAGCATGTATCGCTTGCAGAGTTCCTGGACCACGCTTCGCTGGTTTCCGACACCGACGATATCGACGAACGTTCTCGAGTGACCCTGATGACCCTGCACAGCGCCAAAGGGCTCGAGTTCGAAAACGTGTTCCTGGTCGGCATGGAGGAAGGGCTTTTTCCTCACCAGTTTTCCATCAACGATGACGCGGGGATTGAAGAAGAGCGGCGGCTCTGTTATGTCGGCATGACTCGCGCGAAGGATCGGCTGACTCTTTCCTGGGCGCGGCAACGGCGCTCCTACGCTCGAGAGTCGTTTGAGCAAACCAATCCTTCCCGTTTTCTGGGAGAAATCCCGCGCGAGCTTCTCGATCCTGTCGGCGTGTCGTCGCCGGGTTGGAAGCCGCGAACGGACTGGGAAAATGCGGCTAATTCCGTTTCGAGCGTTCACAGGTTTTTGAGAGAGCGGGGAGTACGCCTGGGCGCGGGAGGCTCTGCCGCGCGCTCCAACACCAACTCGCATTGGCGAATCGGCACGAAGGTCCGGCACGCCAAGTTCGGCATGGGCACAATCCTGGCGGTGGAAGGCGAGGGCGATGACACCAAGTTGACCGTCAGCTTTCCAGGCTACGGCCAGAAAAAGTTTATGACCAAGTACGCGGGGCTCGAAAAGGCATAGGAGAGACAAGCACGCATGAACACGAAAAACATCAAGGACAAAGCAGAACGAAAGAAACTCAAGCGGGCGGCGCGCGGCAAGCGCCCTCCCCAACCGAAGCGGACGGAACCGCGCGGTTCGCGCAAGCCCAAGCTGAAGAAGCGCGGTCCCGGGGCGCCGGCTCACCGTTAGCTGAGAGGCCGGGAACTTCCGGCGTTCTTCATTTCGCAAATGCGGTCTTCGCCGCCTGCATGAACGCGTCTCGGCTCTTTTCGCCATCGCCGGGGAAGCCCGCGTGCTGGACCATCCAGACAAAGACAAGGCCGTGCTGAGTATCGATAGTCATGTTGGTCGCGTACGCGCCGCCATGGCCAAACTCTCCGTCACCGATGCTTAAGCCCAATCCGTATTTTTCCTTGACCGTGTCGGGCGTTTGCCGGGTGGTCATTTGCGCTACGGCAGCCTCGGAGAGATAGCGCCTGCCGTCCAGTTCGCCGCGATTAAGCATCATCTGGCAAAACCGGGCAACATCCGCGGCGGTTGAAAACAGGCCGCCGGCAGGCATCGGCTCACGAGTGCGGTCGGTAAGCGGGTAGCGAAGTTGCGTGATCGTCGTCTCTTCGAGACCATTCTTGGCCGCGTTCGGTTTGTAAGATTTCGCCAGGCGCCGAACTTGCTTCGAGTCAGGCCAGAAGGTCGTGTCCTTCATCCCGAGCGGCTTGAACAGGCGCTGGTCCATAAACTGCTCGTAGGGCATTCCACTCACTACTTCGATGATGCGCCCCGCGGTGTTGATGCCGGCATTCGAATAGGAGTACTTGGTGTCGGGCTCAAACTCCAGCGGCAGCATGGCGTAGCTCCGCACTCGCGCCGCGAGCGGAAGCCCGTCGAGTGTGGGCTCCTCGATCGGTGAGCTGAAGGGCAGTCCGCTTGTGTGGCTCAGCACGTTGCGGACGGTGATAGGGTGCGCCGGCCTCTTCAGCAGCAGGTGTTCAGCGTCTCCCTCCGCCTTGAGCCACTGGCCTTTGAATTCCGGCAGATATTTCTCCACGGGATCGTCCAGTTTCACCTTGCCCTCATCCACCAGCATCATCAGGGCGGCCGCCGTCATAGGCTTGGACTGGGAAGCGATCCAGAACAGAGCGTCGGTTCGCATGGGACGCTTCGCGGCGATGTCCGCGTACCCCACAGCTTCCAGCGCAAGCACTCGATTCGTCGATGCCACCAGCACCACGGCGCCCGCCAGCGTGTGATTATCCACGAACGGTTGCAAGGCGGCGGTAAGCGTTTTGGTTGATTCAGCCACAGCCAGGCGAATCGGCGCCGCCAGCAAGAGCGCACCAGCCACTATATGCAGTAATCCGCAAAGCCCGGTGACGCGATGAGTGGTCGCAAAGATAATGCCCGGGCGAAGTGATTCTCTTCGATCCATATTTCCTCCAGGTGGCGGCCATTATTGCGTCGGCCGCCTAAGCGGGATGACTTATGCCGCGAACCTCAGTTACGGGGCGCTAGCCCGCCAAGAATCCGCCTGACTGGTTCCCCCAGTCTGTCAATTCGGCGAAGATATGATACACGACAGCGGGCTATTCCAGGACAATCCGGGAGTTATCGCCTGGTGGCCCAGCCCGCGACGATGGATCTACTTCGAGTCATCTCACGGTGTGACCTCTGTTCCGCGGTGTTGTGGCAAGCGCAGGTGATATTTGACTCCTGATGTGATAATGTTTGCCCGTTTTGTTTGAGGCGGGACCACGGCGGGGCAATGATAGACGTCCCAGCGTTTTGTCCCGCTAAGGAGGCCCGTTTACACATGGCTGACGTCGAAACCAAGTCGCTTTCGGAAAACGCGTACCAGCCGTTGAAAGACGGCGAAATCTATCTGCCGCTGGTGCCCACCAGCATGGCGCCCCCGGAGGTGACCTGGCGCGCGGTGCTGTGGGGCACGTTGCTATGTACCATCTTCAGCGTCGCGACGGCTTATTCCACCCTCAAGGTCGGCCAAGGGATGGAGGCGGCGATTCCCATCTCCATCCTCGCCATCGGCCTGGCGCGCTTCTACCAGCGGCGCTCCACGGTGCTCGAGAACGTGATCATCACCGGCATGGGCGCCGCCTCGGGCAGCGTAGTGGCCGGTGCCGTCTTCACCGTGCCGGCACTCTACATTCTCCACCTCAACCCGCATCCGGTGCAGGTCATCTTCATCTGCTTGACCGGCGGCTGCCTTGGCATCCTTTTCCTCATTCCGCTGCGGCGCTACTTTGTGCGCGAAATGCACGGCAAGCTGCCCTTTCCGGAGGCCACGGCGATCACCGAAGTCCTGGTCACCGGCGAGAAGGGCGGTTCTGGAGCCCGACTGCTGATTCAGGCCACGGTCATCGCCGCGGTTTACGACTTCTTCGTCACCACCTTCCACGTCTGGAAGGAGTACCTGAACTTCCAGTTCGTGCCCGCGCTCCGGTCGCTGGCCGAGCGCGGGCGCATGGTCTTCAATTTCGACGCGATCGGCTTCATCCTCGGCCTGGGCTACGTGATGGGCCTGCGCATTTCCCTGATCTTCTGCGCTGGCGGCATTCTGGTGAACTTCGTGCTCGTCCCGTTGATCTGGTTCGTCGGCAGCCACATGGGCGAAGTCACGGTGTATCCCGCAACCGTTCCTATTTCGCACATGGGGGCCGCCGACATCTACCGCAATTACGTGCGCTTCATCGGCGTGGGCGCCATCGCGACCGCCGGCCTCTTCGGCATCTTCAAGTCGCTGCGCGTGGTGGCCGGATCGTTCGGCATCGCGTTGCGCGCCTTCCGCCACGGCGAAGCGCCGCACATGGAACGCACCGACCGTGACATTCCCATCTTCACCATCGTCCTGGGCGTGTTGCTTGGGACCATAGGGGTGGGCGCTTTCTTCAAGTACCTGCATGTTTCGTGGACCGTGGTCGCCGTGGGCCTGGGGCTGACGCTTCTCTTCGCATTCTTCTTCACCACGGTGGCTGCCAACGCCATCGCCACCACGGCCAACAACCCGGGCAGCGGCATGACGTTAATGACCGTCATCGTCTGCGCGGTGGTGTTGTTGAAGTTCGGGCTTTCCGGGACCGCCGGCATGTTGTTCGTGATGGCCATCGCCGGCATGGTCTGTGTAGCCCTCTGCGCCTCAGGACAGTTCATTACTGATCTCAAAGCCGGCTACTGGCTCGGCTCCACACCTGCGGCGCAGGAAAAGGTGAAGTTCATCGGGGTCGTCGCATCGGCAATCGCCGCGGGCTTAACCATCATCCTGCTGGCCAAGGCCTTCCAATTCGGAGAGGCCGTGCCCGGCGACCCGCGGCAGGTCCTGGTGGCGCCGCAGGCCTCCGCGCTGAAAGCCGTGGTGTCGGGATTCATGAGCGGCCAGCCGGTCGCCTATATGTTGTTCGGCATTGGAGCCATGGTCACCGTGGTCGTGGAGATGTTCGGTCTCTCTTCCATGGTCTTCGCGCTGGGCGTCTATCTGCCGCTGCAACTCACCACGCCGATCTTAGTCGGCGGATTTCTCTCGCACCTGGTGAACAAGCGTGCGGAGAAGGTCGGCGGCCAGCACGGGAAAACCATCCGCGAGCGCGGCATCATCATTGCCGGCGGCTTGATGGCCGGTGGCGCACTCGGCGGAGTGATTGGGGCGGCGCTGCGCGTCCTGCCGCACTTCAAGGAAGAATGGATCGAGACGCCTTTCTACGCGCACGATCCGGTGTCGCAAAGCGCTTCCGCCCTGCTGTTCGTCGGTCTGTGTCTGTATGTGTGGTTCAGTTCGCTGAGGAGAACATCAGCACAAGAAGAATGAGGAGCGTGGGTGGCGCATACGTCGCGACGCCTTTTGTCGCGATGTATGCGCCCATTGTCGGGAACGCGCACACATGCCGACAAAAACCGTCGGCACGTATGCGCCACCCGCGTGCGCTCTTCGCCGCCTGCCATCATCGCTTGATGCTCCATTCATTTCTTTCGGTCAATCGCGATCCTTGGGTGGAAGCAACTCGCTTGCCGCGGACTGGGAAAGAGCGTAATCTTACGGCATGAACACTCTGGATGCCAAAGAGGCAGGGGAAAAGCTTGACCGAATTCTGGACGAGGCGGCCGAGGCGCATCAACCGGTCTTGATTACCAGTCCGCGCGCCAATGCCGTGCTGGTGCCTGAGGAAGATTGGAATGCCATTCAGGAGACCCTTTACCTCCTGTCGGTGCCGGGCATGCGTGAATCCATTCGGGTGGGACTGGAAACCCCTATTGAGGAATGTGAGAAAGAGCCCGGCGGGTGAACGATTGGAATCTTGTTTACACAAGGCAAGCGCAGAAGGACGCGAAACGGCTTGCGGCGTCGGGGTTGCGGGAGAGAGCGCAAAAGCTCCTCGACTTGCTGGCCAAAGATCCCTTTTCAAAACCCCCACCATTTGAAAAACTAGTCGGCGATTTGGCCGGCGCCTACTCAAGACGCATCAATATTCAGCACAGGCTCGTGTACCAGATCATGCCAGAGCGCCGGACAGTCAAAGTGCTGTGAATGTGGACGCACTATGAGTGACAGGAGAAACGTGAAGAAACCGTGTCAGTAGGCCGGGGGCAAGCGCACTATGACGACGAAGTATCGATCCGAACAAAAGGACGCCGCAACTTCGACACGGCCCTACAGTACAGCGCTGTGGACATGATTGCGACCGAAAAGACTACCTGCTTTAATGATCGCTACGCGAAAGCTGCAGAGAATTACAAGCCGCATGGCGAAACTTGTGTTTTATTTTTAGCCGAATCGCCCCCAGCCTCTATTGATGGCTACTTCTATTTTAAAGACGTAAAGCGCGACGATTGGTTGTGGATTGCGCTGATGAAGGCCCTGTACCCGTCCGAATGGGCTAGGAAACCCACGAAGAAACATCGTGCGTGCAAAGAGAAATTCCTACTTAAGTTCCAGCAAGACGGCTTTCGGCTTATCGACGCGGTGAAAGAACCGCTTTCTGGCAAACGCAAGGATAGAGTTGACCGAATCAAGTCGGCTGCAGATGAATTAATAGAAGAAACTCGAAATATTGCGCCAAAGCAGATAGTTTTGATCAAGGCGACAGTGCATGAGGCGCTATTCGAAAAGTTCCAAAAGGCTGGCCTCCCGGTAATAAACGAACGACCTTTGCCATTCCCTGCAAGCGGGCGAGCAGGAGAGTTTCACGACGAATTTCAGAGATTGGTAGACGCTGGTAAGCTAAGGACACCGCAACTTCGACACGGCGCTACACTACAACACTGTGGACATGATTAGGACAGTGAGGAGGGATCCATGGACGCGATAGGACGATTTGTAGCCGATGCAGTTCTCGGGACCGACACG
Source organism: Terriglobia bacterium (assembly GCA_049508935.1). Lineage (GTDB taxonomy): Bacteria > Acidobacteriota > Terriglobia > UBA7540 > UBA7540 > CAVROP01. The sequence goes on along the minus strand of JBELAJ010000043.1, from coordinate 2,780 downwards.
CTTTGGGGTGGCGATGTCATGTGCCCCTCGGGCACGGGACGATTCATTGCTGACTCATGGTTCTCGGATGAGCCCCTGCCAGCGGCCTACACGGCTCCGGCGGCGGCGCGGGTGCGGGCAAGCGGTGGGGTTGCAGACAAGAAGGTGGATCGACAGGCGGTGGAGGAGTATCTCGGTGAGGTGGATATTCCGCAGGCCATCGCTGGGGTTCGCGATGAGGCACGGAAGATGGTCGGCCTGCGCGGTCAGGGTCTCGCGGGCCTGGCGCTGTGCCTCAAGACCATGTGGGATCTTGCCATGGAAGTGCTGGGGAAAGGCGACCCGGTTCCCTACCTCCGATCTGTTGAGGCCTCAACCGGGCGTCCACCGGAAGCCTCACACCCCGAAGCGAAGCGCGCGCGTGTGGCGGAGTTGCTCGGCCGGGCGGGTTACGCGACCTCGGGTTCAGCCAGCCTGTTGGGGGCGGTCGATGCGTGGCGGCGGGATCGGCTGGTTCCCATGGCTTCTGTCCGCGCCCTAGGCGCGGCCATGATCGCCCACTTTGATCGCCTTAGCGCGCTCAACTTGCTTCCCTATCTTCCGCAGGATCTCGTGCTGGTGCCTCGCGCCAATATTGAATTCTTGCCCATCAAGGACGCCTGGTTTTCGGGCTCGATGAACTACCTGGGGCGAGCGCGGGAAGCGGATGGCAGTCCGCGGTACGAAGCCACCTACGAGATTAACGCTTCGTTGCAGATTTCCGTGCCGGAGTTCGAACAACTGGTGAGCCATGAAGTTGTGCCCGGGCACGTGACCACGTTTGCCTACTTGCAGAATCTCTATATCCGCGGGAAGGCCGGCTTCGAAGCCACGGTATTGACCATGAACACCCGCTCCGCCGCCCTGTTCGAGGGAATCGCGAACAATGCGATTCTCATCGCCCACGGCGTAACTGAAATCGAGCAACTGCCCGACGAGGATTTGCAGATCGGCGTGTTGCTGGCGTTGCTGCAGGACGATGCCAAGAACCAATCTTCATACTTGACGTGGGGAGAAGGTGCGCCGCGCGAGAAAGTGGCTGCTGTTCTCCGCAGGGATTTCCTGGTCACCGAAGAGCGCGCGGACAAGCTCTCCGGCGCCTGGGGTCGACATCCGTTACTGGGCCGAATGTATCTTCCCGCCTATCGGGCAGGAACGGAGAAAGTTGCTCAATTACGACGCCTTCACCCGCCGGATCGCATTCTCCCGGCAATCTATGGCTGTTCCGGGCTGGCTGATATCGTGACCATCGACGGGATATTAAAGCAGTGAAAATGACTCCTCGCTCAGGATGACATATTCTGGGCTCTTTCACGCCTTCTCTCCATGGATGGACCACCCACGAGGGAGCAAGTGACCCCTCACCCGGGCCGCTCCGGCTGAAGAAAACGCCGGCAGCGGTCCACCCTCTCCCCAAGGGAGAGGGTTGTCTCATCCCGTCACTGTCTAGCTTATTATTCTAGGCTTGACAGGCTAGTCCGGCTGGTGCTAACATGTAAGGCCTGTGAACGTGTATCTCACCTCTTGTGGGGACGGTTCCTCTGCCGCCCCTGCCCCCGAACTTTCCTGACGATGGAGAATACTATGCCTTTACGCAAGTCCACTTGTCTTACGGCCCGGCGTGTTGACGCCGCCCGGCACAATTCCGAGCGCTCGACCGGGCCTCGCAGCGAGGCCGGAAAAGAGAGAATGAAAATGAACGCCCTGAAGCACGGCTGTGACGCGGCGCCCGAGAACGAGGCCGCCGTCATGCGGGCGCTGGGCGAAGATCCCGAGCGGTTCACAGCCCTGAAGCGCGAGCTTGCGACCGAATCGAGCGCATGGAGACGGGCCTGATGCGGGACGCTCTCAAGGAGGTCGAGGAGCGGCGGCGCGGGCTCGCCCGGGCCCTCGCTGAGGTGACCTTCGAACCCTCCCAGTGCGAGGCGGTGGCGCTCGACCTGCCCAAGCCGACACATCCCTCGGTGCGGCTGCGCATGCTGATTTCGCTTTGGGGAGTGATTCGCGGGCAGGTGCGGCGGCGGGTGTTCACGCTCGCCCAGCGGAACCAGATCGAAAGCTACTACCAGGGAGAACTGGGGTGGCGGCCCCGGCAGATCGGCCACCTGCTTGGGCTCTTCATGAACTGGGCGTACCTCCAGGAGAAGCAGGACCAGGCAGAGCTAGACAAGTATGCGAAGGAGAGCTTCGGGGACGAGGCGGGGATGGAGGCCCGCTACCAGGAACTGGAGCGCCTGCTGGAGGAGCAGATCGCGGCGGTGGAGGCGGCGTTCGCGGACGAGATGAAGGCGCAGGAGGAGAAGGACGCGATTGCGCGGGACGCGTGTCTCGCTCCGGAGGACGAGACTGCGAACATGGTGCTGCGCCTGGGAATGGCGCTCGACCGGGCGATCGACCGGAAGGTGAGAATCCTGCTGACCATGCGCAAAGAACATGCCCGCGAGTGTAGGGGCGGTTCGCCAGCCGCGCAACCGGCGGTCGGACCTCCCGACAATGAGTCGAACGCCCGGGAAGCGCAGGAACTGAGTAAGCTCGTGGGGCTCGAGGCTAGCGCAGACACGCCGTCCAGTGTCTGCGATTCAGGGCAGGGTAGTGAAGCGCCACCTTCCCTTCGGCAAACGCAGACCCCAAACGGCGGGGGTCTGATTCCATAATGTCGTCGGCTCCTTAGGTCCGGTAAGCTTGGTAGTTGGGAACGACCAAGGCTGCCCGGGAAAGGAGCCGAACATGTCGATTATAGGATGTGATTTGCACACGCGGTA
>JBELAJ010000429.1:0-7235 GCA_049508935.1 Terriglobia bacterium | reverse complement strand
ATGATCCGCAGCGAATTCCCGCATGAGACTTATCTCGAAATCGCCGCTTATTATGCCAACTTGAAACTCGACGACGACGCGCTGAAGGTGCTCGAGGCCGCTCCCGAGCAGGCAACCGTGAGATATTGGCAGGCCTACCTCTTGCGCAACAAATCCCCGGAGCGCAGTCGGGAGGTTCTCTCGCGCGCCGACGCTCTCTCGCCTTACCTGGTGTTTCCGTTCCGCGAGGAGTCGATTCCAGTATTCGAGTGGGCCGCGACAGAGCAGCCGAACGCTTGGAAGCCGAAGTACTATCTCGGCTTGATTTACTGGGGGATGCAGCGCGACGACGACGCGCTGAGGATGTGGTCTGAGTGCGGCAATCAACCCGATTACGCGCCGGCTTACATCTCCCGCGCCATTCTCGAACAAACTGCCAATCCTCAAAACGCGCAGGCGGACTTCGAGCGTGCTTACTCCATCGACAAAAGAGAGTGGAGAACCTCGTATCACCTGGCGGATTATTACTTGCAGGCCGGATTGAACGAGAAGGCTTTGAAAGTGGCCGTCGCTGCGTCCGTACAGTTCCCCAAGGAAGATGCGCTTCGAATTCTGCTGGCCAGGACCTACTTGAATAGTGGGAAATATGCAGACTGTTACACCGTGCTGGCAAAGGCCTCCATCCTGCCCTACGAAGGTCAGAGCGATGTACATCAACTGTGGGTGGAAAGCCTGGTCACCCAGGCGCTGGCGGAAATGAAAAAAGGGGGCTACGGGGAGGCGATCGGGCACCTCGAGGCTTCGCGCGAATACCCGGAGCGGCTGGGAACGGGGAAGCCCGCCGATCCCGATTACAGGATTCAAGATTATCTTGAGAGCTTCTGCTACGAGAAGTCGAGCATGACGAGCAAAGCTGAAGAGGCTCGTGAAAGGATCAAGGCTTGGCATTCCCGGCACGGGGAAGGGAACGCGGAAGTCGAGGGCCACCGGGTATCGGAATGGTACAGTACGGCACTCGGCACGGAGAGTGAACTTACATTGCTACAATCACTTGCCAAGATATTACGAAGTGAAACTTGAGATTAACGAGCGGCCCTCTCCACCCCGAGCGAACAGCCCTCTCGCAAGGGGAGAGGGTGTCCGGCGACGGCGTTTTCTTCAGTCGCCTCCGGACGGGTGAGGGGTTGTTTCCGTGCCGGAGAGTGAGTAGCTCGGACCTTCAGCTCCGCAGGGAGACAGAAGTGAGATGACTGGCCGCCGAAAAGGAGAAATCTGAAAACATGGATGATTCCACGCGGCGACGCTTCCTCAAAGAATTGAGTCTTGGTGCGGCTGCCTTTTCGGCATCGGCGCAAGGCGCCCAGACGGAGCAGATGCCGGGGAGGCCTCCTTCTGGGGACACCCAACCGCAGGCCTCTCACCCCGCGAGCATCATGGCCATCGCCGCCCACCCCGGCGATGCGTTCTTCGCCATGGGCCTTGCTGTGGCGCGTCAGGTCCATCTCGGAGCACAAGGCGTCTTCCTGAGCTTGTCGCTCGGTGAGCGAGGCTCCGCGCGGATTGCTCCGGCGCAATACGGGCCTCTCCAGCGGCAAGCGGCGGAAAGTGCGGCGCAGAAGTTGGGCGCGCGCGCGGAATTCCTAACGTATCCGGATGGCGAGATTCCGGTATCTGAAGAAGCCAAGTTCGCGGTGTGCGATTTGATTCGTCAGTACCGGCCCGGCATCATCGTGACGCACTGGCGGGGGAGTTGGCATAAAGATCACGAAGCGTGTTACAGGATTGTGAATGACGCTATGTTCTATGCGGGCTTGCCCGCCCTGGACCGCAAGTATCCGCCCCACGAGGTCGGGAAACTATTCTTTGCGGATAATTGGGAAGACGCAAACGGTTTTACACCGGATATTTATCTCGATATTACTAGCGTCTTCGAACGCTGGGAGGAAGCCTGCGCAATATTCCCCATGTGGCGGGGCGAAAACGGGTTCCGCTACAACGATTATTATGGGAGCCTGGTCGTAACCCGCGGTTGCCTGAGCGGCTGCAAGTATGCCATTGCCCTGATGTCGCCCGCCGAACAGCTTACCCGCCGAGTAAAGGCGCTGTGAACTGAATGTGAACTGGCAGCCCTCTCCCACGCAGGAGGGTGTCGCACAACGGCGCTTTCATCAGCCGTCGCGCGACGGGTGAGGGTTCGCTTCCGCGCCCGCCCGATTCTCACTCCACACGCCCACGCAGCACAGTGACAGACGCTTTTGGCAGCGTGAATGTCGCCTGCGATCCGCCCGCGACGGTGCCGCCCACCGGTGGCGCATCCGGATCAGCGTAGCTATTCAGGCCATGATCCTTCCAGACGTATTGTTCGCTTCCGAAACTCACCTGCGTTACCGGGTCTGCGAAAGAGGCTGCCCGCTGGCTGGCTGAATCGTCGAAGAGCACGCGCACCGTGTGCGCATGGTTCTCGTCGCGATTCACCAGCATCACGGACCAGTTGCCGTCGGGACGATGCAACGCGTACGAGGTGACCAGCGCGTTCCCCTCGCTGTCTTTGATATCGGTTGAGGAAGGGAACATCTGATGCACGCCGGAGCGATGCTGCACCCACTCAAGGTTGAGCATGTGGGCGGCGTAATAAAACGAAGTGTATCCTTTGATATGGAAGTCCCGGTCAGCCACAAAATTCGACCAACTGGCCGGGCCGAGGCAGCTTGGCTCTACGGGTTGGGGCTGGATTGGGGAATGGTAATACGCTGCGCCACCGCCTTCAAAAAACGCGCCGACGCTGTCCGAGAGCCACAGCGCGGCAAAGATCCGACTCATCGGTCCAGTAAGTTCCCAGGAAACGCTGCTCTCGGTCACCATCAATGGCACATCGGTGGGAACGCCATCTTCTCTCCAGACTTCGAGGATGTGCTTGATCAGTTGCGGCTCGCGGTAGAGCGTCTTCCAGGTGATTTCGCAGGGCTCGAAGGGATAGTGCTCGAACGAGACAAAGGCGAGGTCGCTCAGCCGATCGTGCGACTTCAGGTAATCGACGAAGCGGCCCAGCCACGAGGTCCGGCCCTGGGCGTCAGGCCACACGCGGATGTCCTCGCTCGTGCCCTCGAAGATCGGCCCACCGAGCTTGAGCTTGGGATCGACTTTGTGAATCGCGGTGGCCCACTGGATGTAGAGCGCGCCATAGTCTTCGGGTAGCGCGTGCTTGCCGTCCGGTTCCTCTCCCATCTCGACGTAAGCAAGGCGGTAGCCCCGTTTCTCGATGTAGGCGATCTGGGCGGCAGCGTCCTCCGGTGTGCCGTAGAGCAGAGTGACGGGAATCATCGCCGGGAGGTTGTTGGTGATTCCGCTGGTAAGGAATAGGTCGAAGCCAGTGTGCGCGTAGTGCTCTCCGGAATTGACGTCTGCGGCCGAGTGCCACGGGTCGATGGATGAGGAACAATAACTGAGCTTCTCTCTGCCGGTTGCATCCTTCGCGACGTCCACAAATTCGCCTTTCCCATTCATGTTGCCCGCGGCGATGGATCGGATGGCGTATCCGACGCAGTTACGAATATCCGCCGAGCCGTGCAGATCGCAGGTGTTCGAGGATTCCGTCATCCACACACGCAGGTAGCGAGTTGATACGGGCGCCTTCCCGAACTTGAGTGTTACGGCGCCGCCGTGAGCGCCCGTTATCGCCCCGGAAGGGAATGTCTTCCACTCGCCTTTGGGGCCTTCGTCGAAATCGAGCGCACCTTTTCCAACCCAGTACTCCACGTTATAAGTCTTGGCGTACGGGTCGGCCCAGGCGATGCGGACGGCGTTGACGGGATCCTCTTTTTTCAGATCGACAACCACCCACTGCGGATGGGCGGCGTCACTTTCACCAGTAAACTTGCTGGTGAGATACGGGTTGCTTTTCCAGTAGCTGAGGTTTGGTCCCTGGATTGGCCGGTCGCCGCTGGTGGAGAAGCCGCGATGCGGCAAAGCGTAGGCGAGGATGTAACGGAGGGGGTCTTTGAGTTCCGTGCTGCCGGTAAAGTATCCGCTCTTGTGGGCCGGATCGCTCCACGTCCCGTTCTCAGTCCAGTGCCAAGCGGCCATGCGCAGCTCGGTGTTATTGCGATAAGTGATAGGCCCCCAGCCGGCTGAGAGCGATTCCTCGATGATGTGCGGGGTATAGATCTTGTCGATTTCGCTGTGAGACAAGACATCGACCGAGCTGCCGAGCGCACGGTCGGGATCGAAGGAGTTGATGACGTGGCTCGGCGTCACGTCCACGTGCACCGTCCCCACTGCCTCATTCGTTTGAGCAGCAGCTTGTACAAAGATCAACAGCAAAGCGGCCATGCCTGCGGCCGCAACCATGCCTCGTCGCATGAGCAATTCTCCTTGCCAGGGTGTCCCGCGGGCAGGATTATAGCATGCGCGGAGCTGTTGGGGCTGGCCTTCCGCCGCCAAGGGGCAACCGCAAGGGTTGCCCCTACGAGGCTATTCATCCAGTCGAAAACCTACTGTAATCGTGGTGACGACCTCAACGGGTTCGCCGTTCAAGAGCGTGGGCGTGTATCGCCATTGACGAACGGCATCCATGGCAGATTTGGTCAATGCCGGATCCGGGTTGTTGAAAGGAGAGAGGGAAAGAATTTGGCCGCTTGTCCCGATCACCGCTCGCAGAATGACGGTGCCTTCGATTCCTTGCTTCTGGAGCGCTTCGGGATAGGCAGGCTTTACTTGAGAGACGAGCTTGGCAGCCTGGACCATGCCTCCGACGCGGATGCGTCGCGGCGTTGGCCGTGGTGTGGCAGGGCTCTCCGCCGGCTTATGCCCGTGTACGACGACTTCCTCCAGCACTCCCCCAATGTCCAACGTGATGTTCTGATGCAGGTCTCCGCCTGATTGGAGATCGAGTTCCGCGCTCTTTGTAAAGGCGAATCCGGGACAGGCAATCTCAAGCCGGTAGCTACCCGGAGGTATCGCTGTAAAACTAAACGTGCCGTCCGGGCCGGAGTGCCCCTCAATCTTTGACTTTAGTCCCACATTGATGAGGGTGACATTCGCATCGGGGATCACGGCGCCGCTCGGGTCGCGGACTATGCCCGAGATGGTTCCCGAGGCGTCCTTGGCTGCCACGCGCATCGCCGCCACCGGCAAGAGCAGCGCTGCGGCAAGTGCCGCCGTAACCACGGTGCGGCTTCGCGCCAATGTCTTATGATTCAGTTTCGGATCAAGCAAGGCTTTCATGCGAACCTCCAGTTGAGAAGATTGGGCCATGGCAACGCCCGTTGACCATGCCCCATTCGTACAGCGCAGGCCGCGGCTCAGCACCAGGAGAAACTCAGCGTAGTCCGCAGCCGGATGGCCGAGGCTCAGGACGATATCGTCGCATGCCTGTTCTCTTTCCTTACGCATCGCGAAACCGGCAAGCCAAACCAGCGGGTGAAACCAGAACAGAGCGCAAGCGAGTCGAGCAGCCATCTGGGTCAGATAATCATTCCGGCGCACGTGGGCCAACTCGTGGGCAAGCACCCACTCGAGCTGTTTGCGGGACCACCGAGGGGCCTCCGCCGGCAGAAGCACAGCCGGACGGAGCCCGCCGCGGGTGAAGGGGACGGCGATCTCAGCGCCGGCTCGAAGCTGGACCACGCGCGACAGGCGAAGGGATGAGCGGAGGTTCTCGAGGATGACTTTTGCCTGTCGTGACTCGAAAGGCAGAGAGCGTCTTGCGATCTGGCGTACACGGTACTCCCCCACGGCCATTCGCGCCGCCAAAAGCGCAGTGCCGATCGCCCATAAACATAAAATCCAGCCGATGCGCATCGGACCTTCCTCAGTGCCGACAGGCACTGCGGGCACACGCGCAGTGGGGCCCGCCTCGATTGGAGTGCTACCTATGTCAACCGGCGAACCCTCCGTCGTCACAGTCTTCTCACTTACGGTACCGAAAGCCAGTCTCGAGCTGACGGGCACGTTCCAGGCCGGCAGCATCAGAGATAAGAAGGGCAGAGCCAGCATGGCACCCAGTCCCAGGCTCCAAACGAGGTGCCGAGCCGCCGCCGAGGCGCGCCGCAGAGCTAGTACCAACACTCCGCAGAGCATGAGAAGAGAGGTGCCCTTAAGAGCGGCGTCGAGGAGAAGCGCCAGGCTCTTCCCGGTGAAGCCATGGAGCGATTCGAGCACCTGAAGAAACGGCGAGAATATTCCTGCCATTATGCGCCTCCTTTTCGGGCCTTCGCGATTAACTTCGAAATACGTTCAAGCTCGTCCGCGGACACATGCGACGTTGAGGGATCGAGCAGCGTCGCAACGGCTTGCGCAGCGGAGCCGTCGAAGAAGGTCTCAACAAGATGCCTGAGAGCCGCTCGCCGCGCCCGTGCGCGTGACGCAGTAGGGGAGTAGACGTAACGTAGGTCTTTTTCCGCATGCCGGATGTGCCCTTTTTCTTCGAGGATGCGGAGCAGAGCGCGAACCGTGGAGTAGCTGGGAGGATTGGCCAGCGACTCCCGGATCTCCGCCGCGGAGGCCCGCTGGCGTTGGTAGAGCACATCCATGATTTGGCGCTCGCGGCGGCTGAGTTTATGATCTGCGGGTTCGGCCATGGGTTGTCCTCCTGCTAATTTCTAAGCAGCATGCTAAATTATTAGCACGCCTTCCCTGATTGTCAAGCTTTTTTTGCGGGTCCTAATAGAAAAGGTAACCCCGACCTGGACAACGAGGTGCAGAGAAGCAGGACATTTCAATCTTAGTTGCGGCCACGCCTCGTGGCGGGGCAGCCGCAAAAGAACTACGTTGCGTCGAGATGTCGAGAACGCATAGAATTCAAGGGTTCAGCTTGCGAGGTGGAGCCGGTTGCGATTCTTCAATTCGCTTTCTTCGAGGATCGGACACGTGCTCGCCCTTTACGGCGGGGGCCTCTTCGTTCTGTCGTTCCTGGATTCCTCATTCATACCATTCCCGGGCATCAATGACATAGCGCTCATTGTTCTGGCCAGCAAGCACCCTGCCCGGTCGCCCTTTTACGCGTTGTTGAGCACTCTTGGTTCGCTTTTGGGGTGCTTTGTCATGTACGGGATCGCGCGCGGAGGAGGAAGGCTGGCCGGCGGCAAGCGCGCCTCGACAAGAAGGAATCGCGCGCGCCGTTGGCTGGAGCAGAACGAATTTGTTTCCATGCTTGTGATGGCTTTGCTGCCGCCGCCTGCCCCGCTGAAGTTCTTTGTCATCGCCGCAGGGGCGTTGCGCATGAATATGGTTAACTTCGGAGCGGCTTTGCTGGTCGG
>JBELAJ010000428.1:0-7282 GCA_049508935.1 Terriglobia bacterium | reverse complement strand
GCGAGAGGCCACGGAAAAACCTGGCGCAGTTCCTGATGGAATCTCCACTGGCGGGCGCAGAGTTGAACCTGGAAAGGCAGAAGGACTACGGCCGCCCTGTTGACCTATGAGCGGGTTTCTGCTCGATACCAATGTACTTTCCGCGGGTGGCGCAGACGTGCCGTTCTTCGGCATGCCTGCGCCCCTCTCACGCTCAAGAGGCGCATACATCCCGACAAAAACCGTCGGGACGTATGCGCCACCCGTGGCCTCCACTCCGCCATACCACCACATCCCCATGAGCTCGACTTTGACGCGACCCTAGGATTGCCTCTGTGCTAGTTGCATTCAGTATCTGCCGGATGTATCGTGTGGGTAGGGCTAAAGACTCAGAATGGGAAATCCGCATAAGTTCGAGGCCACGGGCCGGGCTGCCGTGGCGGGCCGTGACGCGGGCGACGCCCCGTCGATCTCGCCTCATGTCCAACTCCCTGGACCCGACGGGCGCGGCGTGGCTGCAAGTTGGCCGACGGTCAAAATACGGCACGCTGCCTTGATTCGGGTCACGCACTGGCTGACCACTTTAGCTTTCCTGGCGCTGCTCGTCACCGGAGTGGAGATTCTCATCTCTCACCCGCGCTTCTATTGGGGTGAGACCGGCAACGTACACACTACCCCCTTATTTACACTGCGGATTCCATCCTCGCGAGGCACCGTTCCCACCGGCTACGGCTACGTGCTTCCCGACCAGAACGGCTGGAGCCGCTACCTGCACTTCGAATCCGCCTGGGTTGCGGTATTGACCGGCTTGCTTTACGTCGCCTTCGGATTCTGGAAAGGGCATTTCCGGCAGAGCCTGCTTCCCGCTCCCTCTGACCGTTCCCTGCGAGGACTCGCAACGGCCATTGCCCGGCATTTGCGCTTCCGGCGGCCAAGTGAGGAAGAGGCTTGGTCGTACAACGCGCTGCAGCGCCTGACCTACCTGTTCGTCATTTTTGTGCTTTTTCCATTAATCATCTGGACGGGCCTGGCCATGTCTCCGGGCTTCACTTCGGTGGTTCCAACCGCAGTCACGCTTTTAGGCGGCCGGCAATCCGCGCGCACCCTACACTTCTTTGTTTCCGGATTCCTGGTCCTTTTCCTTTTGGTCCACGTCTTTATGGTTTGTCTTGCTGGATTCCGAAATCGGGTGGGCGCGATGATCACCGGTCGCATAACCACACGCAAGGAGTGAGTATGGGCCAGATGTCACGACGGAAACTCATTACTGCCGGCTTGGCGACCGTCGCGGGCGCCTCCGGGCTCGCCGTGGCGGCGAAGCTCGCGGCGCGTTATGGACTCATCCCGCCCGATGCGGGTGTGCTGTACGGCGCAGGCGAAACCTTGACCTATGCCGCGCAGCGGTTATTGAATCGCCACGCGCTGGCGCGCGAGTTTGCCCCCAGCCAGATCTCGAGCTATCCCTTCGCCAACGCCGTCGACCGCCTGGGAGACCAGTTCCAGCTCCTTCAGCAGGGAGCGTTTGCGGACTGGCGCCTTGCCGTCGATGGGATGGTTGCCCGCCCGGCCTTGTTCTCGCTGGCGGAGTTGAAGAGCTTCCCCGCGAGCACGCAGATCACGGAGATCGCCTGCGAGGAAGGCTGGTCTTATGTCGCCGAATGGAAGGGCGTGCCGCTGTCGCACGTCATGGATCGCGTGGGGGCTCTTCCCCAGGCCCGTTACGTGTTCTATCGCTCGTTCCAGTCCGACTGGTATGAGAGCATCGACATGGCCGATGCTCTGCACCCCCAAACTCTCGTCGCCTACGGCATGAACGGCGGCGAACTTCCCGTGGGCTTTGGCGGACCGCTTCGCCTTCGGGTTCCCCGGCAGCTCGGTTATAAGAGCGTTAAATACATTACCCGTCTTACCCTCACTGATAACCTGAAAAAGCTCGGTCAGGGCATGGGCTCGGCGGCGGCAGAAGGCGGATACGCGTGGTACGCCGGCATCTGACGTGCACATCGCCGTAGACCTAAAAGGCGGGTCCGTGCTACGCATTCTTGAAAAGCCAGACTTCCGCCACCTGGCAGCCGCGGCCGTTGCCGCCCAAGCCGGGTTCACGGTTCCAGATCAGGCTAAGCTCGCCTGCCGCGGTGGCTTCGGCGGGAATGTCGAATTCGAGCGGGCGAGGCGGCCAAGGCTTGTGCATGAGTGGATGAATCTCCAGATTTCCATTGCACCTCATGCGGACGACCGCCGCACGTTCATCGCCTGAGTAGACGACCCTGACCTTGTACCGCCCGCGCGGATCGAGGCCCGTGTAGTGCAGTTCCAAAGGAGCTTCAAAGAGCGACTCCGCCCAGCGCTTCCAGGAAACCGGCACCTGCTCTCCAAACTCATCGGGGTAGTCAAAGCCAACAAGCGACGAGGCGCGGAACTCCGGGTCCTCGACCCCGCCCGGGCCTCGAACCAAGTGAGGTTGGCTTGCGAGATCGCCCAAGTCGTCGTGGAACCCGCCCGGCCCCGGATTCGACCAATTCAGTATTGCCTCGATCGCTTTCATTTGCGCTTCTTCAGAGGTGAGTCCCAGAATCTGCTTGATCTTCCACCGCAGCCAAGGCAGGTTGGTGACGGGCGCATCGAGCGTATCGAGGTTAGCGCCCCGCGAGACCGCCTCCGCCTGGTATCGCTCTACGGACAACTGCATACGAATGCTCTCGAAAAAGGGCTTCTCCCAATTCCAGAATCCTGGTTCTCAAATCTTCGGCCGGCGAAGTCAACAGGGCCTTTTCTGCGATACCTTCGGCTTCCGACAGGATGGCAGGAACATCAAGCTCACTCGTGCGGCGGCTGGGTTCATCGGAATCGATATCGAGAGGAGCCGCACGAATTCCCACGCGCCGGATTTCTTCCAGTTTAGTTGTGACCCGGTTTTCGATTTCGGTTTCGTGCAGCAACCGCCGCCTGACGTACGCATCGTAGTACGCCCGGTAGAGCGCTTGCTGGAACCGCCAGTTCACGAGGTCCCGAGGCGAGGCGGAGGCTTCGAGCGCCTGAAACTGCCGCAGCGTCACTTCGACCTTCTCGTTCGAGAGCAAGGGTCCTTGCCAATTCCGCTCCAGGCTGAGCAGGCCTTGCGCAAAACCCTCGGCATGCTGCTCTCCAATGAAATAGCGGCTATACTCGCGCAGCACATCGACTACTTTTGCTTCCGGATCCCAGGCCAGGGCGCTCCAAACGATCTTGTTGACGTCGTCGTTGCAGCCTTCGGAGTAACTGATAAAACCGATGGAATGGGGGGCATAGCGGCGCAGAATATTCGCCGAGCCCTCGGGCCGAGGGTTGATGACCTCGCGGCCCTCGGTGTAAGCGTATGCCGTATCCCAATCCGGAACTGGAAACTGGCATTCCACACTGTGGGTAATGTCCGGGTAGAGCCGGATGGGGTATTGCCGCGGAATCTGCTTTCGCAGCGTTGGCAGGTCATCGCAATTCTGCGGTCCGTACACCACTCCGCTGAGCCAGGGTGGCCGGTCTCTATCGAGGATCTGGTAAAACTCGTTGGTCCATTCCCGGTTAAACGACTGAGGAGAAATCCAAACTTTCCCCTTGGGATGATGTTTGTGCAGGTTCTCTGCCTGCTTCTGCAAGAGTGCAAGCAAGTGCGTCGGCCGCGTGTGACCGGGATCCCCTCCCGGGACGAAAACCGCGTCGATACGGGGCAGCGCGCGGAAGACCTGCCCCCATTCCTTCAGCGCAAACTCGACGGTCTTCGGATCAGCGTAGTTCGCGTCCATGGCGGGATACCAGATCCAGACGTCCAACCCGTACTCGTCCGCAAGGCGCGACATTTCGATCATCATCTGCATCGGCGGGAGAGGAAAATGAGGGCTGTCGGGCGCATCGTCCGAGCGCGGAGGAATCAACTCGATGGCGTTTGTGCCGAAGACGGCCAGGTCACGAATGTACTGGTCCCACACGGAAACGGTCCAGCCGTCGTAGGAATTGGTTTTCGGGCGGTATCCCAACTGGTGCCCGCGGAGCGGATACTTCGGGCTCGAGGCAATGTTCAACTGGCTCGAGATCGTGACGCTGCCTTTTCCCATGCGCAGCGCGCGCAAGAGACCCCCAACGCCGAACAGAACGCCGCGCTCATCAGCGCCCAGAACGGCCACGCTCGGCGTGCCGGCCTCGGTACCGGCGCGCAGCGCAAAACCCTCGGCGCCCAGCGCGGGCGGATGCGGAAAGAGACTTTCGAATAACTGCGGTTTTAAGCTTCGGAGAGGGTTAGACTGCCCCACGATTATGGACGGGGCGGAACCGGGCCAGGAGTCGACAACCCGCCACTCGATCCCGGTTCGTTTCTCGACCTCCTCCCTGAGTACCGAGACGGCTTTTTGTTCCCGGCGTGAGAGGCTTGGAGGTTGGACGATGACCGCCCGGCTCAAGTCCACCATTGTTTCGCGGCCGCCTGCCGCAACTCCGGCTCCCTGGCTTACCGCGCGTTCCAGCACACCCGCCTCGAGAAGGTGAAGCCCGCTTGCAAGGCAGGCTGATGCACCGCTGCTCTTCAGAAAACTCCGCCGGTTCATGAATCCCTCGCGTTTACCCTCGACAACGGACATAATCTAATGTCCGGCGGCGGTCATCGCGCCATCCACTACAAGGACGGATCCTGAAATGAAGGAGGCCGCATCTGAAACAAGGAACAGAGCCGCATCGGCGACATCGCGAGGCGTACCAATGCGGCCCAGACGATGGACACCCAGAATCTGCTGCATGGCCGCAGCGGTATCGGCTTGGGCAGCGCCCGGTGAGATCAGCATGGGGGTGTCGATATACCCGGGGCAGATGGCGTTGACGCGGATTCCCTCCCGGCCGTGGTCCAGGGCCATCGCGCGGGTCAATCCCAAAATTCCGGCCTTCGAGGCATCGTAGGCGGCGCTCCCCTCGTAGGATGCGAAGGCGTGTACGGAGGAGATGTTCAGAATTGCTCCGCGACGCCCGCGCAGGTGGGGAATCGCGTACTTCGAAAACAGGAAAACACCTTTCAGATTCACATTGAGCTGGCGGTCCCAATCGCTCGAAGTCATTTCAACGACTGTGCCCGGCAGCTCAATGCCTGCGTTGTTAACCAGAATATCAAGGGCTCCAAACGTCTGCGCCGCTCGTTCGACTGCACCTTTGACGTCTTCCTCGCGGCTAACGTCTCCCGTGATCGCGAGCGCCTGGCCGGTCTGGCGGAGCTTCCGCTCCATACCGAGCACGCCTTCGCCATTGATGTCAAAGAGGACGACCGCCGCGCCCGCCTCGGAGAACCGCTCGGCTATCCCGGCACCAATCCCCGAAGCGGCGCCGGTGACGATCGCGACTTTGTTGTCTAAGCGGATCAATTTCCCCCGTCAGGAGAGAGCTTCGCGCACCATCTGCGTGGTCTCCGCGACCTGGTTCGAGTACCGCGGGTAGATCCCGATGATCGTGGCGTCAATCGGCTTGATATTCTGATAGGCCCAGGCAATCGCCTTGCGTTTCTGGTCCTCGGCGTTGCACTTGCGGCCCGCGCTCAGGACCTTATAGACCAACGCCGGCTTATCGACTTGCCGGACGGCGGCGGCCATCTTCGGCGGGTCGGAGGCAATCCAGCCCTCATCCACGGGAACCGTGCCGAGCTCCGCGATCCAGTCTTCCGGATGGCGGCTGAGGTAATGCAGCCCCGCCATGTAGAACTCGTTGCCAAACCCCTTTTCATGAAGCGTGGCGAGGATTTTGGGATTATGCGTGGAGATTCCGGCGGCGGCGCCCATGTCGTGAACCTTGTCCACGTAAGTCTTGAGCAGGTCGATCTTGCCGGCGCGAAAGAGAAGGTCCGTGGCACCGCCGTGGAAGGCAATGCCGATCGGCTTGAATTCCATGGCGGCCTGCGCGCATTTGATGGTGCCGTCCAGAACTTCTTCCGGCGTGCGGCTCATTTTTTCGTCGTAATGCCAGGAGGCGGCCAGGCAGATGAATTGTATGTTGCATCCCGAGCCGCGAAGCTTCGGAAATATCCGTTTCATGTCCCAGTTGAAGCTGGCCTGCCAAGTGTTGATGCCCGCTTTCTCGCAGTCCTGAAGGACCCCGACGATGCGCTCGTCAGTGTACCACTCCCGCATATGCATGTCGTATTGCCGGTTGACGTGCGAGTAGCCGAACATGGGGTTGCTCCCCACGATCAGCCTCGACACGCGGTGCGATCCCAGGCTCACCTGGGGCAGCAGTTCCGTGGGTTCGGCGCGTAGCGCGCCCGGAGCCAGCAGGCTGGCGGCTGCGGTTGTGGCGCCTTTCAGGAAATCGCGGCGGCTGGTTTCGGTGTTCGCCATCTCTTGCGGATCGGATGATAGATTCTGGGCCATATATATTCTCCTTCGAGCATATCGTCTGTCGCTGATTCGCCAGACAATACAATCTCGCTCGAGAGAAGTCAATGGCCGTTATTCATACCGCAAGGCGACCATGGGGTCCAGGCGGCTGGCGCGCCGGGCAGGGAGATACCCGGCCGCGCAAGCGACCAGCAACAGTGCAGCCACAGCCAAGGCCAGCGTGGAGGGATCGTGCGCCGACAGGCCGTAGAGTTGAGTGGCCACCACCCGCGACAGCGCGATGGCGGCGGGCACACCGAGGGCAATTCCGATCGCCACCAGCAGCAGCACATCGCGCATCACCATCCAGACGACCCTCGCGGGCTCCGCGCCCAGCGCCATGCGAATGCCGATTTCGCGCTTTCGCTGCGCGACCGAGTATGCCATCACGCCATACAGCCCGAGAGCGGCCAGCAAGGTCGCGAGCGACCCGAAGACGGAAGAGAGGCTGGCGATCATCCGTTCGGTGGAAAGCAAGTTGCTGATCGACGCTTCCGTGGTGCGCATATCGTAGATCGGCATGTTCGCGTCGAGTTCGCGGACCTTGGCGCGTACGGCCGGAATTACCTGCTTGGGTTCGGCGGTGCTTCGCAAGTAGACGGTCATGCTGCCGAGGAAATGGCTGCCGAGATACGGAACGTAGGCCTGGGCCGGAATTTCGTCGCGCAGGTTGGTGTACTTGATGTCTTTCACCACACCGATGACTTCCATGTCGGTGTGCGTTCCGGGATCATTCCCAAATCCTATATGGCGGCCGATGGGATTCCGCCCCTGGAAATAGAGCCGCGCAAACTTCTCGTTGATCATCACGGCCGTGGGAGTCCAATCTTCAGGCTGAGGACCGTTCTTGACCTCGTGGTTGTCATTGACGGTGAAGTCCCGACCCAGCACGATGGGCACCCCGAGCGTCGCGAAATAGCTGG
>JBELAJ010000427.1:0-8051 GCA_049508935.1 Terriglobia bacterium | reverse complement strand
CCACGGAGGTCATGAAGCCAGTGAGAAGCTGGCACGAGGTCTCCAACATAGTGACGGAATGAAATCGCAACCCTTTTCAAATCCAGTATTTCACTCAGCCGGCCGCGGAAGTTTGGCTAGTCCCCTCAGAGCCACGAACACCCAGACGGCCAGTAGCGTGCCAACCAGGAAAACACCCAGCGGGAGGAGAAAGCGGCGGGCGGGTTGAGTCATGGGGCATACCTCCGCGCTACCCGCACGCCAGTTGCGGTGCGGGCGTGACACGCCAATCCAAATCTCTCATCGGCACCTAACCACGAAAGCCTAAGCCCTGCAGCATGCTGAAAAAACCGGCAACGGAGCATCGCCATGGGCCCCAACGCGCACGTCGATGGGGGTGGTGCAGTATTCCTTCTCAGCCAGTCCCCATGTCAGGTCGGCGTACGATTTCCTGAGCCCCTCCCAGCGTGGGCATGGGTCGCCTTACCGCGTGCGACAGAAATCACGCTTTAATTCGGATCATCAACCATTGCCTCGGCGGCAAGGCCGGGTCCGGACTCCTCAGTTGGCGGTTTCGGCGGCGCGGCAGGCCACAACGGCTGGGTATGAGTGTAAATCGCTTGAAACAATTCTTCCGGCTGGATGGGCTTGGAGACGTACCCGTCCATGCCGGCAGTGAGGCAGCGCTCGCGGTCGCCTCGCATGGCATAGGCGGTCATGGCAATAATGGGTATGTGTTCGCCAGTGGTTTTTTCCTTCTTGCGGATTTCCACTGTGGCTTCGAATCCATCCATCTCTGGCATTTGAACGTCCATCAATACGGCGTCAAAGGTACTCTTTTCCAGCGCTTCCAGGGCCTCGCGTCCGCTACGAACCACGGTCACCGCGTGCCCCCGTTTCTCGATCAATCGCGCCGCCAACACCTGATTGACGGCGTTGTCCTCGGCTAGCAGAATGTGCAACTTCCGTTGATCTTCGCGGAGGGAATGGCGCGTGATCAAAGCGCGGGAGCCGGCCTTTTCTGCTTGGGTCCCAAGGGCAACGAGGATGGTGTCAAACAACTCAGACTCCGTGACCGGCTTCGTCAGGTAGGCAGCTACCCCGAGATTGCGTAAGCGAGGCGCATCACCCCGCCGGCCCGCCGAAGTGAGCATTATGACAGTCGCCCTGGAGGCGCTCACGTGTTGCCCGATCTGCTCGACCAGTGTGAAACCATCTGTCTCCGGCAGGTGCGCATCAATTATCAACAGGTCAAACATCTGCGCTGATTCATCAGCCCCACATAGTAATTCTGCGGCTTCATTGCTGCCTTCCGCCAAGGTCGGAACGATTCCCCTCCGCCGGAGCAACTCTCCCAGGATGCGCCGATTCGTGGCATTGTCGTCTACCACGAGCGCCCACAAGCCCGCCAAATCAGCCGTCTGGGCGGCCTTGCGAGGGACGGCGTCGCGGGCCGCTCGCGCCTGAACGGTGAAGTGAAAACGACTGCCCTGCCCGGGTTGACTCTCCACCCAGATTCGCCCGCCCATCAGCTTCACCAGGCGCGACGAAATCGTCAGCCCCAGGCCTGTCCCTCCAAAGCGTCGCGTCGTCGAGCTGTCAGCCTGCGAAAACGCCTCGAAGATGCGGCGTTGTTTTTCCAGCGGTATTCCGATCCCGGAGTCGTTTACCTGGAAGTGCAATACCAGTTGATCTGGCTCCGCAGCATCGACAGCGATTTCGAGCCCGACTTCGCCTCGATCTGTGAATTTGATGGCGTTGCCGACCAGATTGATGATCACTTGCCGGAGGCGGGTGGGATCCGCGATGATCTGCTCGGGCACGTCAGGGTGCACATCGCAGGTGAACTCCAGATTTTTCTGGTGGGCGCGCAAGGCCAGGGGCTTAATCGTTAGCGCCAGACTTTCGCGCAACCGAAACGAAATCGGATCGAGGTCGAGCCTACCCGCTTCGATCTTCGAGTAGTCCAGGATATCGTCGATGATGCTCAGCAGGGCGTCCGCGGAAGTCTTGACCATCCCTAGGTACTCACGCACTTCAGGGTTCAAGTCGGCGCTCAGTGCGAGGTCAGCCGCCCCGAGGATGCCGTTCATAGGGGTTCGGATCTCGTGGCTCATGTTAGCGAGAAACTCGCTCTTGGCCCGGTTCGCCGCCTCCGCCGACTCCTTGGCCTTGTGCAGTTCCGACTCGGCACGATCCCGCTCCGCGTGTGTACGCAGAGCCATGACGCCATAAGCCAAATTATTCGCCAACTCCTCCAACTGTCCAGCTTCATCTGGATCAAACGCATCGGACTCGCCCGCATAGATTGTGAGTGCAGCAAAGGTTTGGCCGTCGGATTTTAGTGGGAGTCCAATCACTGATGAGTAGCCCCGCTGGCTTGCTTCGAGGCGCCAGGGGGCGAACGCCGGATCGGTCAGGACGTTTTTAACCAGGCTGGGCTTCCCGGAGCGAATCGCAACGCCGGTTGGGCCGCGACCTCGCTCAGTG
Source organism: Terriglobia bacterium (assembly GCA_049508935.1). GTDB lineage: Bacteria > Acidobacteriota > Terriglobia > UBA7540 > UBA7540 > CAVROP01. The sequence continues at coordinate 5,582 of JBELAJ010000427.1, read as the reverse complement.
TCCGCCCATGTAATCGCAATGCTTTCCAAGTACCCCTTTTCGTAACCGAACTGGCCGGCCACGCGCACGCTTTTGTCCGCATCATTCTCGGCGTAACCGACCCAGGCCAGACGGTAGGAGCCTACCTCCACGACCGCCCGGCAAATCTCGCTGAGTAGATGGGGCTCGACCGTGGCGTGAACCAGAGCTTGGTTGCATCGGTTAAGGGTTTTGAGAGCCCGATTACTTCGCGCTAGGGCACGTTCGGCTCGCTTGCGCTCGGTGACGTCGCGAAACCCCAAGACTCTTCCGACGCTCTTCCCCTTGACCATCTGGGGTTCCAAGTGCCGCTCAAAGATGCGTCCATCGTTACCTTCTATCACGTCGTCGGATTGCGCTTTTTGATCTGTGCACTTTTCCCGGATCCTCTCCAGGAAGGCGCTCGGATCCTGGAGTTGGCGCAGGGCTAAGGCGAGCGCCACTTCGTGATCGTGCGACTCCATAACGGTTACTGGAACCTGAAACATCTCCGCGAATTTCCGATTGTAGCCGGTGATCTTTCCCGATGTGCTCACCACCAAAATACCATCGGCGGTTGACTCCAGCGTGGCACGGAGCGCCTCGGTGCGCTCCTCGACTCGACGCCGCAAAACGCGGACCCAGAGAGTTCCAATCAAAATGATGACCGCGAAGACGATCAGCAGGGAGGATACGCGAGTGACCGTCCACCAGGAAGGCCTCGCAAGCACTGCGATGTTGTCCGGTGATTCAAGCAGGATTTTGAACCCAGAGGGATCGCCTTGCCCATTGGTCTGGATGGAGCAAACGCCCGTTACCTCAAGGAGACTACCTATCTCGGGAGGCGGCAGGCCCGTGCTCTGTCCCCCGAAGCCCAGGCCAGCCTCGAAGATCGCCGAGCCGGCATCCAGCGTGAGAAGCCGCTCGCCATGAAAGTCCACGACCCGAAGCAATCGGCCTTTGATGCGCACCAATTCAGAGTCATGCTCCCGCTGAAGCACTTCGAGGGCGGTGATGGGGCGTGGTGAGATCGTCACGCGGCTGCCCAGGCTGCGAAAGACGGCATGTTTCAATTTGGGTGACAGTCCCTGGCTTACACTTGGAAATCCCGCCACCTCCACGTAGTCCCCGACTTCCAGAGGTGCTCTCTGCCTGCTTTCGACAAAAAGCCCATCGCTCCCATCCTGAATGAATAGGCCCCGCCCAACTTGCCGATACGTGACCGCGCCTCGGACCTTGACCCGGCCTGGCTCCTTTTCAGGGACAAAGCACAGAATGCTAGAAATGCTGTGGACCGGGCCTGCAAAAGGGTCACCAGGACCTTCCTCGATTACTTTCAGGTCCGCAAGGCTCGGCAGACATACGCGCACCGCAATGAGCTGATTCTTCCGGTTGTTCGATGCACCGCAAACCCCCTGAATATGCACCCTAGCGTCGACGAGGTTGGCAGGAATGGGGCCCGGAGCAAATGCGATAGGGACATTTACAGTCCCGCCGTCGACCTCAAGAGTTAGCCGTAGCTGCTCCCCTTGCTTCGTCGCGTCGAGCACGGTTCCTTCGACTTGAACCCGGCGACTGTTGGTGCTGGTCATATTGAGCTGGCTGAAGGAGACCAATGGCGCGATAGGTAAAGACGCCCGGCCCAGGACACGGAAACGGGGTTTCCCGACTTCAGGGGCAAAGTCGGGCCACTTTCCTACACCCCGCACTTCCACTCGGTCACCCACCTTCAAGCCCAGCTTCGGCGTTCCTTCGACATCCACCCAAGTTCCTGCGGTGTCATCCTGTATGAACAGGTCGGCGTTGCTCGGATCGTAGTAGGTCACTACGGCGTGGAAGCAGACGCCGGGATATAAGGCAGCCTGCTGCCGGGTGAGTTCGCGGAGCTGCTCGATTCTGGTTAGAGGGAGTGGCCTTGAGTCACCGCTGGAGATTTCCTTGGTCAGCGCCAGTGGTAGTGGCCAGGCCAGTAGCAGCCCAAGCAAAGCAAAACGGCGTCGCCAAGGGGCCGCGCAATACATCCGACGCTGACAATCTCGTTTAACTACGGCTAGTGCGAGCGCGAGTAACAAAAAACAGAGAACAGGACGAAGCATAATCAGATTCGCTCCGTGACTTGCCGGCGGCAACAAAACTGAGGACCAATTGGCGTCATGCTGGTCCCGGTAGGGGTCGCCTCGCCAGGGCGCGACCCCAGGACCGGATTCTATCCAAAGAGATACGAGTACTCAACGGTACCAAAGTAACGCCGCAAATTGGCCACCACTGTCCCTTTGGTGCCGCCCGTGCTCAGCAGCCGAACCCGACTGGACCTTGCAATCAGAGGCGGACGGGTGTATTTTTCGGGTAGGGCGAAAGCTGAAAACAGAAATTCTGGATGGATATGGAAACCCTCACGAGAGACCTCAAGCTTGCCTTTAGCTTGCTTCGCAGAAGCCCCGGCTTCACTCTTACCGCCCTTTGGGCGCTCGCCCTCGGTATAGGAGCGAACACCGCGATCTTTTCGGTGGTGAACGCCGTGCTTTTGAAGCCGCTCCCTTATCCGCAACCCGACCGCATGGTGCAACTGCTGAACTCCACGCCGCAGGGCAACTTTGCCGGGGCTTCGGTCCCGAAGTACAACATCTGGCGAGCACAGACTCAGGTGTTGGAGGACGTCGCCGCCTACGAAGAGGGTGGGCCAGGCATCAACATGTCGAGCGGCGACCGTCCTGAGCAGCTTCGGGGGATTCACGTCTCCTACGAGTTCTTTCCGCTATTCGGGGCAAAGGTGGCGCTGGGCCGTAGCTTCTCCGCTGCCGAGGACCGTCCGGGCGGCGGCAACGTGGTCGTACTTTCGAACGGGCTTTGGCAGCGCCGGTTTGGCGGCGCCCCCGACGTCATCGGGAAGGGAGTCAGGCTGGGTGGCGAAGTGTATACCGTCATCGGGGTTCTAGCCGAGGGATTTTCGCATAATCCGCCTCCCGACATTTACCTCCCCTTCCAGGCTGATCCCAATAGTGTGCAACAGGCGCATTACTTCAATGCCGCTGCCCGCCTCAGGCCCGGAATCAGCCTGGGAGCCGCGCAAGCTGCCATGAAGCTGGCGGCCGAAGAGTTCCGGCGTAAGTTCCCGAATGCCTTGGGGCCGAACGGCGGCTTCACGGTCGAACCCCTGCAGGAGATCATGGTCAGGGATGTACGAACCGCTCTGATCATCTTGTTGGGTGCGGTCGGATTCGTACTCCTGATTGCCTGCGCTAACGTGGCGAACCTGTTGCTCATACGCGCCACGGGGCGGGCTCGAGAAATCGCCATCCGCGTGTCGCTGGGTGCGAGCCGATGGCGAATTGTGCGCCAACTCCTTACGGAGAGCGTGGTCTTGTCGCTCATTGGCGGCGTGGCAGGGTTGGTCGTCGGGGTGGCAGGCGTGCGCGGGCTGTTGGCGTTGAACCCCGCAGATATACCGCGTATTGGAGCGAGCGGCTCGGGCGTCAATCTGGATTGGCGTGTGCTGGGCTTCACGCTTGGGCTCGCTTTATTGACCGGAATCATTTTCGGTTTATTTCCGGCTTTTCACGCTTCACGCACCGACGTGAATTCGAATCTGAAGGAGAGCGGCGCGCGATCCGGAATCGGGGTGCGGCAAAACAAGACCCGCGGCTTGCTGGTGATCGTCGAGATGGCGCTGGCCATCGTGCTCTTGGTTGGCGCAGGATTATTGATCCGCACCTTTGCCGCGCTGCGCGGCGTGAATCCGGGCTTCGATCCCCACCACGTCCTGACTATGGATACCTCGCTTGCGGGGAGCCACTTCAGCAAGACCGCAGTTATCGCAGACATGACGCGCCAGACCATCGAAGGCATGGAGGCCCTGCCGGGCGTCGAGGCGGCCGCGGCGACCTCTTACATACCGCTGGCAGGCGGGCTCGGCCTGGGCTTCACGATTGAGGGACGCCCCGCGAATAGTGAGCAGTCGCGAGGGGGAGCCGGTTGGGCTTACGTCACCCCCGGCTTTTTCGATGTCTTTAAAGTCCCGATCAAAAGAGGCCGCGGATTTAGCAAGCGTGATGATGCCGGCGCGCCCGGTGTGGTGATTATCAACGAGGCCATGGCGCGGCGCTACTGGGCGCGCGAGAATCCGATCGGCCAACGTATCACCATCGGCGCCGGTATGGGACCGGACTTCGCGGAGCCGCCGCGCGAGATCATCGGGGTGGCGGCTGACGCGCGCGACGCCGGCCTGAACCAGGATCCGATGAACGAGATGTTCGTCCCGCTCGCGCAGGTTCGCGACGGCGTAATGGCCCTGAACAATACTTTCATGCCGCTGGATTGGGTAGTTAGGACGAAGATGGCTCCGTTGCTGCTCGCCGAGCCGGTCCAGCGGGTCTTCCACGAGATTGCGGATCTCCCGGTCGGGCACGTCCAGAGTATGGACCGGGTGGTTGCACAATCGACAGCGCGGGACCAATTCAACACGCTCTTGCTTGGCATCTTCGCACTGGTTGCGATCCTGCTGGCCTCGCTCGGACTCTACGGACTCATCGCCTACACGGTCCAGCAGCGGACCATGGAGTTTGGCATTCGCGTCGCCCTGGGGGCTGATGCTCCCTCGATTTACAGGATGATCCTGGGCCATGCGATGAAGTTGGCGCTGGCAGGCATTGTCATTGGCGTGGCCGCCGCCTACGGCCTTACCCGCCTGATGGCTTCGATGCTGTTCGCCGTAAAACCAACCGATCCGATGGCTGTTCGCCGTAAAACCAACCGATCCGATGGTCTTCACTTCGGTGGCGGCCTTACTCGGAGTGGTGGCCTTACTTGCAAGCTATCTTCCGGCTCGCCGCGCGGTGAAAGTCGATCCTGCGGTTGCTTTGAGATACGAGTAACTCAATTCATTCCCCTCACGGCTCGAACCGATTGGCCGCGGCTACTCGTAGCGGAGGGCGGTCATGGGATCGAGGCGCGAGGCGCGGCGAGCGGGCAGGAAGCTGGCGGCGAAGCCGATGGCAGCGAGGATGAGCACAGTCAGCGCAAGAGTGAGCGGGTCGCGCGGTTTCAAGCCAAAAAGCATGGAACTGGCGAATTTGCTTCCGGCGAGCGTGAGTCCGACGCCAACGGCCAAACCGATTGCGACGAGGATGGCCACTTCGCTGAGGATGAGACGAATCACTCCGGCGCGTTGCGATCCGAGAGCCATGCGGATGCCGATTTCGTTCGTCCGCTGGGCAACCGTGTAGGAAATCACGCCGTACAGTCCGACCGCGGCGAGCAGCAACGCGAGGCCGCCGAAAAAGCCGCAGAGGGTGGCCATCTGCTCGTCCTGAAGCAGCGAATCGTGAATCTGGGTGCGAAGCAGCTTGAATTGGATGTTGATCTCGGGATTCACGCTGCCGATTTCGTCTTTGACGGAATTCAGCAGACCGGCGAAACCGGCTCGCGAGCGAACCAGGAGGTGAGGCCCGGTGAATAGCAGCGGTTCATCGCTCTGCGCCCGCGCGAAGTACATGACCGGCACCATGGGCGCGTGCATGTCCTCGTACACGGAATCCTTCACCAAGCCGACCACCTGGTAGTAGCGTGCGGGCTTTCCCGGCGGGGCC
>JBELAJ010000426.1:0-7291 GCA_049508935.1 Terriglobia bacterium | reverse complement strand
GAAGTGCCGGAAGAGAGAACGACTGTATAATGACTTCCCGGAGGTTTCACCATCATGTCTCGAATCCTAATGGCATTTCTGATGCTCTGTGCAAGCCTGGCTTCCTTGCCCGCTCAAACGCCGCCTAAGATCAAAGTGCTGATTCTGACAGGCGTTAATGGCCACGATTGGCGCGCCACCACGCCGCTGCTGCGGGAGATTCTGGAGCGCACGGGGAAATTCGACGTTCACGTCAACGAAGAGGTGCGCGGAAACACACTCGTAACGTTCTCGCCCTATGATGTCCTGCTGCTCAATTACAGTGACTGGAGAAATGCCGGCCCCTGGTGGGACAACGGCGCCCGCCAGGCGCTGCTCGACTTTGTGAGGAACGGCAAGGGACTTGTCTCCTACCACTTTTCGATGAGCGCTTTCTCGGGCTGGCCGGACTTCGACAAGCTGGTGGGAGGGACCTGGCGAGAGACCGCCGGACACGGCCCGTACCACCCCTACACCGTAACCGTCGTCGACCGCGAGCATCCCATCACCAAAGGAATGCCGGCCACCTTTGCCGAGAACGACGAGCTTTATCACCAGCTTTCACTCCAGCCCAACATCCACGTCCTGGCGGCGGCGTTCGATGACCCTAACAATTGCCGCAAGCCTGGTGAAGGGTGCGGAACGGGAAAAGACGAGCCGCTCATCTGGACACTTTCCTACGGAGCAGGCCGCGTTTTCCAAACCGCGCTGGGACATGATGTAAAGGCTATGCAGAGTCCCGGGTTCATCGTGACCCTCGAACGCGGCACTGAATGGGCAGCCACAGGACAAGTGACAATTCCTGTGCCTGACGACATGAAGTAGCAGCCGGTAAGGTAAAATCATCCTATGAGGCAATCCACGATTCCTGCCTTCTCCGTTTCCGTATTGATGGGCCTGCTGCTTTTTTCGGTTAACGCGGGCCGGGGGCAGGGCGAAACACCGCCGTTCGAAATCCGTCTTCCTTCGGAAGTGCGCTCGGAGCAGGTCCAGGTTCGTTACTTTCTAACGGGTCCTTTTGGAGCCAACGGTGGGTTTCTGAAAGCCGAGCCGGAGAGGAGCTCGTACCTGATTGAAACCTCCGTGAACCATCAAGCTGCGGAGTCTCTCAAAGCGATTTTATACGCGCCAGGATGCCAAATCGTGACCCTTTCGATTGCCTCGCTATCGGAGGCCGAGAAGGGCGCGGACGTCACCTGCGAAGACCTGCCGCCGATGACCTTCAACGGAAGAGTCGATTTGCCGGAAGCCCTTCGCGGCAGGCCTTACGAGATCGAAATCGTTTACCTGGCCTACTGGGCGCACAGTTTCTTCCGTATCGAGGACGGGCCGGTAACGAGCTTTACCCTGGCGCGCGTACAGCCGGACGACGGCGGGGCATTCCATGCCGAGCTTCCGAATTTCAACAAGGATGCCATGACGGCGTCTTACCGTCGAGATGCAGGGCTTCAATTCATTGCCCGAGAACTCGGCACCGGTAATATTGTGGCTATCCTCGCGCCGTTTAATGTCAAAGGCAATGATCCCCGCGCCCTTCCGATCAAACCGAAGTACCCGGCCGAGGTGATATTCAAACCGGCTGCGGAATCACCACAGAACCAGATCGGTCAGCCGGCACAGAAGGAGGCACGCTAGCCGGCTTCTGAAGAGCGCTTCCAAAGGGTGTGATTCCTCGCTCCGCTTTCTCGAAAGTCTGTCATTCTGAGCGAAGCGAAGAATCTGCATTAGTTCGCCTCGGTTGGGAACTGCAGATCCTTCGCTTCGCTCAGGATGACAGCGACTTTCATCTCCCATGAGTGGGCCGCAGGTCCATGTACGCTCGAGATGACATGATGACCAATCGATGTAGGGTAATCTATGCCCCCAAACTTTGCGGAATATTACGACTCGTTGATTAATTGGGAAAAGCGCTTGGCGCGCGAACTACCGCTGCTGGTGGAACTCGCCCGCAGCGCCGGGCGGCGGGTTTTGATTCCGGCTTGCGGCACGGGAGCCCATGTCGTGGCGCTGGCCCGGGAAGGTTTCAGCGTGCTGGGCTTCGATGCGGACGAAGAAATGGTGGCCTTGACACGGGAGCGAATCGACCGTGAGGCGAAGGCTATCTTTGCTGTCGGCGGCGAAGCCAAGGCATCCCTCCTCAAGATGGAGGAAGCAGGGCAACTCGGCCCCAGCTACGACGTTGCCTTTTGTTTGGGAAATGCCCTGCCCGGAATCTCGAGCGAGGGGCAGTTGCCGGCGGCGCTCAAGGGAACCGCCGGAGCCTTGCGCGCCGGAGGCTTGTTCTTTACACAAAACCTCAACTACGACCTGCGCTGGAAAGAAAAGGCTCATTGGTTTCCGCTGCTTTCGGGAGAGACCGCCGAAGAAGAAGTTTTGCTGGTGAAGTTCGCCGACTATGAACCACAGGCGATCAACTTTCATGCCATGTTTCTGACCCGCCAAAAAGCGGGCGGAAAATGGCAATCCGACGTCAGAAGCTCGCGGCAGATTCCTCTTTTTCGAGACCGGCTTGCCGAACTTCTGACGGAAGGCGGCTTTGGGAAGCTTCAGTTCTGGGGCGACTACGCCAAGATTCCCTTTGATCTTGCAAAATCGAAAGACCTTCTGGTTGTGGGAGAAAAACTGGAGCGCAGAGAGGAGTAAAACAACTCATGACGATTTCGATCCCGAGACGAAAATTCCTGCAAAGTGCGGGCGTGGGCTTCGCAACTCTCGCCTTGAGCCGCAGCGTGCAAATTCTGGCGAATCCCTATGGCATGCCGATCGGCTTGCAGCTTTACACCGTTCGCGACCATTTGAAAAAGGACCTGGAAGGAACCATCAAGCGGGTGGCCGAAATTGGGTACAAAGAGGCAGAGGTAGACAGTTCTACCTATTATGGAAAGAAACCCGCAGAGTTGGGGCGAATCCTTGCTGACAACGGTCTTAAGGTCGTCAGTACGCATTTCAACGAATACCAACTCAAACACGATGTCGAGAAGAACATTGCGGGCGCCAAGGAATGCGGTGTTACCTACGCAGGGCTGGCCAGCCTCGAAGATCGCGACCGGAAAACGCTCGAGGCCATCAAGCGGGACGCGGAATGGTTCAATCAAGTCGGCAAGACCATCAGCGAGGCGGGCTGCCATTTCTTTTATCACGGCCACAACTTCGATTACGCCAACGTGGATGGCGCGGTCATCTACGACGAACTGATCCGCAGGACGGACCCCAAATTCGTTAATTTCGAGCTGGATTGCTACTGGTGCGTGCATGCGGGTAAAGATCCGGTAGATTACTTCCACCGCTTCCCGGGGCGCTTCCCGCAGCTTCACATTAAAGACCTAAAACCGGGTTTTCCGCCCACCACCGGCGAAGGGCCTGCAGCCTTTACCGAAGTCGGCCAGGGGATCATCGATTGGAAAAAGATCTTCCAGGCTGCAAAGGGAGGCGGGCTGAAGCACTTCTACGTCGAGCAGGACGAGTGCGACCGCGACTCACTGGAAAGCGCGAAAATGAGTTACGACTACCTGCACAAGCTCACTGTTTGATACGCTTGCCCGGGTTCATGTCAGTCGGGTAGCGCCGACCTGCTTTTCAAGGTCTGCGGCTCTTCTCACTCGCACGGGAGGGCGGCGGACCTCCAACGCACGTCGGCGCTGCTACGTAGAAAGCACGGCTTCGGGATGTTTCTTAGCGATGGTGAGCAACTTGAGGGCTGCGTGGTCCGGCTGTCGCACTCCCTGCTCCCAGCTTTCGACGGTATTGGGGCTGACGTTGAGAAAGCGCGCAAAGAGCGCCTGACTGGCATTGAGTGCAAGACGAATCTTGCGAATTTCGGCCGGTTTGAGCGGCTTAGGCGGCGAAGGGATTTCCGTGGTTCGGAGGTTGACGTCCTTGCCGTGCTCGTAGGCTGCGGCGTCAGCCAGAGACTGGCGCAAATCATCGAAGAGTTTCACTCGGATTTTTCTTGCCATGTTACCTCCTAGGCGCCCTTCAACTCTGCGACCATTCGCCGAAGCGCCGTCCGTTGTTGAAAATCCAAATCCGCTTGCTCGTCCTTATCCAGTAGAATGAGCAGGTGGATATGCGCGCGGCGCTCTAAGAACAGATACCAGTAGCGAAGTCCCCCACGTTTTCCTTTCCCTCGCTTGGGGTTGCCGACGCGGGCCTTTCGTATTCCGCCCAATCCCTGGACGACTGTTCCTCGCTGGGGATTGGCAATTAGGTCATCCTGAATGGCATTTAGGACGTCTTCTGAGTTGTTACCCGCCAGTTCCCTCAAGCGTCGTGTGAAGACCGCGGATTCAATGAATACCACAACGTAGGATATACCACGGCGTGGTATGGAGGTCAAGACCTTCGATTACGAATGTCGTTTCACTCCCGCGATAGCAGGCACCCGGTTGGTGGGTGCCACGGAGTGACACCAAGTGCCGGATTCGGTCCTCTGGTAACACGAATTTCAAAGATATAATACTATAGAGTAGGAGTGTGCTATGCTGACGAGCGGGATCTTATGCACATCCCCGATGGCTATCTGAGTCCGAGCACCTGCGCGGTGTTGTACGCGGGCTCGGCCCCTTTCTGGTACGTCGCGCTGCACCGCTTGAGGCGCTGGCTGAGCACACGGCTGATTCCGCTGCTTTCCGTCTTCGCCGCATTTTCCTTTTTGGTAATGATGTTCAATCTGCCGCTTCCCGGCGGCACCACCGGGCACGCGGTGGGCGTCAGCATTGCCGCCATAATCCTCGGTCCGTGGGCTTCAATCCTCGCTGTTTCGATTGCCCTGTTGATCCAAGCTCTTTTCTTCGGCGACGGTGGGATCACCACGCTCGGGGCCAACTGCTTTAACATGGCGATTGTCGGCTCGCTCGTAGCTTACGTTGTTTACCGGCTGTTGGCCGGGCGGGCGGCCATCACGTCCTCGCGGCGAGTCCTTGCGGCAGCTTTGGCGGGCTACGCAGCAATCAACGCTTCGGCGTTTTGTGCGGCGCTCGAGTTGGGCCTTCAGCCCCTCCTGTTCAAGGACCCGAGTGGCGCGCCCTTGTATGCTCCCTACCCATTGCGTATCGCCATTCCCGCCATGATGATTGGGCACTTGACCTTTGCCGGCCTCGCGGAGTTGGTTCTTTCAGGCGGAGTGGTGGCCTATTTCCAGCGCGCCAACCCTTCCATGCTGGAGCACACCGCCCCGCGGGCGGTTCGCGACGATGAAGAAGGCCATCAGGTTGCGAGTCGGGGCGCTTGGAGCACCCTGCGCCCACTTTTGACTGCTTTGGCCTTGCTTCTGGCCTTGACTCCTCTGGGCATCCTCGCGGGCGGCGCGGCCTGGGGCGAGTGGGGGGTCCACGACTTTTCACAGCCCGAAGCGCGGCAGCGAATCGCGGCGGCTTCCAGCAACGTGACTCCGCCTCCCCATGCGCCTCAAGGCCTGGAGCGCCTTTGCTCCGTGTGGACAGCGCCATTTCCTCAATACGCTCCATCTTTCGTTCGGCGCCCGGCTATTGGCTACCTGCTCTCCGCGATGTTTGGTTCCGGCGCCATCATCCTGGTTTCGATGATGGTCAACGCCCTGTGGGCGCGCAGAGGCAGCCCGACTATCTCGACAGCAGGATCAGATGATTCCCCTCCACTGAGGAGAAGGGGGTAGGGGTGGTGGGCACTGCGGCAACGTGACGCTCGACCACCCCTAACCCCTCCTTAACAAGGAGGGGAATTCCCAGAGATATTTCGCAGGCGGAAATCGGTCGCGAATGAGTTTTGTCGAACGGACACTCTCGAGTCTTGTGAATGCCATGGAGCGCGCTCTCTACGCGGAAGAACTCGCCAAAGGCGACGGTTTGCTCCAGCGTCTGGATCCGCGCATCAAGGTGGTCGGTCTGCTGGCCCTGGTTGTGGCCTCCGCGATGGCTCACAGGCTCTGGGTTGTCGGCGCGCTCTTCGCAATCGCGCTGGCTTTGGCCGTAATGTCTGGCGTTTCTTTGGGAAACCTGGCCAAGCGAGTGTGGCTTGCCATCATTCTGTTCACCGGAGTCATTGCGCTGCCCGCGCCGTTCATTATCCCCGGGCGCGAGATCTGGCGGCTTCCAGGGATAGGCTGGCCGGTCACGGCGCAGGGGTTGACCAGCGCGTGCTATCTGATGGCGCGGGTGGAAACTGCTGCGACGCTATCCGTCTTGCTCATCCTTTGCACGCCCTGGAGCCACGTGCTGAAGGCACTGCGCGTCCTGCGCGTGCCCGTGGTTTTCGTCGTCATCCTGGGCATGACGTACCGCTACATTCTTCTGTTGCTTCAGACCGCCCATGACATGTTCGAGTCGCGCCGGAGCCGGATGGTGGGGAAACTCGAGGCAGCGGAACGTCGTCGCGTGGCGGCCTCGAGTGCGGGAGTTTTGATGTCCAAGAGCCTGCAGCTCAGTGGCGATGTTTATACCGCCATGCTATCCCGAGGCTTTCGTGGAGAAGTCTTCATCCTGGATGATTTTCGCACGTCGGCCTTTGATTGGGTCATGCTGGCGGTCTTTGTGGTGGCTGCCGCAGGCGGCTTTTATTTCGGGCGTTAGGCGGTGCGTAGCACAGGCACTCGTGCCTGTGGCGCTGTTGGTGTGCCGGACACACAGCACAGGCAGGAGTGCCTGTGCTACGGGAGAGCTGAATGTCGGTGCCGGTTTTTGAGGTTCGCGACGTCACTTTTCGCTATCACCAGGTGACCGCGTTGAACGGTCTGAGTCTTGCCATTACCGCCGGCAGGCGGGTGGCACTGCTGGGAGCCAACGGTTCGGGCAAGTCAACCCTGCTGCGTATACTGGACGGGCTGGCCTATCCGGAACGAGGCGAGGTTCTTTACAATGGCCAGCCGCTTACCGAAAGTCGTTTGCAGGACCTCGATTTCAGCTACCAGTTCCGCCGTCACGTGGGAATGGTATTTCAGAATCCCGATGTCCAGCTTTTTTCCCCGACGGTATTTGATGAGGTCGCCTTCGGCCCCTTACAGCTTGGTTGGCCTAAGGAAGAGGTTCGAAGGCAAGTCGGCCGGATGCTCGAGGTGATGAAGATAGCCCCACTCAAAGACCGCTCGCCCCATCATTTGTCGACGGGCGAAAAGAAGCGGGTCACACTGGCGTCGGTGCTGGTGCTTGACCCTGAAGTGTTGCTCCTCGACGAGCCCACGGCCGCGCTGGACCCGAAGAGCGCCAGCCAGATGGTCGATTTCCTGGTGGGCTGGCGCGGCGGAGCGAAGACCGTGATCACCGCCACACACCAACTGGATATCGTCGAGGATATCGCGGAT
>JBELAJ010000425.1:0-7294 GCA_049508935.1 Terriglobia bacterium | reverse complement strand
TGGGAAGGCGAGCGCTGGTGGTACACGAAGAATTCGGGCTTGCAGAAGCAGGACGTGTGGTATTCACGCGTCACACTCACCGGCGCCGAAGAGATGATCATCGATCCGAATCAGTTGTCGCCGGACGGCTCGACGGCGCTTTCCGAATTCACGCCCTCTCCGGATGGCAAACATTACACCTACGGCCTGAGCGAAGGGGGCTCGGATTGGGTCACGCTCTACGTGCGTGATCTTGCGACGGAGAAAAACACCTCGGATACCATCAAATGGGTCAAGTTCAGCAGTGCCGCGTGGACGAAAGACGGGCAAGGCTTCTTCTATTCGCGATTTCCCGAGCCGCCCCAAGGCAAGCAGCTTGAAGCCAAGCTCGAGCACATGACGCTCTATTATCACAAGCTCGGAACAGAGCAGGACGCCGACATTAAGATCTACGAGCGGCCTGACCAGCCGACCTGGCTCATCGGTGGCGGCGTCGACGAGACGGGGCGCTATCTTTTCGTTCTAACCACCACGGGCGCGGATAAGAATGAAGTGTACCTTGCCGACCTGGGCGATCCGATGCATCCGAATGTCCACGCACGGATTCGACCTGTGGTCACGGGGCAGGACGCGAACTATACGGCGCTGGGCGTGGCCAACGGTAAGCTTTATATGATGGTCGACAAGGATGCGCCGAACCGCAAAATCATCGTGGCGCCGGTTGCAACGCCGGAAGCAGAGCACTGGACAACGGTGATCCCCGAAGGAACTATGCCCATCCAGGACGCCTCGCTGGTCGCAGGGCAACTCGGCCTGCTTTCCTTGCAGGACGTTGCCTCGGTAGTGCGGCTTTATACGCTTGATGGAAAGCTAGTGCGCGATGTCAAGATGCCCGGGCTGGGATCGGCCTCTGGCTTGATGGGACGCTTCGACCGGCCGGAGATTTTCTATGCGTTTACTTCACCGCTTCAGCCGACCACAGCCTATGTCTACGATGCCAAGGCAAACAGCAGCCAGCCGTTCGATCCGCCCAAGCTCACCTTTGATCCCGCCCGCTTCGTCACCGAGCGCGTGTTCTATCACAGCAAGGACGGTACCCGCGTGCCGATATTCCTCACTCACCGCAAGGACCTGGTGAAGAACGGTCAGAATCCGACGATGCTTTACGGGTATGGAGGGTTTTCATTTTCCGAGAGGCCGACCTTCTGGCCCGATGTCATTGCCTGGGTTGAGCAGGGAGGCGTATCCGCCCACGCGAATATTCGGGGCGGCGGCGAATACGGCGAGGACTGGCATCATGCAGGCCAGCTCGAAAAGAAACAGAACGTGTTCGACGACTTCATCGCTGCCGCGGAGTACCTCATCCGCGAGAAGTACACTTCGCAGGCAAAGCTGGCCATCAACGGTCGTTCGAACGGCGGGCTTCTGGTTGGTGCGGTGATGACTCAGCGGCCGGATCTGTTCGCCGCGGCAGTGCCTCAAGTGGGCGTGATGGACATGCTGCGCTACGACAAGTTCACCGACGGGGCGGCCTGGGCGACTGAGTATGGAAGGTCTAGTGATCCTGCGGCCTTTAGCTTTCTGCGCGCCTACTCACCGCTACAGAACATCAAGCCCGGCGTCTGTTACCCGGCAACCCTCATAACCACGGCCGACCATGACGACCGTGTTGTGCCGAGCCATTCCTTCAAATTTGCCGCGACCTTGCAGAGCGTCGAAAGCGCTATCCCGGGTTGCGACAAGCCTGTTCTCATTCGAATCGAAGCTCAGGGAAGCCATGGCTATCGGCCGCTCGACCGCGAAATCGCTGAGCTTGCGGACATCTGGGCGTTCGTGGCCCGGCAGACTGGAATGACGGTGAAGCAGGACCCATAGTACTTAATGTTCCCATAGACAAAGGCGGGGTCTCGCGGTAGTGTGATACCCGCCATGAATACCAACCGCAAACGAAGTCATGCATTTCTAAACACGTGTACGCAACTCGCAGCCGTTTTAGCGACGATCGTGCTTGCTGGTGTTTGCTTCGGCTGGCCGGCATATGCGGGAACACCGCAGGCGACGACGAAAGCAAATGCTGCGGGCAAAGCGACACGCCGTATACCGGCAGCGCCCAATCCCGCGGACATGCTGCAGAGCCGGGCCTGGGCGAAACAGTTTTTTTCCCGCCCCGCTGCTCTCCCCATCTCTTTTGTGCTGGACGGCAAACCCATACGCGGCATTCCGCCCACGTGGCGTCCGGAAGCGTCCCGGCGCGTGATCGACAACACGCGCGTCGAAACGGATTTCGAGGGCACCGATCCCAAGACTCGCCTGCGCGTTCGCGTGGAGTGCACGGAGTTCAGAGATTTTCCTGTGACGGAATGGGTGGCGTGGTTTAGCAACGAAGGACGCGAACCCACCCCGATCATTCGTGATGTTCTGGCCCTGGATGGAGAATTCCAAGGTTCCAATGCGTTGCTCTACTCGAACAATGGCGACTTCTACAGCGAGACAGGTTACACGCCAACCGTGAAGAGCCTGGACAAGGGAGCCTCGCTCAGTTTTGCACCCAACGGCGGTCGCCCCAGCGACGGCGCGTTCCCCTACTATCGCATCATGTTCGATAAGTGGGGACTGTCACTCGCCATCGGCTGGCCGGGCGAGTGGGCCATCCACTTCGATGGAGTGCCGGACGGCGTTCAGGTGCGGGCGGGCCAGCAGAAGACAAACCTGCGATTAATGCCCGGCGAACGCATCCGCACACCGCGCATGACTGTCTTGACGTGGTCCGGCGACGCGTCCCGAGCCGTGAATCTGTGGCGGCGCTGGTACCTTGCTCACATTCTGCCTCGGCCCAGTGGCGAACCGCTTAAACCACTACTTGCTGTCGCTGCCACGGATGAGGGCGAAGAATTCACTCGCGCGACGCAAGAGAACCAGCTCCGCTATATGGAGAAGTTCAAGCGGCTGGGTTTTAACTTCGACATCTGGTGGATCGATGCCGGGTGGTATCCGTGTGGGGGGCACTGGCCCAATACCGGCACCTGGGAACCCGATCCTGAGAGGTTTCCCCACGGCTTTAAACCTGTGTCCGATTTGGCAAGCAAGAACGGCGCGCGCCTGTTGGTTTGGTTCGAACCGGAAAGAGTCCGGCAGGGCACGGAGCTTAGCCGCGAGCACCCGGAATGGCTGCTTACGCTCGAGGGCAATGAGAATAGCCTTTTGAATCTCGGCAACCCGGAGTGCCGTGCGTGGCTGACCGAGCATGTGTGCCGGCTCATCAAGGAAAATGGCATCAAGGTCTACCGGCAGGATTTCAACTTTGAGCCGCTGGAATACTGGCGCAAGAATGAGGCTGAGGACCGCCAAGGCATCAACGAGAACCTGCACGTGCAGGGCTACCTCAGGTACTGGGATGACTTGCTGGCGAGGAATCCCGGCCTTTGGATCGATTCGTGCTCGAGCGGCGGCCGCCGCAACGATCTCGAGACCATGCGCCGTGCGGTGCCGCTGCACTACTCTGACTACGGCTACGGCTATCACGCCATCAAACTCTCGTTTCACCAGACTCTCTTCGAGTGGCTGCCTTATTTCAAGGACGTCACGCTCTCCTGGGACATCGACAAGCCGGGACGGTTCGACAAGCAGGTCGATAGCTACGCCTACCACTGCGCCATGGCTCCCATGTTGGCTTTAGGACTGGACATCAAGCGCGACGATTACGATTTCGCGGCGTCGCAGAAAATGATCGCCGTCTGGCGCCGCGCCGCCGGCCTGATCCTGTATGGCGATTACTATCCTCATACGCCATTCCGCCGCAGCCCCGACCAGTGGGTCGCCTGGCAGTTTGACAGTCCGGAGAAAGGCCAGGGATTTGTCCAGGCGATCCGTTTGCCGGCAGCGCGCGAAGCGACGCTCACGATTCATCCCAAGGGACTCGATTCCAGCGTGACTTACGTGTTCGAAAACAGCGAGAGCGGCGAAACCAGGGAGATCACGGGAAGAGACTTGCTCGCAGGCGGCTTCACCTTCAGCCTTCCGGCGCGCAGCGGAGCCATCTGGTTTTATCGAAGGGCTGGAAACTAATCCACAAATCGGGCCAAGTCCGCGAGGGCAGACCCGACAACGTACTACAGTGCCATTGCTCCCTCGGCCTGCCTATGTCATAACTTACGCGAAGAGCTCAGAGGAGGAAGTTGGGAGAATGGTTCTGTCCTGGTTTATTCTGGCACTCTCGATGGCTATATTCCTCTTCTTCTTTCAAACCGCCTGCGAGAAGATCCTGCATCGGCAGTTTGAGCGAGAGTATTTCCTATCCATCGCCAACGTGATCCGTTTGGAGTTTCCTTCCTTGCAGAGGGCGCTGGCGGAGCCCGGCGCCACGCTTGACTATTCCCGGCTACCCAGGATGCTCAAATGTGATTTCAACGCCCTCACCTATCTGCTGAAGAATACGGCCGGCGCGAGCCAGCGCTGTTCGTGGGAAGAACGGCTTCTCATGCTGTATTTCCGCTGGCAATTGATTTCGCTGGCCGCGCGGCGAATTTTGAAAGTGGATGAGAAAAAGGCAGCCCTCAAGGTGGCCTCAATTCTTCATTATTTCGCTAATGTGGTTGGCCAACGCGTGAACGCGGCAGGCTTTGGGAGCTTACAGGCCGACTACCTCGCGAGCCTCTGATTGACTCTGCCTCGGGGCGCACCCGGGTCGGGTCTTCCTCCCGGGTGTGCCCCTCTTCCCGAGGATTTTCACTGTTTTAACACTAAGGGCCCGGACACCCGAGCCTCTTTACTAACTGACCCGCATTTTAGGCAGAGGAGAGATCGGCGAGCAATGACACGAAGGTAACCGGACCATCTCTGGCGGGTACCAGTACTGGGGTCATCAGGCGCTCCGCGGACATCTTCTGCATCCCGATCGATCGAACGCAAGGCGGGTGCGGCTTGATTTGATCTCCGCACATCCGTGGTTCGCGCTATCCTATGAATTCGACCAGGCCAGAGCTGCCTTTGACCTTGGACTACAGGAAAGCCGGAACGAGCCGGCAGGATCTGTCGCTCTGGGCAGAAAAACTGGCGGCGAGGCTGTGTAGGCCACTTTATATAGGCTAGTATTTGTGTGGAGCAATGGCCCGGGCAACAGCCGTAATCTGCCGCTTCCCTGGAGGGCTCGCTTGAATTTCAAACGCTCCTTTCTTCCTCTCGTGCTTCTCCCATGGTGCGCGGCGGCAGGCGCGGTTGCACAATCAGCGGGCAGCCCGCAATACCTCTCTTTCGCCGAAGCCGAGCCCCTGCTCCGCGCCATGGCGACGCATCTTCCCGCCGGCCTCGAAGGTCCGGCTCCTCCGACTGCCGGCCGTTGGGCCAACTGGGCGCACAAAGAAGACGCGGAGATCCGCGCCCGGCTCGACCGCGGCGAGGAGGATACTCTCGTAAACCTGCTTCGCTTCGGCGTCACTTTCACCAAGGAATACCGCATTGACGACCAGTACCTTTCGAAGTATGGGCAGAGCACGCTCGTCAACGCTTTCGCGGAAAATCGGGCCAACGACCTCATCCGCGCCATGGCCTCCGGCAGCGCCAACGAAGGCATTGCCCACATGCGCGCCTTTCTTCAGAAGAAGGGTTACTCCTTCGCGACGCCGAAAGACCGGGCGCGTGTGAAGAGTTATCTGCTCGCCAATCTCGCCCGGATGCGCGACGAAATCCGCCGCTACATCAGCCAGACGCAGTCCGGGGAGCGCTTCCAACTTTTCCAGGACCGCGGCATTTCGCTCGACACCAACCTTTGGCCTGACTTTCTGATTGACCGGCACCTGGCGAACATGCTCCGGAAGGGTTTGTTGCGGCCGGGTTCCGTGCATCGCGTGGCGGTGGTCGGGCCGGGACTGGATTTTGCCAACAAGGAAATGGGAAACGACTTCTACCCGCGGCAGACGATTCAGCCCTTTGCGGTTCTCGATTCTCTCCTCCGCCTGGGCCTTTCGAACCCGGCCTCGGTCGAACTCTATACCCTGGATATCAGTTCCGAGGTGAACTTTCACATCGCGAGAGCCAGGAAAAATGCGGCTGCCGGGCGCGCCTACGTCGTCCAACTTCCCTGGAACACCGCCGCCCGCATGACGGACGAATATCGCCAGTCTTTCACCGAGTACTGGGAGCAACTCGGCTCGAGCATCGGCGAACCCGTGGCGCCCATCGCCGTCCCTGCCGCCGCCGCTGAAACGCAAACTCGCGCCGTGAAGATCCGCCCCGCCATCGTACTTCGCATCACCCCCTTCGATGCGAACATTGTCGTCGAACATCCCGCTTTGGCATCGCCAGGAGGTTTCGATCTCATCATCGGTACGAATATCTTTCTCTACTTCGGGGAGTTCGAACAGGCGTTGGCGCGCTTGAACATGGCGCTGATGCTCAACCCCGGCGGCTTCGTTCTCTCGAACGATCGGCTGCCTGGCTCGACTGCCGACGGTCTCGCCGATTCCCTCCAAACCACCCTGATCTTCGCGCGCAACCCCGACCGCATCGAGTATATGTTCACGTACGAACGCCGGAAGTAACGCGCGCTGCCTCGTTCGCCGCCGCACGTCTCCGCCCGTCAAGCTCACTTTTGGACCCCAATCCGGGATTTGGCACACAATTTCGGGTTCATTTCGGGTTCGTTTTTGCACTTTACAGAACGTGACATCCTTTGTTTTCAACAACTTCTTAGCTTCGTTCCCCCGATTTTGTGCTTCTTTCGGGTCCGTCATTCCGAGCGGAGCGAGGAATCCGGCTCTGCCTGGGTGTCTCGCAGAGAAAAGTGCCAGAGCGAGATTCCTCCCCTTCGCTGCGCTCAGGGTCGGAATGACAGGATTGGGCGAATTTCCTAGAGAGCCGCTTTTGGGGTCTAATCCTCTCATTTGGCGCTCGAAATTGGGTTCGTTTTGGGTTCGTTTTTGCACATTACAAAAGCTGACTTCCTTTGTTTTCAATCACTTCTTAGCTTCGTTCCCACGATTTTTGTATTTTGTCGTGTTTCTAGGGCTTCCGCTGCCCCGTCAGGGGCGAAAGATAGTAGCCGGGGGCAACGCCCCCGGAAACGGTGGGGAAAAAAGCCAGCCGACCCTGAAGGGGTCGCACAAGCTGCGATTCTGGCGCCCCCAGTCGCGTAGAGGTTTCATTCGACCCTTTCAGGGTCGGAGGCACGCTCCCTCCGCCCGCTTCTTCCGGGGGCGTTGCCCCCGGCTACTCTATGACTCCCCTTCGGGGGTTTCGAGCGCATCAGTCGTAGGGGCGGTTCGCGAACCGCCCCTACCACTGCTATGCTGGACTCAATGACCTCATCCTTTGTTTTCAT
>JBELAJ010000424.1:0-7356 GCA_049508935.1 Terriglobia bacterium | reverse complement strand
GAATCGATGAAGGGCGCCAAGTTTGACCTGGTCGAAACAGGGGGTGGAGCTGGTTCTTCTACGGTCATCTCTCCCTCGCTTCACAAGGAGTTTTGCACTCCCTACGACCGCAAAATGCACGACGCCCTGCACGACCTCGGATTCAAGGTGGTTTATCACACTTGCGGCGGGACCAAGGGAATCGAGGAACTGATTGTCGCTAACGGAGCCGACGCATCGGAGACACTAGCGCCTCCGAGCATCGGCGGGAACCAGGAACCCTGGGAACTTAAGCAAAAAATCGGTAATCGCCTCGCCCTGATCGGCGGCCTTGACCAGTTCAACATCCTCACTGCCGGCCCCGCCGAGAAGATCCGCCAAACCGTACACACCCTCTTCGAAAAGGTCGGGCAGGACGGAGGTTACATCTGCTCGGTCAGCGACCACTTCTTCGATACACCGGTCGAACACCTTCAGGCCATGGCCGACGCGGCCAAAGAATGCGTGTATCCTTGAAACTGGAAGGGCGTGGGCATGTGGTAGAATGACGAGAGAGGATAACGATGGCCACCAGGACCACTCTAACTTGGGAAGAGTTCCTTGCCGCCGGCGAAGAATGGCAGAGGTGGGAGGGGGTTGACGGTGAGGTCGAATTCATGTCACCGGTGAACTTTCGGCACGAGCGCTTCGTCATATTTCTGTTCGAGTGTTTGGCCCGGTTTTGCCGTACCCACCCAGAGTGGATGGCTTTTGGGTCGAATGCCGTCTTCACGATGGCTTCTGGAAACTGGCGTATGCCAGACGCCTCCCTGGTGCGAAGGGCGCGATTCCCCGGAGGACAGATGCCCGTCAAAGCTGATTTCGCACCTGATGTGGCCTTCGAAATTCATTCTCCTTCTGATTCACCGAGCCAGATTCAACGCAAGCGTAAGGACTATCAGCAGAGCGGTGTGGTGCAAGTCTGGTTCGACCTCGAAAAACGCCTTGTGGAATTAGTCTACCCCGACCGCGCCCTGCAGTACTTCGAAGAAGGCCAACCGCTGGTGATTGACACGCTTCCGGACTTCTCCCTTGACTTAAAAGAACTTTACTCCGCTTAGCCTGCATGCCAATCTTGGAGTGCGGCAGCGAAGCAGCCGCCGGGGAATTACGGCAGCACGGCGGCAGCTTCGCTGCCGCACACCACCGCGCCGCGCGCATTTCCATGGTTTTAGCTACCGCAGGTGGCCTGAGCGCCCGCTCCTGATTCCCTATTCTCTCTTCCCTGTTCCCTTATCCCCTACCTGGGGTGTATATTTCTGGTCTCAAGCGAACCCAGCGCGGGACAGGGAGGCGTACCATGGCAGTAAGTCGTCGGCATTTTTTGGAGCGCAGTATCCAGGGCGGGTTTGGTGTCGCCGCCGGCGTGTACGGCCTGAGCGCGCGATCGAAAGCCGTTGCCGCGAGCGACAAAGTGGTTGTTGGGGTAATGGGAGTGGGCGGCCGCGGGACATTCTTAACGACCGAATTCGCCTCGAGGCCCGACGTTGAGATCGCCTACATCTGCGATGTGGACAGCCGGAAATTTCGTGGGGCCGTGAAGGTAGTCGAAGACAAAAAAGGAAAGGCACCGCAGACCATCGGCGACTTCCGGCGCATCCTCGACGACAACAATGTGGACGCTATGGTTTGTGCTACGCCGGACCATTGGCATGGGCTGGCTACAGTTATGGCCTGTCAATCGGGCAAGGATATTTACGTGGAAAAGCCCGCCTCTCACAACATCTGGGAAGGGCGAAAGATGGTGGAGGCGGCGCGCAAGTACAACCGCGTGGTACAGGTGGGCATGCAAAATCGCAGCAGCACGTATGGCGGGAGCGCGCGCGACTTGATCCAAGCCGGCAAAATCGGTCGTGTTCACCTGGTCCGGGTCTACAACATGCTGAATCGGACGCCGGTGGACAGCCCCGACAGCACGCCACCGCCGGAATTGGATTGGAATATGTGGCTCGGACCCGGGCCGCTTCGGCCCTACAACCCGAAATACGCTCAAAGGGTTTTCTGGGACTTCAACGGCGGGATGATGACGGACGACGGCATTCATCAGATGGACTTGGCCCGCAGAGTTCTGGGTGTTACTTATCCGAAGTGCGTTCATCATACGGGCGGGAAACTCCACTTTACTGACTTGGCAGAAACACCCGATACCACGATTGCAACGTATGAATATGACGGGCTCACGCTGGTCTTCGAACAGACGGTCTGGACGTCGTATATGCAGAAGACTCCGGACAGCATCAGGGAAAGCACGACACAGTTCCCCGATTGGTACCCTTTCAACGCCACCAGAATCGAAATCTACGGAGACAACGGCATGGTGATTCTGGGACGACAAGGAGGCGGATGGCAACTCTTTGACGAAAGCCGCCGCAATATAGCAACCGACAAGCAGCGCCACTCGGAGATGCAGGCTGCGCACGTGGAAAACTTCATTGGTTGCATCCGCAGCCGCAATCGCCCAAACGCCGACATCGAGCACGGCCACATTTCGGCCGCCCTTTGTCACATGGCGAACATCTCCTATCGGTTGGGTAACCGGAAATTGGAGTTCGACGCCTCAACTGAATCGTTCGTGAATGACCCGGAAGCCAATCACCTCCTGAAGCGGACTTATCGAGACCCATGGGTAGTGCCCGAGAATGTCTAGTTCTCGAAAATGGATTCCCGCTTTCGCGGGAATGACCTGCCTCGGGTGGTTTTTTCGGAAGGTGAGCACGCGCCCACGGGTCATGCGGTGGGACGGAAATCCTCTTCGTTGTCGCCCCCGCGAAAGCGGGGGCCCATTTCGCTGAACAAATCCTCTGATTTAAGGTCGAGGCCCTATGTACATTGAGAACCAAGCGAACTCTTCACGGCGTGAGTTTCTACGCACCGTGGCAGCGGCCAGCGCTGCCGCCAGCTTGTCCGCTCACAGGGCGCCCGCTTCCCCGGCGGAGAAACCGCGCGTCCAGACCTGTTATTTCTCAAAACACCTGCAATGGCTCGGGTGGGAGCAGATGGCGGAGACCACGGCCGAATTGGGATTTGATGGTATCGACCTAACGGTAAGAGAAGGCGGACACGTCCTGCCCGCGCGCGTGAAAGAAGACCTGCCAAAGGTAGCCACGATTGTCAGGAAGGCGGGCTTGGATATCCCGATGATTACGGCGGGGATCGAGGACATCCATTCTCCACATGCGGAAGACATTCTTCGCGCGGCGAGCGAAGTGGGGATTCCGCGCTATCGGTGGGGCTGGTTTTCGTGGTCGGATACGGAGCAGCTTCCCGATCTGTCGAGGTTTCGCGCGAGTCCCGGAAAGCACCCCGAATTGCTGATCGATGTTCCTCGCCGGCTCAGCGAGTTGAAGAAGCGCGTCGCAGAGTTGGCCGACTTGAACCAGAAGTACAACGTCTGCGCCATGTACCACAACCATTCCGGCCCACTGGTGGGCGCCTCCGTGTGGGACTTGTGGGTACTGCTGAAGGACTTTGACTCTCGCTGGGTGAGCTCCAACTTCGACGTCGGCCATGCCACGGTCGAAGGCGGGTTGGGCGGCTGGGTGAATAGCACGCGTTTGATGGCGCCGTTCATGCGGGGGACGGCCATCAAGGATTTCAAGTGGGGCAAGAATCGCAAGGGCGAATGGGAGCCGCTGTGGTGTCCGCTCGGGGAAGGAATGGTGAACTTCCCAGCATTTTTGGCGATGTTAAAAGAGGCTGATTTTGCCGGTCCCGTGCAACTGCACTCCGAGTATCCGCTGGGAGGCGCCGAAAACGGCGACAAGACGCTGACCTTGCCGAAGTCAACCGTACTGGCGACCATCCGGAAGGACCTCATTACCCTGAAAGGTTGGATGAAAGAGGCACAATTGGTGTAGTGCCACATTAACCGGCCATGTGAAATGCACTCCCCGTCGCCTGTCATGTTGAGCGAAGCGAACCATCCCCGCAGTCAGGCTATAAAACAACTGCAGAGACCCTTCGCTGCGCTCAGGGTGACACGCCGTCGGTTTGCAACTCCAACTACAAGGAAATGACGATGACGCACCGCGAAAGGGTCTTAACCGCCTTGAAGCACGCCGAACCCGATCGAGTTCCCCTCGACCTGGGTTCGACGGGGGCAACCACGATCACTGTCAAAGCCCACGAGCGTTTGCGGGCGCACCTCGGCCTGCCCGTGGAAACCCCGCCCGTCTTGTGGTCGGTCCGCTCATCAACCGTGATCCCTGACGAAGCGATCCTGCGTCGATTTGACGTGGACGCCCGCCCCGTTCTGCTGGGCACGCCGTGGGGCCGGCCGGACCGTAAGCTCTCAGACGACTCGTTTTTGGACGAGTGGGGAGTAACCTGGACCAGGCATGAAGGAAGCCATTTCATCAATTCGGATGGTCCCTTCTGCCGTCTTGCGGAGCCTACGCTTCAGGACATCGAAAAATACGCTTGGCCTGAACCCTTGGATCCCGGGCGCTTCCAAGGTCTTCGCGAGCGAGCCAGAAAGCTCCACGAGGAGACCGATTATGCTGTCGTCTTAAACCTGAGCAATGGCCCTGTCCACCAGTGTCAGTATCTCCGCGGCTACGGCGCGTGGCTTGAGGACCTTCTGCTTCACCCCGTCTTCGCCGAAGCTCTCATGGACGGGGTTGTCGATATTCTGGTTCAAATCGCCAACCGCGCCTTGGAAGAGGCGGGCCCGTACGTCGACCTGGTCACCTTTGGCGACGACATCGCCACTCAGAATGCCACCCTGTTCCGACCGGCATTGTATCGGAAAATGATCAAGCCCCGGCACCGAGCGCTCGCCGATGCTATCCACCGCCACGGCAAGCCGCTTCTCTTCCATTCCTGCGGATCGGTTTACGCCCTTCTCCGCGACTTGATCGAGGTCGGGGTCGATGTTTTGAACCCGGTCCAGGTTTCAGCCGTAGACATGGCCTCCGACCGCCTCAAGCGGGAATACGGAAATGAGCTGGCTTTTTGGGGTGCAGTCGACACCCATCGAGTATTGCCCAGGGGCACACCGGCGGAAGTCAGCGAAGAGGTGAAGAGGCGGGTCGATGATTTGCACGGGAAGGGTGGCTATATCCTCTGTGCCGTGCACAACATCCAACCCGAGGTGCCGCCGGAGAACGTTGTGGCAATGTATGAGACAGCGCTCGAACACGGGCGGTAAAATGGAAAGTGGCTAGTGCTTAGTGCCTAGCGGCTGAAGCGGAGAGTTAGCAGGTCATATTGAGAAACGAGGATCGGATTCGGCAGCAACCACCAGGCACTCGACACTAGCCACTGTATTTCCGGGAGGTCCTCATGAAGGCGTGTTTGCTCCGTTCCCCTGCGCGAGTCGAGACGAACCCACTCGATTTCACTGACGTGCCAGATCCAGTACCGCAGGGAGACCAGGTTCTGGTGCGGGTTGCCGCCTGCGGAGTCTGCCGCACGGACCTGCACGTAATCGAGGGAGAATTGCCCCCACGCAAATCACCCGTGGTTCCGGGGCATCAAGTGGTGGGGCGCATTGAGAAGCTGGGCCCGAAAGTCAGCCGGCTCCAGATTGGAGACCGGGTGGGTGTTCCGTGGCTTCATCGAACCGATGGGGTATGCGACTACTGCCGTGCAGGAAAAGAGAACCTTTGCGACAATCCCACTTTTACGGGATACGTCGTGGACGGAGGTTACGCAGAGTACATCATCGCGCCGGAGGGCTTTGTTTACCCAATCCCCGAAAGCCTGACGGACCTGCACGCCGCCCCGCTCTTATGCGCAGGCATCATCGGTTTTCGCTCCCTGCGCCTTTCGGGTATCGAGGCGGGTGGCAAGCTGGGAATATATGGTTTTGGGGCGGCGGCCCATTTGGCCATCCAGGTGGCACGCCACTGGAACGTTTCGGTCTACGCCATGACCCGCGACGCGCGTCACCAGAAGTTGGCGCTCGAGATGGGCGCGGTGTGGGCGGGCGGGACGGTCGATGAGCCGCCCGCAAAACTCGATGCCGCCGTTGTCTTTGCTCCTGCGGGAGAAATCGTGCCGGCAGCCCTTAAGGCCTTGAAGAAAGGCGGCACCGTGGCGCTCGGCGGCATCCATATGAGCCCCATACCTCCGCTCGATTACAACTTGCTCTATCACGAGCGGGTGCTGCGCAGCGTCGCCAACAACACCCGCCAGGATGGCGAGGACTTTCTCCGCCTCGCTGTCGAGATACCCATCCACACGGAGACTGAAGTGTTCCCGTTGCGCGACGCCAATCGGGCGCTGAATTCGCTTAAGAACGACGCCATCCGTGGGGCGGCAGTGCTGAAGGTCGAGGGAGAATAGTAGCTCGGAACGACAGCGCGCCAAGGGGGAGCATGAGTCGCCCCCAGTGCTCCTTTTGGGCCACCAGGGACCGGTGGTCGGGAGAAGTTATCCAATAAGGGACATGTACGTGCGGAGCGTAACAAACCTGTAACCGCGCCCCTTGAGTTCAGGAATGAGCCGCGAGAGCAATTCGACAGATTGCGGCAGCTCATGAAAAACCAGGATATGCTGTTCAACGCCCTGTCGCTCACGCTGGGTGATGCTGCGCAAAACGTAGTCATAGTCTGACGGCTTGGGGCACTTGGCCAGGCTGCGGCCCGCGCAGAAGTAGTCCTCGGAGTCAACGTCGCGCAGTGCCGGGGCAACGTCTCTGGACCTTGTCATGACGTGGTAGCCGCGCGCCTCGATCTTTTTCTGGAGTTCAGGCCAGATGGTCCAGTCCGGGGGGCGCAGGTAAGAGGGTTTGACTCCGGTAACACTCTGGATGATCGTTGAAGCTTTATCAATGTCGTTCAGCACCCAATCTTCGCCGTATCGTTTCACCATGAGGCGGAAGTCGCCGTGGCCGAAAGTGTGATTCTCGATCTCGTGCCCGCGGCGGTGCTCTTCCTCGGCCGCCTCGCGGCAAACCCCACCGTCGTCCTGGCGGCACTTCGCGTCGGCGTTTTTCGAGAGCCTCCAACCCATCACAAAGAACGTAGCCTTTACGTTTTGCTGATCGAGTAAAGCGAGCAGGCTCGGCGAGGAAACTCCCTTCCCCGTGCGTGTACCCATCAACACATAAGGTTTGGGACCATCATCGAAGGTCAAGGCAATCAGCTTGGAGCCCTGCGCCGCGCTGGCGCGCCCGCCAAGCTCAAGGGTGACTGTTAGAGGAACGGACGCGCTGACTAAAGCGATCAAGAGCATGCACAGCTTAGTCGTCAGTGACATGGCTTTTCATTATGCGCCTAGTATGACTATGTTAAGTAGTTCTTGCATTGCTCCCCCGGATGGCGTAGCATGGGCGCATGAAGACCATACCTTGGAATACCCGACTTTGGAAAGAAAGCGTGACGCAATTCCTTG
>JBELAJ010000423.1:0-7359 GCA_049508935.1 Terriglobia bacterium | reverse complement strand
CGAAGCAACCACCGGCGCGTGTCACGCGTCCCGCAGGCGGTGCCAGTGTTTTTCAAAAAGAGGTGCTGGGCCGACAGATTCTAGTTGACAACGCCGATGACCTTATAGATGCGCTACCCGCTACCCGCTCTAGAGGACTGAATATATTTTCGACACCATGGCCGGCGCGGTGGTTGAGACCCCGCAGTTGGGTCACGCGACTTATTTGTTTGCGAAGCCTGCCAGTATGGAAACTTTCCTTGCTATGTACGTGCGGACCAACAAAGAAGACATTCGCGCCAACCGCAACAACGTTGCCGAGCGGTTGGGTTTCCTGTGCCGGATCGTGCACGGAGTGGACCCGCGCGGATGGGTGAAAGAGCTGCGTGCCAAGCTAGGAGAACCCGCGAAGGCCGTAGAAGTTATAGGGACATGATGGTGGTTTCAGGGCCTGTCGGTTATACCCAGGTGCTGTAGCAGCTTTTCAGTCGTCAGCCACTGGATACCCGCGTCCTCGAAGTCCTTATCATTAGACCAGACCGGGATATTGAAAGCGAGGGCGAGGGCCAGGAGTTCTACATCATCCGGGTCGCGTGGCTCAATGCGTTTCTTCGCTTCCGGGATCGCCGCCGCATAGTCTGTCCGCCCGACCACGGTCACAGGTAATGTACCGACCGCGAGAAGCACCAGGTCTTCGGCGAGGCGCTTTTTTCTCGCCAAAACTCCAGCATACTCTTCGACTTCAGCCATGATTTGGTCAACGGCCAGAATTTCCTCAACCTGAGGGTGTTCAAGGATCAGCCTGGCGCGACCACCCAGAACCGCCGAGAGAAGAACATTAGCGTCCGCGGCGAGTCGCACGGCGCTCCTTCCGCCATCGCTCGAAATCGGCGAGTACCTCTCCCTCGCTGAGCCCCCGCCGCTTGATTTGGCGCGCGATGACCCGGCTCAGCATGCCGAAGACCTCCCGCTTGAGTTCCAGTGGCAGCGTCTCTTGGGGGCATGGAAAGAACACGCCCGCCAGCCTGCCCCGCCGCGTAACTAACACAGGATCCTTCGACCGGAGCAGCCCTGTTGCCCCGTCTCGGAACTCCCGAACTGTACTGATCTTCATGGTGGTCACCCTAGTGACCATTATACTCTAAACCTTAGCTTCCCGAATGGATGCTGGATGAAATCTCGCGCAAGCTGCTCACGCCGGCTCAGCCAGTGCAGACGCTTCGGGGCTCCATTTCAGCATGCCTTATGGCGCTCTGGTCCATCAGGGGATTTCGCGCTGATTCCCCGCCTTCGCACTCTGCGCCAGAGTTTAGGATTCACCGGCAACGGTGTAGCACGCGCTGCGGCCACGTCGACGAAGGCCCCATGATAGGTGATCTCGCCATGGCGGAACAAGCGGGCGAGCAGCGCCAAAGCATGCTGTGCAAGGGCAGTATTCACAAATGGCCATTGCCTTTCGAGAGCCTCCATCGCGCTACAACTCGGTTCGTTATCCTCGTCCAGAGTCTCGTCCACCATTTCTGGATACAGTTCTCCGATTATCCTCAGGCGAGTTCGCGACCGTTTGTTGTGGCAGTTTAACGGTTCGCCCAACACAAACTGTCCGCTCGACGCCGAGTTTCCTAAATCCATGTATTATCTCAGCATTTTTTCTTATATGTTTAATTTGAATAAATAGCGTCTTCCAGGGTTGGGGCTCCCATAAGCCAGATTTATGTCCACCTGTCCGGAGTCATGCATCATCCGGCTTTCGGGCGCATCCCCCTAACTGATCGGGTCAGAGTCCGTCTCATGGCTATATGCACGTGTTCTTCGATGCGGACTCGCGACCGTTTCTTCTGGACTCCCAGATGAGGTGGGAAGTCGAGCCGAACGCTTTTCTGGCAAGGTTGAGCGTGGTCAGCGGCAAGACCAACTCTCCGCGCACTTGGAGGAGTTACGCCTATCAGTTGGCGGATTGGTTGAGTTTTTGCGATCGGGTCAATTTGGACTGGAGGCGTGCCAGCGAACTTAATCTCGCGACCTACCGGAACATTCTTGCATCAGAGTCGAGTTCGCCGACAGGCCGGCCGCTGAAACGAAGCTCCATCAATCACAAAGTGACCGTGATCTGCCAATTCTACAAGCTGGCCCACCGTAAGGGCTGGGTTGATGCACTTCCTTTCGAGCTGGAGTCCGCTCGAATTTCTTACGATGTCGACGCCAATCTCTTCCCCCGGACCCACCCGACTTGTCACCTGTTGCTCAAGAACACTTTGAGACTACGGGACCCGCGAGAGGAATTATCAATTTTATCCCGGCAAGAGGTGCGGCGTTTCATAAAAAGCTTTCGGGGATGGCGGGATCAACTCATAGCCGAGATCATGTGGCTGACAGGCATACGATCTGCGGAGGTGTGCTCGCTGCCACTGAATGCGCTTCCCGAGGATCCGGGCTTAATTGAAAAGGAGACCGTCGCCATCAAGATTACGGGTAAGGGGCAGAAGCAGAGAGCGGTCCTCTTTCCGGTGCGATTGCTTCGCTCTATTGACAGGTACATCCATATGGAACGCTGGCGCCGCGTAAGTAGTAGCGGGGAAGGCCCCGACAGTTTATTTGTGGGGCGGGCGGGAAAGCCCTTGCAAACCTCGGCAATAAATCGTGCGTTTTCGACCAATTACAAGCGGACGGGTTTGCACATTTGGCCTCATCTTTTGAGGCACTGCTATGCCGTGGAACGATTGACTTACCTGGAGGACATCGGTGCCCCGAATCCGCTGAAGGTGGTGCAGATCGAACTGGGGCACGCACATATGGCGACGACGGAAAGATACCTACATCCTACTGAGCAGATGCGAAGTGAAGTGATTGAATCTCACAACAGCTTCGTCGATCGGTTGCTGGAAGGATAATCTACGCGAAAAGTCGGCACAGGAAGGCGATGGAGCTCGGTGGGGGAGGCAACTCTTCGGAAACATGCCCTTGTCCAGTGGCATGCCGAGAATGCCCCGCTCGTGCAAACTTTCGAGCCGCCCGGTGGCTGGCCCTTTTCCGTAAATCTGACCTTTCTTTCGTCTCGCCCTGCGTTGGCCAGGGTGTTGGCCAACAGCTTCTGGATGATCCATCAGCCTCAACCCCGATGGGCAACGGCGCATAGAGCGGTGGGCACGCTGAGGCTATTCCATCGATTTCTCAACTACCGCAGCCAAACCCAGCCAGACGTACAAACTGCTCAAGATCTCAGCGCGGACCTGTTGAAAGAGTTTGCAGTCTGGCTGATGGCTCGACGCGGTCTGAAACGGAGATCGGCTGCCGGTCTTTTCGCGGCCTGCTGCTATTTCCTGCGCAAGTCACGACGGCTGTACCCCAAAGAGTTCGCCGAAGTTTTCTCCATCCCGCGAAACCTATTTGCGGGATCAGATAACGATCGCACCGAGTCGAGGGCCCTTACACAGTCCGACTTCCGGAAGCTCCTGGCTGCAGCGAGGGCCGATATTCAGCGGATACGGGAGATTTATCAGCCGGGAGACGTACCTACCGGCGCCAAGCATCTGATCCCGTTCATGGTGGTCATTGCCGCGCGCACGGGCATCAATGCACAAGCATTGTACGGTCTCGACAGAGACTGCCTGAGCCCCCATGAATTCGATGACAACCTTTTCTACTGTACCTGGGACAAGCCGCGGGCTGGCAAGCAGCAGAAGCAATTGCATCGCGCCGATCATCGGAACCAGATGGGGGTGGTAGAACTAATTCAGTTCCTGCGCCAATTTACAGAGCCGTTGGCGGCGGGAGCGAGTCGACCGGAATGCACAAAACTCTTTCTCTACCTCTGTCGAATCCCCCATCACGTCAAAAGCAGGCTCGTCTCGCCCGGTACGCAGGGGACATGGGTGCCGCGGCACTTTCGGGAATTCCTAGACCGTCACGGGTTGCCGCGGTGTACGCTGGCGAGCATCCGACCGACGGCCGCGACGCAGCTTTATCTGGATTGAGAGTTTCGACAAGGCCCTGCGGGCCGAGCGCATGGCGGGTCCCGGCGGCGCCCGGCTAAAGAGGAAGATTGATGAGGCCATTACCGACGGTCGCTTGCCTCAAGAATTTCGAGGAGAGGCAGGTGCGCACCTGCGCAAGGAAATGATTGGCAATCTGGTGGAGTCGGGGCAGCAGGTCTATCCGTGCGCGGCGTCGAATTACTGCTGGTTCCGCCCTGAGTCGGCGCTTTGCACGCAGGGAAATCAGCCACTTCTCAAACGCTGCAACCCGGGGGCCTGCACAAACTCCGTCATCACTCCGGAGCACAGACCTCACTGGGAAAAGGTTCGACGTGACTGCGAGGATCTGATGGCACTCAAGCCCAAGGCGGAACCTTACCAGAAAGCGCTCCAGGATATCCACGCGGTCAGCAGCAAAATCCTGCGGGATCTGGCATGAAAGCCTCAGCGAAGAAAACGGCAGGCCTGCGCCGGTACCACGCCGAGCGCCCCGTCAAAACCCGGTTGAAGTTGCTCGAAGCACTGAACCGGATGGAGAGTGGTCAAACGGTCGTGGTCGGACGGGAATTCAAGTGGAGCAAGACGTCGCTGGCGCGGGAAGCCAGCGTCAACATCAACACTGTGGTCCGAAAGCTGCCAAGCGGTGAATGGGTGTTCCCGGAGATCAACAACCGCTTCGAGGAACTTAGAAACAAACATCGGCAGGCGGTAACCCTTTCCGACGCGAAAGAAGAGAAGATCGCTGAACTGCGGAACGAGGTCGAAAGGTTGCGGGACCAAAACCGGTTGCTGGCCCTGGAAATCAATCGCATCGGCCAGCAGGTTCTCGAGGAAAGGCATAGAGCCGAGCGAATGGCAGTTTACGAGCGCCAGAACGCCTCTCTCCGCGAGGAAATCAGCCGGATTCAAGCCGCTGGGCGCACTCCGTTGAAGGTGGTGGCCATGCATGAAGATTGATCGATTATCCGGCCGGGAACGGGGCGAGGAGAATATGGCCAAGGTTCGCCGCTATCTCGCCGATCTGAAGGGGGCTGGGCAGCCGCTTCCGCTCCAGGATGGCCGCCCCAACATCACCGCCATTGCCGAGGCTTCGGGCGTGCTCAGGAATGTCTTCTACACCAATGCCGGTGTGAAGCGCTTGTTGGCCAAGTTCATCGGTGGCCTTGATGATGGCAAACAGGAGTCGATAGGCTTTGCCCGCGCCCAGCGGCAACTCGACATCAAGGAACGCCGCATTCTCCAGCTTGAGCAGCAACTGGCGGGCGTGAAGGCGGAGAACGAGGACCTGCGTAAGCGGCTGACAGCAGCCGAGCAAAAACTGACCCGTTACCGAGTGATTGAGGAGGATGTTCTCCAATCGGGTCGGCGGGTGATCCCGTGAGAATCTCGGCGGTGGCGACCATCACGACCGTCTATCCTGGCCCTCGCGGCGGCGCGATCTTTTTGGGGCGCGATGCTGCGGGCAAGCGTCTGCGCTTCGTTGCGGGCTCGAATCATATCTGCCGTGCTCCCGTGGTGGGAGAGACTTGGTCACTGACAGGCGAAGTCCGTGGCCATCCGCAATACGGAAACCAGGTTTATGTGGAACAGGCCTCCCTGATTCAACCCCGCGGCCAACTCATCATCGACTTCCTCGGAGGACATCCAGCCTTCGACGGCTTGGGCATCGGAGAAGCCAAGGCGACGCGATTGTGGAAAAACTTCGGGTCGGACCTCTATGAAATACTGAGCCGAGGGGACCTCGAAAAACTCACCTATGTGCTTTCGGAGGACAGCGCGCAGAGAGTCGTGGAGGCTTGGCAGGCGGTCGCCGAAGAGGCCGACCTCATCTCGTTTCTCGATGCCCGCGGCTTCGAGGCTCGCCTGGCTGACAAGGTTCGTAAGATCTGGCCGGGCGATGCCCTGACGAAATTGAAGGAGAATCCTTATCGGATGCTGGCGTTTGCAAGTTGGGAGAAAGTGGACCGAGCGGCGCGTGCGCTGGGTGTGACTCACGACGATCCACGACGACAGGTTGCTGCCGTCGAAGCCTGCCTGTACAAACGGCTGGACGCCAAGCACACGGTAACGCCCGGCGTGATGCTCTTGGACGGCGTGTGCCTCGAATTGGGGACGCGTAGTATCGGCGTAGCGCAGGCGGCCGTGAATCGAGCGCTTGGCGAGCAGGCGATCGTTGCCTCTGGAGATGGTTACCAGCCTCTCGGCGCCGCTGCGATGGAAAAAACCATCACGAACTATCTCCGCGAGCTGTTGGCTGGCGCCCCCGGACCGGAGCGGAATCTATTCTCGCACAACATCCCGCACATCGTTGCCGAAGCGATCGCCAGCTTTGAGAAAGATACGGGGCTGCGACTGAACGCCGGGCAGCGACACGGCGTGGAGATGGCACTCCATCACCCGCTCAGTGTTCTTACGGGCGGAGCTGGAACCGGCAAGACGACCGTGCTTCAGGTCATCCACCGGGTCGCTGAGCAAGTCGCCGTGCCTGTTGTGCAAATGGCTCTCAGCGGGCGCGCAGCCCAACGCCTCCGTGAGGCCAGTGGACGCCCCGCATCGACCATTGCCGCCTTTCTGCTGGCGGCCGACCAAGGCAGCGTCAATCCGGAAAGTGAGCCGCTGGTCATCATTGACGAGTCCTCTATGCTCGACTTGCCGCTGATATACAGCATAGTTCGGGCTCTGCCGGCCCGCGCTCGCCTGCTTCTGGTTGGCGATCCCTACCAGCTGCCGCCCATCGGCTTCGGTCTCGTCTTTCCGGTCCTCGCCACGAGCCCCTCTATCCCGAAAGTCGAGCTTGTTGAGGTCCACCGGCAGGCGCAATCGACCGGCATCCCCCAGGTCGCGCGCGACATCCGGCACGGTATTGTGCCGTCACTGCCGTCCTTCGACGGTCTCTCGGCCGGTGTCAGCTTCATCGAGGCCGGCGACGTCATGGATCAGATTCTTGCTGTCCTCGCTGAGTGGCGTGGCTGTGAAGATACGCAAATCCTCGGCGTGACCAAGCGAGGGGCCAGCGGGACAAGGAGCATCAATGCGACGCTGCACGCGATCGCTTCCGCCACGAAGCCGAAGCTGGAAGGGTGGGGATTCTCCGAGGGTGATCCCATCATTTATCTTGTGAACGATTATGAAAAGGGGCTGTGGAACGGCTCGCTGGGCAGAATCGACGGCGTGCTGAATTCAAATGGAAGGCAAACCGTGTTGTGCTCCCTTGACGGGGTACGACACGAAATCACGGAAGAGGATTTCCACCGCATCGACCTGGCGTACGCCA
Source organism: Terriglobia bacterium (assembly GCA_049508935.1). Lineage (GTDB taxonomy): Bacteria > Acidobacteriota > Terriglobia > UBA7540 > UBA7540 > CAVROP01. Next base: position 132 of record JBELAJ010000423.1, on the reverse strand, counting down.
TCACGGTCCATGTGGGGGCAACCTAATTATGAGCAGTTTTTTCTGGGAAAATGGGTAACACTTTTTTGTTCTGAGTGATGGTGATCACTCCGTTTCTCTGTAACCAAGTTTCCACTGCCCGACGCCGAGCTG
>JBELAJ010000422.1:0-7379 GCA_049508935.1 Terriglobia bacterium | reverse complement strand
GAGCGACCCGAAGACGGAAGAGAGGCTGGCGATCATCCGTTCGGTGGAAAGCGAGTTGCTGATCGACGCTTCCGTGGTGCGCATATCGTAGATCGGCATGTTCGCGTCGAGTTCGCGGACCTTGGCGCGTACGGACGGCATCACCTGCTGGGGGTCGCCGAGGGTTCGGAGGTAGACGGTCATGCTGCCGAGGAAGTGGCTGCCGAGGTACGGAACGTAGGCCTGGGCGGGGATTTCGTCGCGCAGGTTGGTATACTTGATGTCTTTCACCACGCCGATGACCTCCATATCGGTGTGCGTTCCGGGATCCTCTCCGAAGCCCATGTGGCGGCCGATGGGATTCCGCCCCTGGAAATAGAGCCGCGCAAACTTCTCGTTGATCATCACGGCTGTGGGAGTCCACTCATCCGGCCGGGGACCGGCCTTGACCTCGCGGTTGTCATTGACCGTGAAGTCCCGGCCCAGCACGATGGGCACCCCGAGCGTCGCGAAATAGTTGGGGCTGATCATGTTCATGTAAGGTTCGGGGCGATCTTTGGGCGTCGCGGGATTATAGCCCTCCACCGTCACGCTGCTGTCCCATTCGTTGTTTTCGAGGATACGCATCGCCGCCAGCCCCACGGATTGAACGCCGGGAATCGAGCCTAGGCTATCCGTCAATTGTTGGTAGAAGACTTTGGCTCGCTCGGGTGTGTAGCCGCTCCGCGAGGGGTCGATTTGAAAACCCACCAGCCGTTCCGCCGGGAAGCCCGGACCGAGGCTGCTGAGATTATTGAGCGTCCGCAGAAACAGTCCGGCGCCGATCAGCAGCAACAAGGAGAGCGAGACTTGCGCCACCACCAGTGCGTTGCGCAGTTTGCCGTGTCCCCCGCCCACCACCGCCCCGCCTTCGTCTTTCAGCGTCCGTGAAATGTCCGGCCGAGTGGTCCTCAGCGCCGGCGCGAGGCCAAACATGATTCCCGTCAAAAGGGTGACGGCCAGCGTGAAGAGGAGAATGCGAAGGTCGGGCGCAGCAGAGATACTCAAGCCTGTCGAATCGGACGGCAAATAGAGAGTCATCAGACCTTTGTCCGCAGCAAAAGCCAGCGCCAGCCCTGCAACGGCGCCCAGAAAGGATAGGCAGATCGTTTCCGCTAAAAGCTGTCTGACGATTCGGCCGCGGCCAGCGCCAATCGCCATCCTTACCGCGATTTCCCGTTGCCGGCCGCTCGCGCGTGCCAGCAGCAGGTTGGCGAGATTGGCGCAAGTAATCAGCAGCACCACGCCGGTAATCGCCATTAACACCCACAGTGGGGTGGAGAGCTCTTGCCGGAAGGATGCTCGGCCTTGTGAGCCTGGCAACAGGTCGATGTAGCATTTGAGGAACTGCTCGCGATCGTAGGCGGAGGCGTGGTTGAACGCGGCCTCTCGAACTTCATTTTCCAGCATGGAATGCATGAACGGCGCGAGGGACGCCTTCGCCTGCGTCTCGGTCACCCCCGGCTTCAAGCGCCCAAAGGCGTTCACCCAGCGCTGGCGGCGGTCGGTGAGAAAGTCGTTGGGGACAATCACCATCTCGTGCTGCATCATCACCGGGATGAAGACGTGGGGCGAGAATCCAAGCTCCACACCGTCAAAGCCGGCTTCTGCTACGCCGATGACGGTCATGTCGTGCTTATTCAGCGTCAGCTTCTTTCCCAGAATCCCCGGATCGCCCCCGAACCGCTGCTTCCAGTAGCTGTAATTCAGAATCACCAGGGGAGCGCCATCTGGGGTGCGATCCTCTTCCGGCGTGAACGGGCGGCCCACGGCCATGCGCACGCCCAGAACGCTGAAATACGTACCTGAGACCAGTTCTACGTCCACGCGCTCTGCTCGCTCTCCCGCCGTCAAGCTCGCCGAGGTCGGGAAGCGGCAGAACATGCCCGAAAAGACCTCGTTATGCGATTGGAAGTCCCGGTACATCGGGTAGGAGATGGCGTTGCCTCCCCAGTTGCTGCCGTAGTGTTGGCCACGCATGGTGAGCAGCACCAACTGTTGCGGATCCTTCACGGGCAGCAGGCGCAGCAGAACCTGGTCGAGTAGTGTAAAGATCGCGGTATTGGCTCCGATGCCGAGCGCCAGGGTTAGCACCGAGACCGCCGTAAAAACCGGATTCTTCACCAGCACTCGCACGGCATAGCGGATTTCTCCAGCCCAAGCGCCCATAGGCAGCACCTCCCACGAGTTTTAGTTCTTCCTCAATTAGACGCAGGAGTACGGAGAAGGTTTGGTCGGTTCATTCTCACAAATCGGCGCTCCCGGGCGCCGGCAGGTCAGCCTTCGCGTCATCAATGACTAACACCCAATCGTTTGTATCCGGGGGTGTGAAGTCGTGGGTTCCCGAGTTCGGAAAATTCCCGATCCAAGTGGTGGAGCCGTTACTCGGCTTGAACCACCAACACTTCGCACTCTCGTCCGTGCTTGTGATTTTGCTCATATTCACGCTAATGGTTGTGGCGTTCCCGTTTGGGATGTAGGCGATGATGGTTTGGCCGTCGCTTGTCCGCGCCGTTGTCGTCAAAGTCGGGCCCGAGCCATATCCTGCCGTGACGGCCGTATGATTGATATCCGGCGCCAATCGCCAATGCTCCCGGGAACGGAAGAGCTTGCCAAACCACGACTGCCCCACCGATCCCGCCGAGCTCAACTCACTCTTCCAGTACTTCGTGTTTACGCACGGTACCGCGGAAGCCGGATTAGTTTCGCCGAAGCACCAGATGGGGTTGTTGCCAATGAAGCTTCCCAGATATGCGCCGCTCAGTACGCTCCAATATTGCCGGGTGCGTAATCGGACTGGAGTGGTTTGATGCTCGTTCTCGTACTCGTCCTCGTCCATAAAGAACGGCAGAAAATCAGGGCGCGTGTATTCGAAATTCAGCTTGCCGGGGTCCGAGGAATTGTACATGAGGTTGATATCCAGCCAGGGATATCCGGACCAGACATCTAGTGCGGACTGCTGGCCGGCGTTGTCGGCGGTCATCAGACGCACGGAATCGGCGGACTTGATCCCCGTAGCCACATCGTTCAGCTTTCCCACGAGCGACGGCGAGCAGGTGCGCGGGTCGGCATCACACCCAATAACGTAGACGATGTTTGGGAAAGACTTGTAGCGATTCCCGACGTAGACGCCCCAAGCTCTCATTACATCGTCGGAGGTATTTTCCATGTCGGTTCCCCAACCTTCGTTGCTCTTATTGCAGGCGCCGGAGCCGTAACCGAGATACACGGGAAACAAAAACACCGTGGTCCCCTTCGCTGCGGCGCGCCGGATGACGGAATCCGCATGGGCGAAGTAACGCTCGTTGGGGATTGAAAAACTGGGGCCACTGAAGGGCGCGTCACCGTAATAATCCGCTGGAGCGTGGTCGGAATACTGGTGCTCGATCAAATTGACGATAATGGCATTGAATCCCCGCGAGGCGCGGTCCTCGAGATAAGTATCAACGTCTGCGTCGGAGGGTTGGGCAATTAAGGACCATGCTGCCTCGCCGGTGATGAACACGGGCTTGTTCGTAAACGTGTTCACGAGGTGAGATTTGTTTGCGTCGAGGGCCATGAATTGACCCCGCGGAGCTTCCGTCGCCGCCAAACTAATGGTCTCCCCACTTTCCCTTGCGTTTTGCGCCGTGGCGGCTGATACCGCTCCCTTCCCCACGCAAGTATATAAATGGGCGGTGAGCAGTGGGGACAACAGTATTACCGGGAGGCAGGCAGCTACCGCTAGCCGGTGCAATTTCACGTTTCGTCTGCTCATCGATCACCACCTAAGACTTTTGTGGAATGAAAAGCGAGTCTGAGGTCCCGCATCGGTCCGATGGTGCTCTCAGTGCTGCCGAGGAACTCCGCACACTGCAGCCCCTGACGAATGACCACGCTGACGTTCATGGACTCATGGACACCATGACGTAAGCCAAGGTAATCATCGGTCCTAGCTGGGCGGGGACACTCCGACACAGGGAAGGGGTTACAAGGACATTCGAAAAGAAGAGGCAGACAGCCTTAGCTAGGAAGAGGTGCCTTCAGATTCGACTTATTGAGAGCCCGAACGAGTTGGCCTTCCACTGTCTCCTTCGAGGTCCCGCGCGCCACCGCAATCTCGTCCACCAGAAGTTGCCAGGCGCGATCCATCATCTTCTTCTCGCGAAAAGACAGAGGCTTGGCCTGGTTCAGAATGATGAGAGTTTTCAACACTTCGGCCACTTGTTGGAGTGAGCCGTTGCGCATCTTCTCGGAATTCTCCTTGAAGCGGCCCTTCCAGTCCTGAGCAGCCTTACTGCGCCCCTTCTGCAGGTAATCAACGATGTTGGTGATTTCGCTGCTTCTGGTCACCCTGCGCAGGCCCACGTTGACCACGCTGCTGATGGGTACAATCACCCGCATGCTGCCCGATGCAAGCCGAAGAAGATAAAACATTTGGGGCTGCCCCGTCAGGTTCCGGGTGGAGATTTGCTCGACGATGCCCACACCTTGGTTCGGATAGACAACCTTATCGCCTATCTGAAAAGACATGATTTTCCTCGATTATGAGTCGAAAAAATGCATGAGCCAACTCTATAGTCTAGCTCACTCATACTAGAAAGTCAATGGACAACGCTTATAAACCACAAAATGTGAGCTTGTGCTGCCGACTTCGTCTCGGAGTCGGCATGCGCCAGCCTCCCCGGCTGCGGAAAAACGCCCGCAGCCTATCACTCTGAGCAAAACGAGGTCCGATTTCGGGTCCGATTGACATCGGACATTCGCGCCGCAGAAGCCGGGAAGCCTCGGCAGTTGTGATTTGAACGACCTACGGCGATACTTCGTCCCCTGCGCCCCGGGGATCACAGCCTTAAACGGTCATTCCGCAGCATTTAAAGGCTAAGGCTGCCAGTTACGGCAGATGGGTATCGGCCTCCCCATCAAAATCCACAATTCCTGGGGTAAAGCAATGTATACTAAAGCGAAGAGGAGCGTGGGTCCGAGTCGATATGGTGCAAGGTTTTTTGATCGCTAGCGCTGGAGTACTAATTCTCGTTGCCAGTCAGATTTTCTGGGTCAAGCAGTTTCGAGGTTGGGCGATATCCCTAATTCCCAGCTCCGCCTGGCGCCGCAGAGTTCTCGTGGCAGCTTTAGTAGCTTATGTTCTGGTGTTATCCTATAACCTCCTGCCATCCTGGATCGTGTTCGTTCTCAACAGGATTGCGATGATCGGCGAGAGGGTACGAAGCGCAGGGGCTACGGATCTGACGATGCGCGGGGCCCTGCAGCAGGCGCATGTTTGGGGTTGGATCCGCGGCGCCGTGCGAAGCACCGAGCCCACCCACCTCACTTTGCGAGCCGCACTGCTCCAGGCGCCCTTTCAGTGGTGGATTTTCTGCTCCTTATTGGGCTTTTTAATCGCCGTCCTCATTGGGTTGGGTGACCGCATTGCCCAGGGGGCGCGCTGGCTATACCGACGGGTCGCGAGCGCCAGCCGAGCCGTACCGCTGCCCGGTCCTGTTTCGCTCGCGCGGCGCCGCTTCCTGGAGCGAACCGCCGTGGCGATCAGTACGGCTCCCTTCGTGGCGGGCGCCTACGGGATGTTCTATGAACGGTTGAACCTCGAAATCTCTCACCGGCGAATCAAGATTCCGCGGCTGCCGCGAGCCTTCGAGGGTTTCCGGATTGCACAGCTTTCGGATATTCACATTGGCGCGTTCATGCCCGCCGATGAGATTCGACGCTACGTGGGGATCGCCAACGGGCTCAAGCCGGACTTGGCTGCGCTCACGGGCGACTTTGTTACCTGGGATCCCTCCACTCAATCGGCGGTTGTGGATGTGCTGGCGGAAGTCAAGGCTCCCTTTGGCGTGTATGGCTGCCTCGGCAATCACGAGATGTGGGCGAAAGTGGAGGATTCCATCACGCACCTTTTTGCCTCGAGGGGAATTCGTATCCTGCGGCAGGAGCGGGCTCAGATTGCGTCCGGGAGTGAATTCATCAACCTGCTGGGAGTGGATTACGAGTCGAGCACTCGCATGGGACCAAACAACCAGCGCCTGGTGCGCGAATACCTTCTGGGCGTGGATCGTCTGATGGCGCCCGACACAGCCAACATTCTTCTCAGCCACAACCCCAACACTTTCGACCGCGCGGCCGCATACGGAATCGACCTCAGCCTGGCAGGGCATACCCACGGAGGCCAGGTCACGCTCGAGTTTATCAGTCCGGAACTCTCGCCCAGCCGCCTCATCACATCCTACGTTCGGGGATGGTTTGAGAAACCCGGGGGCCAACTCTACGTCAATCGAGGCATCGGAACCATCGGCGTGCCGATTCGGTTCGATGCTCCTCCTGAAATCACCGTGTTCGAACTAACCCGTTCCTGAATATTCCAGATCTCGAGGCGAAGTCATGATGGTTGTTGACCCGGTCTGCAAAATGACCATCGATTCCGAAAAGGCTGCAGCCACCAGCGAATACAAGGGACAGACGATTTACTTCTGCGCTAAAGCTTGCAAAGCCAAATTCGATCAGGACCCGGAGAAATATGTTGGAAAGTAGGCGTGCCATCCCCTCCATCTGCCTCTTTTTAGTCCTGACCGGCGGAGCCGTCTTGGGGCAGAGTCCGCGTGACGACTGGAAGCCGGGCAACGCTCGGGATGCAGACCGGAAGCTTGCCTATTCACTGGCCGACGCGCCGCTCTCGGCAAAGGAGCGCGTCGAGATCTACCGGCTGCTCGATAACCCGGTTGTCCACGACTCCTTCACTGATGCGCAGCGAGCGGAAGAACATGAAACCGTGATGGGCGCTCGCGTCGGGTTCATTGAGCTTGCTGCGGGCAGGGGACAGCAGGTTTTGGTGCAAGGGCCGAGGCTGTTCTGCGGCGCCAGCGGAAACTGCCGGTATTTGGTCTTCGTCCGGCAACGCGAACGGTTACGACTGGTGCTGGATGCCGGTGGCGCCTTCCTGGTGCGGAACACATCGAGCCACGGGTTCCGGGACGTGGCCACTTCCTGGCACATGAGCGCCTACGAGGCGTTGTTTAACGTGTACCGCTGGGATGGCGCAAAATACGAAAAAGCTGATTGCTACAGCGTAAGCCGCGATCGGGACAACCCCGATAAACCGCCGGGGATTGCGGGCTGCCACGGGGGAACCTGAGATCATTTCGGCGCTGCCGCAGAACGCCACTTCCCGTACCTTCTTGATCTAACCCGTAGCGCTGGCCTTCAGGCCAGCACATGCCGACCTGCAGGTCGGCGCTACCTTCAGACTAGCCGAACTTTCGCATTTGAGGGGTTAGGCTATGGGTAAGTGCCTTGTTTTTAGCGAAGGGATCTCAAAGGTCGGCACTACATTTTCAATCTCGGTGGCGGGGTTTGGGCAGCCTCCTGGG
>JBELAJ010000421.1:0-7397 GCA_049508935.1 Terriglobia bacterium | reverse complement strand
GTCGCCCTACGGGCTCCTCCGGTTAGCCGCCAAAGAACGAAAAACGGAACTTTCTACTTTGCTAAGAACAGGACATTTCTACTTTGCTGGGATTAGGACATTTCTACTTTGCCTTGACAAACCGGATCGTAGGGGCGGCCCTTGTGGCCGCCCTGCCCGGTTTTACAAACCTAATTGACACGTCGCGCCGCTAAGCCGTAGAATCCCCCGCCATGAAAGCCACATTTCGTACGGCAGCACTGGTCTTACTTATTGGAATTGCGGGGTTGACGGCGGCCGGCCCGCCTACCGCCCAACAGGTGCTCGACAACGCCAAAGCGCAAGCCGCCGCGCAGCACCGAAAGGTCTTTTTGATTTTCGGCGCCTCCTGGTGTGGGTGGTGCAAGCGCCTCGATAGGTTTATCGAGGCTCCCACCATCCAGCCCATCTTCGCCCGGCACTTTGTCGTCGCGCGCATCGACGTCCAGGAGCGCGGCGACAAGGCCAGTCAGAACACGCCTGGCGGCGAGGCGATCGAGGCCCAATTCGGATCGAAGAGCACCGGCCTGCCCTTTTTCGCCTTCCTCGACGAGCACAGCGAACTGATTGCAAACTCTAATCGGCCCGTTCCAGGCAAACCCGATGGCGAAAATATCGGCCATCCCATGGCGCCCGAAGAGGTCGATCATTTCATGTGGATGTTCCACAAAGCCGTGCCTGCACTCTCTACCGCTGACGCCCAAGTGGTCGAGAATTACTTGCGGAATCAGAAGCGCTAGTGGTCAAATAATATTGACGTGGGATGGTCCAGGAGGGCGGTGTGGCATTGGTGCTCGACAGCTTGCAGAAAGCAGTTTCCGCCTTCGCCGCCGTACTGGCCAAGAGCGACGATGTCGAGTTCATGAACAATCTCGATGACGTGGCCCGCAACGCCATCAAGGCCGGTGTAGTCAAGCACTTTGAATTCACTTACGAACTTTGTTGGAAATTCATCAAGCGCTGGTTGGAAACAAACATCAGCGCCGGAGTCGCCGATGGCGTAACGCGGCGCGAACTTTTCCGCCTCGCCGCGGAGAATCGCCTGCTGGACGACGTCGAGCAATGGATGCGCTATCACGAAGCGCGGAATCTGACCTCCCACATCTATCAGCCCGAGATCGCGGAGACGGTCTACAACACCGCCCACGCGTTTGCTCGTGACGCCGCGCGCCTGCTGGCGGCCTTGGAAGCGCGCAATGATTGACCTTCCCCCTCAGCATCTCGAGACAGTCCGCGCCATCCTCAGCCGTCATGTCCCCAACTACGAAGTCCGCGCCTTCGGTTCTCGCGTGAGTGGGACCGTGAAGAAATACTCCGACCTTGACTTGGCAGTTGTCGCGCCGGGCAGGCTAAAGCCTGATACTCTGCGCCACCTCAAGGAAGCCTTTGAGGAATCCGATCTCCCTTTTCGCGTCGATGTGCTCGACTGGGACGACGTCTCCCCGGAGTTCCAAAACGTGATCGCCAAGGATTACGAAGTCGTCCAGCGACAGGGTCGCATGGACTGCCGCTTCTAAACTCGGCTTCCAGGAGATTAGGAGAATGGGAAGCCGATTCGAGGAATATTTATTGATCCTCTGGCTCTAGCGGCGGCATCTTAAAGGCCGACGGCTGGGCGTAGTCGCGCATCGCCACTGTGGTCGGCGTTGCCAGGGCGACGAGGCGATCGATATCAAAGTCTTTGAACAGGTCGAGACAGAAAAGCTCCGGCGCAGCTCGGAAGATGACAGGCGTCTCCAGCAGGAAGCCTAGGCTAGACATCGCCTGGCGGCTCACCTGCTCGGAAAAGAGCGAGGGTTCGAGCGCCGCGGCGACGAGGCCCGCCACCTCGCTCCGGATCCCGCTGGTTTCGAGGCGCACGGAGTGCTGCCCCGAGATCTGCCGAAGCCACTTTGCAGCCGCAATCACCTGACCCGCCTCGATTCCGAGCGGCCGGTCGCCGGTGGTCGCAACCAGCAACTCCCAATCCGTCGGGTCGGGTTTCTGGGGAATCGTCTCGCCCATAAAGAGCGGGTCCAGCGCGAGCACCTGTTCCCCGCGATTGACGCGGTCGGAGACCGCCACGCCGGCTTCTCTTCTCCCCTTGTCGTTCAGCACCAGGGTGGCGGGCGCGTCGGCGGGCACAGCGAGGGCCTTCAGCCAAACGCCTGTGGCCGTGAGCCGGTTCTCGAAGTCAAAGCGATAGGAGATGGTCTCGAGCCCTTTGTTCTTGGTGTTCCACATCCTCCAGGCGCTTGCGATGTTCACCGGTTTATACCGCACGTCGGACACCAGCTTAGAGCGCTCTCTCGCCGCCCAGGCGGCTCGCGCGGCGGAATCCGTGGGGACAGGATCGCGCTGGATTCCCGCCGCCATCTTTCGCGCCAGCCCAAGGATCGTCAGGTTGTCTTTGGCCAAACCCACCACCACCTCTTCGCGGCTTTTGATCTCCGCATCGCTGGGAATCTCCGCGGTGGCGGCCGGCAGATTGAAGTGAGTGGTGAAAAACCTGTACGCGGTCTCCCGGTTATCGAGCTGATAGTTGTGGGTTCCCGGGTCACGATTCTCATGAAATGCGAAGGACGTCTCCGCTCCGTAGAGTTTGAAGAAGGGCTGGATATCGGTATAGATGTACGGTTTCACCAAGTCGGCACGGAAACAGCAGTTATCCTCTGCGTTGTGGATGAGGAGAGTGGGACGTGGGGCGCGCAAGGCGGTGAGGATGGTGTAATCGAATCCCACGTCAAAGTCGGTGGGATCTTCCTCGATCTCATCCGTGTCCACCGGATGCGTAATGTTCGATTCGAGAGAGCCGAAGCCGGCCACCTCGACCGCGACCTTGATTCTCGGGTCGAGCCCGCCCAGTACGATGGTCTGCCAGCCGCCTCCGGAAAGGCCCGTGACGCCCAGTCGAGTTGGGTCCACCTGCGGAAGCGAGGCGAGGTAATCCACGCCTCGACGCATGGCCAGGAAGAAAAAGCCCAATTCGTTAGCGCCCACCAGGTCCAGGTGCGCGCCGAAGTCGTGCGCATTCTCCGGCTGGTGGAGTTCGCCGCAACCCATCCATTCCAGGTTGAGGGCCACGATGCCACGCTTGGCGAAATTGATGGCGCGTTTCTGCTTGTACTCGGCGGCGTTCCCCAGCGGATCGTGTCCGTTCACGTTCACAATCGCAGGTGCTCGTCCGGCCAGGGGTTCGGGTTCGTAGAGAATCGCCGTCGAGTTGAACCCCGGCACGATTTCGAACCGAAGCTTGTGCCAGCGATAGCCATGCCCGCTTTCAACGACTCCCAGGTCCTCGAACTTCGGCGCCGCATCCACCCATTCGCGCGGCCAGCCGTGATAGACGACATCCTTCAGGATATGCTCGCGCCAGCGCTTTTCCTCGGCAGTCCATTGCACAGCCGACGCAGGAGACGGCAGCTTGGGAATTCGCGCCGCCAGGTATTGACTCAACTGGAAGGCCACTACCGGGACAGGCTGGATCTCCTGCTCCAGAATGGGTTTCAGATCGCTGGGCCGGGTTTGGGCCTTTAGGATTAACGAGCCCGCCAGAATGGCGGCCACCACCAAGAGTTTTGAGCGCATGTTTCCTCGCATTCCGCGGAATGTGGTTGGGCAAGCGGGCAAGCATCACGGAGGCGTCCGCAGTTGTCAAGTGCATTTTTATCGGCTCTTTTTTTGAAGCGCGCCGGGAGAGGCTCGCACGGCGCGATTTTGTTTGTCAAACGCCCGTCCCGGGTGAACAATAGGGAACAACATGCGCTCCCTAGTTGCGGCTCTTGGCTTTCTCGTCATCACGGTCGCCAGCGCGGTCCGGACTTTGCCCGCCAAGGAGAAGGGCCCTCGCCAGCCTGTTGCGTGGTGCTACGTCCAAGCAGGTCCGCTCGAGGTAGTGCGGAGTGTGGTAGGTCGAAAGACAAGTTCGCTGAGCCTGAACCGGGGAGCGCTTGTGCCGGTGATGAGATCCGAATCGAAGAATGGCAGAACGCGGGTCATGCTTCGCATCACCGTGCTTGAGACGTTAGCCTCGGTCGAGGGGTGGGCGGATGCGAGCCAGGCAGAAATTCTTCCTGTCGACCGCTTCCCTAGTGACGAAGATATCTTGCGTCAACTCAGCCTCGAACCTCCGAGCGGCTTCGCAGCCCCAAACTTCGCGGTGGCGCGCTGGCTGGTGAAGCAAGGAGCTTCGGGCGCGGCGCTCGTGTGCTTCGTAGCGTCTCCGGGTCTGCCGGAATCGCGGCTCGCGGCCTTCCTGCCCACGGCTGGAAAATACGTGCGCGGCCCGCAGCTTGAATTTCCCTTTTCAGATATGGATCCCGGAATCCTGTCCGCGGAGGTGCGCGATCTCATCGGGGACGGAGTCCAGTGCCTGATCACCCGCGAACCGTTCCGCAAGGGACCTGAGATTCTGGGAGTAAACATGGTGATCCGCCGCATCCAGCGCGGAGACTTCACGACGCTCTGGAGGGCTCCGCTCAAGTCGCGCAACCTCGGCTCCTTCCCGCGCGATATTCAAAAGCTCCAACCGCCGGAAAAGAATGTCGGGGCGCCGGGCACCGTGACCAACGCTGAAGTGGAATTCCAGACGAGCGAAAAGATCACCATTCCAGTTTGGAAAGCGACGATAGGCTTCTTCGCGGTGGGACAAGACAAACCCTCAGATTCCGTAGAAGTCAGCAAGGCCTGTGCCTGGAATGGTTCCAAGTTCGAGCCGGTCCAGTAAGGGAGCCCCGTGTGTACACAAGGCGGCCACCGGGGCCGCTCCCATAGGCGTTAGAATAAGCCGGTAGCAGTTGTTGCTGAATGCCCGAAGGGCATTAATATCATTAGCCGTAGGTGAAACCTACGGACCAGGAAGCAGGCCCCACAGCTCGCTGGTAATCCCGAAGGGGTCGAATAGGGCCGGATTCAATCCCTCCGGGGTTGATTGATGCCTTGCGCGACCGCCTCCCGTAGGTTTCATCCGTCAGCCGACGGACTAATGATCTTGGGTCCCTTCGGGACCCGGCTTATCTTCACTCCTGTGAGGGCCGCCCCTACCTGCGCCGCTCCGATCACTTATTGGGAACCTCGAGGTACTTGGCCACGCTCACTTTTGCCGGCGCGGCCAGCGCTTCCAAGCGGTCGATATCGAAGTCCTTGTAAAAGTCGAGGCAGAAGAGCTCCGGGGCTTGCTCGAAGCGCACGGGAAGATCGAGCACGTAGCTTAGACTGCGCATTCCGCTTCGAATCTTCAGGGACGAAAAGAGTGCCGGCTCGACGGCGGCTGCCACCAGGCTTATGACTTGAGTCCGAACTCCGCCCGGCTCGAGCCGGACGCTGGACGCTCCCGCGCGCTCCTTCGCCCACCGCGCCACGGTGATGAGTTGCGACGCCTCCATGCCCAGCGGGCGGTCGCCGAGGCCATCGAATAACTGCGCAAATTCGTAAGGCTCGGTCTCCTTCCAGGAACTACCAGTAAACATCAGGTCCAAGGCAAGCGCCTGTTCTCCGCGATTCACCGCGTCAGAGACCGCTTCAGCGGCGGCTTCCCTGCCCTGATCGTCGAGCACGATGGTGACGGGCGCGGAATCGGAACTTTGGAGGATCGATCTTAACCAGACGCCGCTGGCGCTCAAGCCGTTGGTCATTTGAAACACATATGAGGTGGTTTGTACGTCTTTGCTCTTGGTGGTAGCCACTGACCAGAGGTGTGCAATGTGGACGGGCTTAAAGCGAACCACTTCCTCCAGCGCCGCCCGCTGAGCGCTGCTCCAGGTTTTCTTGGCAGAAGGTTCAAGAGGGATAGGCGTCCTGGCAACCTGGCGTCCCAGTTTCTGGGCCAGCCCCAATATGGTTAGATTGTCTTCCGGCAAGCCCACCCGCAGTTCGTCGTGGGTCCTCACTTCCGGGGCGACATGCTCCTCATTGTCAATCGGGAGGAGACCGAATTGCCGGCTGAAAAAGCGATAATCGGCGAGGCGGTTATCAAGCTGGTAGTTGTGGGTGGCAGGATCGCGATTCTCATGCCACTCGAGGGACCCTTCTTTTCCATAGAGTCTGAAGAAAGGCTGAATCGCATCGTAAACCAGGGGCTTCACAAGAGCGGCCCGGAAGCAGCAGTCGTCCTCGGCATTGTAGGTGAGAAGAGTTGGCCGCGGGGTCATGAGGGCTACGAGATGCGGGAAGTCTGAACCCATCAGAAAATCAGTTCCCGCCTGCTCGAGGTCACCCAGATCCCCGTAGCGCCTGGCCTCGACGCGAGCGCGCAGTGAGGAGAAGCCCGCCACCGGGTTGCTCGCCTTCACCCGTTCGTCCAGCGCGCTCAAGGTTATGGTCTGCCAGCCACCGCCGGACAAGCCGGTCATGCCAATGCGCTCGCGGTCGACATTGGGATGGACGTAAAGATAGTCGAGCCCTTTGCGCATTTCGAGAATGAACAGTCCCAGCGCATTGGCGCCCACCATGTCCAGGTGCGCGCCGAACCAATGTTCATTGCCCTTCTTTTCCAGTTCGCCAAAGAAGAACCACTCCAGGTTCAAAGCCAGGATGCCGTGCCGGGCGTAATTGATGCACCGCTTCTGCTTGTATTCAACCGCCTTCCCCGGCGGGCCGACGTGTCCGTTAACGTTCAAAATCGCCGGGACCTTGCCGGTCAGGTGCTCAGGCTCGTAAAGCAGCGCGACCGATTCGAAGCCGGGAACAATCTCGTAGCGCAGCTTTCGAATTCGGTAGCCCGCACCGGTTTCAATGACTCCCACTTCCTCGAACTTCGGCCCCGCCTCAACCCATTCTTTCGGCCAGCCGTGAAAGGCCACGTCGTCAAGCAGGTGATGCCGAAGCCGAGCCGCCTCCGAACTCCAGTCCGCGGGGCGCGAGGGTACGCGCGGGGGCGGCGCAATTCGATCCAATAAATATTGTCGAACCTGAAATTCGGCCACCGCCTGCGGAAGAACTTCATCTTTCAGAAGCGGCCCGAGTTCCTCCGGCTCGCTCTGGCCATAAGCCAGGGATACTCCTAAGAGAATCAGCAGCAGCGTCAGGAATCTCGTTTTGTGGCTGGAACAATCGATGGAATACACGTCGGCGCCCCTTTCGGCAGTTTAGTTTTCAACAATCGGGGGCAGATTATATACTGAACCGCCCGAAAAGCTTCTCTTTTCGCCGAACAACCTTTTGGGGCTCTTTCTTGTTATCGGGGCTGGGACAGGAGTACCCGCGGGTGAACCGCCAGGACGTCAGGATAGCGAGCAAAGTCGCGCTCATTGAAGGTTAGAATCGGGAGTACCCGGCATCTAAGCGCGGCCCTCATAGAAGCTTTCACGGGTGAAACTCTGGGTGGGGAGATTCGGCAAGCCCTCCGAGCCCTCTGCCAGTGAGGCCAGCATCGCATGGAACTCGGGAATCGAAAGATTGCG
>JBELAJ010000420.1:0-7403 GCA_049508935.1 Terriglobia bacterium | reverse complement strand
AACACTGCGCATGGACAGCCTGTTTCCGGAGTGAAGCGGGGTCCTACGGCAAGGACACCCGCGGCATCATCCGCCAGCATCAGTTCCAGAAAGTCGAGTTGGTGAAGTTCACCCTTCCGGAAAGCTCTTACGACGAACTCGAGTCCCTCACCCGCAATGCCGAAGCCATCTTGCAGCGCCTGGAGCTTCCGTATCGGGTAGTAGCGCTTTGCACGGCCGATCTGGGATTCAGCTCGGCGAAGACCTATGACCTGGAAGTCTGGCTTCCTGCCGCCCGCGAGTATAAAGAGATTTCGTCCTGCTCGAACTTTGAGGCCTTTCAGGCTCGGCGGGCCAACCTGCGCTTCCGGCGCGGCAAGTCGGGTAAGACGGAGTTACTTCACACCTTGAACGGCAGCGGCCTTGCCGTGGGAAGAACCTGGGTAGCAATCATCGAAAACTACCAGCAAGCCGACGGCTCGGTCATCATCCCCAAGGCATTGCGGCCCTATCTTGATGGGCAGGAGAAGATCAGTCGGCAGTAGGCAGATAGGCAGATGGGCAGGTAGTCTGCCCAACTGCCTATCTGCCCATCTGCCGACCTGCCCACCTGCCTCATTCCTGTTCGCTTCCCGGCGCGGGTTCCGGCATGTAGCGGTGAAAATCACCGGGCGCGTGGGTGTGTTCGAATTGGATGGTGGAATGGGTGATGCCGAATCCGCTGGCTAAAACCTCGCGCAATCGCTGGCAGATTTTTTCAGTCTCAGAGGTCGGCATGTCGAGGATTTGGATGTGGCAGGAAAGTGCGTGAGACTCAGTGCCCAGGCTCCAGATATGAATATCGTGGACTTCACGAACGCCCTGCACTTCCAGCATGGCATTCGCAACCCGTTCCAGCTCCATGCCCTTGGGGAGGCTTTCCAGCAGGATGTTTGTCGATTCCGTGATGACGCCGAGCGCCGTCCACACGATCATCCCCGAAATCAGGAAGGCGATGATAGGATCGATCAACGTTTGGCCGGTTCTACGAATCAGCCAGGCCCCCGCGATGAGGGCAATATTGGAAAGAGCGTCGCCCAGGTTGTGGATGAAAACAGCGCGCAGGTTCAAATCACGGCGGCCGGACGCCAATGATAATGAAATGCTTCCGTTTATAACCAAGGCCACGACCCCTACCACCAACATGGCGTTCGTGGCGATCGGCTCCGGGTTCAGAATCCGCTCGTAACCCTCGTAACAGATGAAGATGGCCACGGCCACCAGCAGCAGAGAATTTACAAAGGCGGTCAGCACACCGGCGCGCTGGTAGCCATAAGTTCTTTGATGATCGGGAGGCTTGCGCTCAAAATAGAGGGCGATCCAGGCAAGAATCAGCGCGGGAAGGTCCGTCAGGTTGTGCCAGCCGTCACTGACCAGCGCCAGGCTGTGCGAGAGGTGGCCGGTGACGAACTCAATCACCACCAGGATCAACGTAATCAGCAGCGCGCCCTTGACGACCCAATCCGGCCTGTGAAAGTGGCTGTGACTGTGCCCGTGAGCGTGGCTGTGGCCATGACCGTGGCTGTGCACATGAACCCCCGCCGTGATTCTATTTCATCGGGGAAACCGCGCGCAAGAACAGGTGCCAGGTGTCAGGTTTCAGGTGGCAGGCGCTGTCGGTACGATTCAGAAGAAAGCCAGCCGACCGACGTTCTTATTCTGACTCCTGACTTCAGACTCCTTCCCAGCCGTCACACCAGCTTCGCATCCAGCGTGATCTGCGTTCCGGCGAGAGCCTTGGAAACTGGACAGCCCTTCTTGGCGGCTTCCGCCTGCTGCTGGAAGGTGTCGTTATTAATGCCAGGAATCTGCGCTTCGGTGTGCAATTCAATCCTGGTGATGCCAAATCCGCCCTCGACCGGTTCCAGGTGAACCTTGGCGGTGGTGTGAACGCGCGTGGGGGTGAAGCCGGCTTTCGACAATCCTGCCGAGAGGGCCATCGAGTAGCATCCGGCGTGCGCAGCCGCGATCAACTCCTCGGGGTTCGTTCCTTTGCCGCTTTCGAATCTGGAGGCGAAAGAGTAGCTGCCCTCATAAGCGCCGCTGCCCAGCTTCATTGTGCCCTGTCCTTCCCTCAAATTGCCTCTCCATTCTGCTTCGGAAGTTCGAACGGCCATGGTGGTGTGCTCCTTTGGGAGAATTTAGAAAGTATGCGTGGAATGCCCGTTAATCGGTCCTAATAAAACAGTATATCACGCGCGGACGAATGTGGATTCGCGCTCTAGGGAACCAGGACGATCTTCCCGTAAGCGCCGGGTTCCATGACTGCCTGGTGGGCGAGCGGCGCTTCAGCGAGCGGCATTTCTCGGCCGACGATGGGGCTGAGCGTTCCATTCTCGAGGCCCGCGACGAGTGCCGCGTGAATGCCGACCAAATCATCCTTTGTGGCATTCGGCAACGCAAATCCCAGGATGCTCAGGTCGCGTTGCATGGTGGCGCGAGGATTGATTTCGATGCTGCCGCGATTTCCGATCACCACCACGCGCCCGCGCAGAGCGAGCAAGGTGAGGTCTTTCGCCAAGTTGACGTTGGCGAGCATCTCGAGGATGAGGGCGACGCCGCGGCCGCTCGTTAGCGTCATGATCTCCTCCTCGTAGCCCGACCGGCGGTGATCGAGTACGTGGTGCGCGCCCTGCTCAAGCACGAGCCTTTGTCCTTTCTCCGTGCCGGCCGTCCCGATCACGTTGAGCCCGCCCGCGCGCGCCATCTGCACCGCGGCAATGCCCACGCCACCACTGGCGCCATGGACCAGCACGGTCTCCCCCGGTTTTCCCTGCGCACGCTGGTAAAGGGCGCGGTAGGCGGTTGCGTAGGGAACGTTGACGCCGGCCCCTTGCGCAAAACTGACCCGTGCCGGTAAGGGATGAACCTGCGCGGCGTCGCAGACCGCCTGCTCAGTGTATGAGCCGAGCAGCGTTCCGCCAATGTAAACGCGATCACCTACTTGGATGCCTTCCACTCCGTCACCTACGGCCACCACAGTCCCCGCCCCGTCCATGCCCGGCGTGTAGGGCAGCGCAGGCTTTACTGCATAGGCGCCCGAGCGCATGTAAGTATCCGCCGGGTTCACACCGGCCGCCTTTACACCCACCACTACTTGGCCCGGGCCGGCCATGCGGTCCGGCACTTCCTCGAGTTTCATCACTTCCGGCCCGCCGAATTCATGAACGCGAATGGCCTTCATTGCGCACCTCCACAGTGCCTGACACGTAGCGCTGACCTTCAGGTCAGCACCGTAGATGCCGACCCTTCGCTGTGCTCAGGGCAGGCTCTAAAGGTCGGCGCTACCTTAGGAACGCCGCTACAACGCGTGCAGCCCCGAATCCTCCGCCACCACTTTAGCCAGGGCCGCCCAGTCCAAGTCTCCCCACCCTCGGGCCACGCCGCTATCGTAATGGTCGCGAATCGCGCTGGCGACGGGCATGGGCACCGCTGTCTACGGTCTTCTGCTTTCTTGTGGAACGACGGAGATGATCCGCTTCTCGCCGCGGCGGAGAACCGTGACTTGAGCTACGACACCCACTCTCTCGTCCGTCAACAATTGGTGCAACGCGTCAATTCCCGCGACAGGATGATCGTCATAGCCCACAATCACGTCTCCTTCGCGCAGGCCCGCTATTTCCGCAGGGCTCTCAGCTTCCACCGAAACCACCAGCACGCCGCTCGCGACATCGAGGCCGTTCAGCCGCACCAACCGGCGCTGAAGCGGAACATCCTGCCCAGCCACGCCGATGAAGCTGCGGCGTATCTTGCCATCCCGGATCAGGCGGGCCGCAACAAACTTCGCCGTATTGGCGGCTATGGCGAAACAGATACCTTGCGCTGGCAGGATAATAGCCGTGTTGACGCCTACTACCTGTCCCTGCGAGGTCACCAGCGGGCCCCCGGAGTTGCCAGGGTTCAGTGCAGCGTCGGTTTGAATCACATTGCTGATCAAACGGCCCGTCCGGGATCGGAGCGAGCGGCCCAGCGCGCTGACCACTCCTGCCGTTACCGTGCATTGGAATCCGTAGGGATTTCCAATGGCGATTGCCAATTGACCCACGCGCAGCGCCTGGGAGTCGCCCAGACCGGCAGGCACGAGGTTTGCGGCCTCGATTCTCACCACCGCCAAATCCGTTTCCGGGTCATCCCCCACCAAGTCGGCCTGAAAGCGCCGGCCGTCGGTGAGCGTTGCCTCGATCTTGCTTGCGTTATGCACCACATGGCTGTTCGTGAGGATGAACCCGTCAGGCGTAAAGATGAACCCCGACCCATGCCCGAGAGCCTGGCGTGGGACGCGTGGATCCGTGGCCTGCTCTCTCTCGGGCGACTGATGAACTTCGAGGTTGAGAACTGAGCTGCTGACCTTTTCTGCGGCGCCGATCACGGCGCGCGAATAGGCGTCGAGAAGTTCGTCATCAGACCCCTGTACGGCTGTAGACACAACCGCACCGGGCGGGGCGGGAGAAATATCCACTACATTCTCTAAAACCGCTTCCATTCGCCCTCCTGTTTTGAAGCCGATAAGTACAATTTATTAGATTCCTGGGGCGCAATTCCGTTTCGACAGCTTCCCACTACGCATCATTCCAACGAAGGGCCTTAGCGAAGCGTCGCACGTTCAACCCTTGTGGTTGCGCCACGACGGGCACGAGGTTCGTTCCTACAACTCGGGTTTTTCGAGCTTTCTCGATGATGCCCAAGCCGCCGCGGTACACCACACCGCAGGTTTGAGGTAGAATATCCATGGGCGGGCCGAGGACCGCCGATCCAGAAGCACTGTAAGGACGGAATGTATGCACCTCCTCAATCAAGGACGAATGAACAAATGCCCAGCGTGGGGAGTTAACCTCAAATGCGTCGTGGGCAAATTGGCGGCGCTGACGATGCTGGTTGGCGTGTGCGCGGCGCCGGGCTTCCTCCTTCGGGCGCAGAACCCAACGTCGGGTTCGCCTTCGTCCGGCGGCAACAACCCAACTCAGCAGCCCTCCACTCGGCCGGGCGAGACCGCACCGCCGACAACCAAAGACAAGATTAAAGTTCGGGTACAGGTGGTGGATGTTCCGGTGACCGTGGTCGGCAAGCGCGGCCTTCCAATCATTGATTTGACGCAAAGTGATTTTCAAATCTATGAAGACGGCCGGCCTCAGGCCATCCGATATTTCAGTCAAGAATCCCACCTGCCTCTACGAATTGGCGTGATCCTGGACACCAGCAATAGTGCGCGACGGCAACTCGAGTTCGAGAAGAACGCAGCCACCGATTTCGTCTTTCAGATGTTGGAAGGGAGGAACGTCAAGAACCAGATTTTCCTCGAAACCTTTGATACTTCCAGTTCTCTTATTCAGGATTTCTCGACCGACCCTGAAGCCCTCAGCGAGAAGATTCAGGATCTGAAGGCAGGAGGCGGAAAGGCCCTGTACGATGCCATCTATAGCTCATGCAAGGATAAGATGATGCACGCCGGAGACCCCGAGCGCACGCGGCGGATCCTGGTGCTGATCGGCGATGGCATCGACGTGCAGAGCCAGCATTCCCTGGATGAAGCAATTTCCATGGCGCACAAAGCCGAAACCATGATCTATACCATCGGCAATGCGAATTATGGCTTCACAAATCCGGGGGACGATGTCTTGGCAAGTTTTGCGGAGGGCACGGGCGGCGGGGCGTTTTTCCCCCTCCGCGAGGCGCCCGGCACCGACCTGGCAACCGGCTACTTATCCCACGGGCAGATCGGAGAGACGTCGCAGAACAAGGGGCTGGGCGCGGAGACCGGAACGTTTTCCGCGCAACGACTGGTGCACATTGCCGACGCGATGGAAGCCATCTACCACGAGTTGGGAGCGCAATACGATTTGGGATATACGCCCACTAATGACGCCCTCGACGGCACTTATCGAAGCATTC
This sequence comes from Terriglobia bacterium, assembly GCA_049508935.1. Lineage (GTDB taxonomy): Bacteria > Acidobacteriota > Terriglobia > UBA7540 > UBA7540 > CAVROP01. The sequence goes on along the minus strand of JBELAJ010000420.1, from coordinate 1,496 downwards.
GCGTTCTGCTGACGCGCAAAGGCGTCACTTGCCGGTGGAAGCCTGGCTACTTCGCCACCGGGGAGTGAAACGGAATCGGGTTTTTGCATAGGAAGATTTGACCTCATGAGGAAACAACGAAGTCGCCAAGTCTCGGCACTTAGGGAACAGCTTCGGCGGGAACAACAATTAGCCCTCGCCCAGCTTTCGCCTGCCGAACGCTTCCGCAGGGCACTAGACCTATCTGATTTCTGTCTCAAACTAGCTGCCAAAGGCCGTGAGCTCCGTGCTATTTCAAGCTCTCCGCAGAATCTTAGGGGTTCTTGAAGAATTGGGAGTGCCCTACGCCTTGATCGGTGGACTCGCGCTTCCGTTCTACGAGGTAGTGCGCGCAACGGAAGACATGGACCTGCTGATTCTTTTGAGCCCTATTGAAATGCACGCTCTAGCAGGAAAGATTTCGAGGAAGGGATTGTCCGCCAAAGCGCACAAAGGCTCTCCTGGAGATCCCCTCGTGGGTGTGGTCGTTGTGGAAATCCCTCTTGCGGGGGGCGAAGTAACTTGTGATCTCGTCCTTCCCTCCGCCCGTTGGCAATCGCAGGCAGTGCGCAATGCCGGTACTTTTGAGGTAGAAGGATTTCAAGTCCGCGTCGTTCAAGCTCGAGACCTTTTCTTACTGAAGCTGTACGCGGGCGGACCGCAGGATTTGCTGGATGCCGGGAGCTTGCTGCGGTTGCAGGACGAATCCACGGGTAACGAGTGGAAGGATGCAGCTTCCAAGTTGCGCATGGGAGAGGAGTTGAGGCGGTGCCTGACCTTCATGGCGGACCGCTGATGAGGAGAACTGAATGGATTTACCCAATCTGCTGGAGACGTTGCGCAGCGCCCGCGTCGTCGACCTCAGCCAAACCCTCGAAGAGCACATGCCGCACTTCCCCACGCATTCCATGTTTTTTCACAACCTCTGGGGCTCTTACTGGCATGGCGGCCGCTCGCTGAGTTATCAACTGGTAATGCATGAGCACAACGGTACGCATGTGGATGCGCCGGCGCACTTCATCAGCGATGCCAAGCCACACGCACACGTCACCATCGACCAGATTCCCGTGGCCCGCTTGATCGGGCGGGGCGTTCACATTGATTGCCGCTCCTCGAAGGAGTCCGATTACGTCTCGCGCCGGCAGATCGAAGACTGGGAATCCCGGCACGGCGCGATCGCGCAGGGCGACATCGTGCTCTTCGATTTTGGCTGGTCGGCGCGCTGGGCACTTCGTCCCAACGATCAGCGCTACGTTGAGAACTGGCCGGGCGTCGGAATGGAAGCCGCGGAATACCTTATCTCCAAAACTGTGGCGGCCCTCGGCGTCGATACGCTCTCCCCGGACCCGCCGGAAGCGTTGCGCACCAAACCCATCCACCCCGTGGTGCTCGAGAAAAACCTGCTGATTATTGAGAACCTTACCAACTTGGGAGAACTGCCCGATTTCTTCCTCTTTCTGGCTTTTCCACTTAAGATC
>JBELAJ010000042.1:0-25288 GCA_049508935.1 Terriglobia bacterium | reverse complement strand
TGCCGCTCGAGCGATCCGCGAATATACCGGCAGCCGTGACTGCGTGCCGTTCAAGGACGTGTACGGGTGCAACATGTTTGTGCGGAGCGATGTTTTGCAAGTGGAGAGATTTGACGAGCGGCTGCCGCTGTACGGATGGCTGGAGGATCTCGATTTCAGTCTTCGGTTGAAAAAGCATGGAAGAATCGTTCGCCATCGGGGCGCCTTGGTAGCGCACCTGGCAACTCGCTCCGGAAGAACTTCAGATCTCCGGTACGGGTATACAAAGATCGCGAATCCTTGGTACTTGTGGCGAAAGAAGGTGCTCTCAAGCCTGCCGGAAGTGATCGTAAGGTATTGGGTAAAAACAACGCTCGCGAATCTCCTGCGTGCTTTCCTTTCAAACGGTCCCCCGGGAGTCGACTACAGAAAACGGCTAATCGGCAATCTGATGGCCTATCGCGATTTGACGCTTTTCCGGCTCGATCCTCAAAACATCCTCAACATCGATGACTCAACGGAGAAGCCAGTAAGAACGCCGAGTGTGTGATCTTCCTGCGATGTGTGGATGCCCGGTTGGAATCACATGATTGCACATGACGAGAATGGAACTCGAAGGCGACGTTGCGCCGCGACTACGTCGCCGGGCGGGCTACGTGCAAGCGCCTGCCTGGCAACGTTGGCACTTCTCTCTCTCCTCACGGCCCCTCGCGCAACCAACGGACGTCCTCGGAGCGACGGGCGGACGATCTCCATTAAGCCGGGCGACAACCTGGCTGCCATCGTAGACAGAGAACCGCGCGAGACTACGTTCGTACTTAAGGCAGGTGTCTACAGCATCCAGCCTATACGCCCTAAGGATGGCGATTCCTTCCAGGGCGAGGCCGGGGCAGTTCTGAGCGGTGCGCAAATCCTCAGGGAATTTTGGCGGTCCGGCCAACTGTGGGTAGCGCAAACGGGGGCCGCGCTCAGCGACTCCCACCCGGGAAAATGCGATGACAAGCATCCTGACTGTCAATATCCCGAAGACCTCTTCATTGATGACTCACCTTTGGAGCGAGTTGACAGCCTCGAGGCGGTCGGCCCGGGCAAATGGTATCTGGATTATTCAGCCGACAGGGCGTATCTGGCCGAGAACCCCGAGGGACACCGAGTTGAAATGAGCGTCGTTCCCCATGCCTTTTGGGGCCCTGCCCAGAACGTGAAGATCGTGGGTCTGACCATCGAAAAGTTCACCTGCCCGGCGCAGGATGGCGCGGTCGATGGCAGGGCTGGCAGCAACTGGCTGATCGAAAACAACCTGATCCGCCTTAATCACGGAATAGGAATCCGGTTGGGAGATGGGATGCAAGTTCTCCGCAACAAGCTTCTCCGGAACGGGCAGCTTGGCATCGGGGGAGGGGGAAGCAACGGCATTGTGGACGGGAACGAGATTGCCTTCAATAATTTCGCCGGTTATGACTACGGTTGGGAAGCCGGAGGCAGCAAGTTTGCCTTCACCAAAAACCTGGTGGTCCGCAACAACTACGCCCACGATAATAAGGGACCCGGACTTTGGACCGACATCGAGAATGAGAACACTCTTTACGAGAACAACCACACGAAATCCAACCAGGAAGCCGGCATACTGCATGAAATCAGCTACCGAGCCATAATCCGGAACAACCTGATTGAAGACGACGGGTTCAGCGACTCAGGCAAGACGGAGCCTTGGTACGGAGCGGGGATCATCATAGCGGGATCTTCCAGTGTAGAAGTCTACGGCAACACTGTTACGGGATGCATGAACGGAATCATCGGAACCCAGCCTCATCGTGAACCTAGCCGGCGGGGGACGCCCTATCTTCTTCGCGACCTTTACGTCCACGACAACACGATCACCCAGAACCAGGGGATCGCAGCGGGAATCGTGAGGAGCGCCGCTTTTGGTGACGCTGTATTCGACTCATGGAACAACCGTTTTACCAATAACCAGTTTCATCTTGCCGACCCGCAGGCTAAGTCCTTTGCATGGGGCGGCTCGGCATTGTCTTACCAGGACTGGACCTTAGCCCTCAATCGCCATTGATGCAGCGCCGGCGCCCCGCCGCAGAGGCGGTCTGTTACCCGGCGGACGCATTCACCGGTGCGGTTACGAGGGTCGTTCCCATACAGTGATTCTCCCCATCCACAAGGCGGGCGAGACGCGGGCTACAGCTCGCCAAGAGAGCGATATGAATATTGGGTCAACCTTGGCCGTCAACGGCAACGGGGCGGAGGCCACACCCCAAAACCCCGACACTTTCGCCGCCTCAGCGCACCAACCCATCATCGTGACCACGAGCTGGGATGACGGCGATCCCCACGACCTCCAAATCGCCCGCATGCTCGCCGATTGCAGGCTTGCCGGAACTTTCTATATTCCTATAAAGGGCCATCACCGATCGGCGCGAATGGACCGGGCTGGAATGCTCTCTCTCGACGCTCAAGGTTTTGAAATCGGGGCTCACGGTGTGTCCCATCCGAACCTGCCGCAATGCGATGCCGCGCAACTGGTCCGCGAAGTCGAGACCTGCAAGCAACGCCTGGAAGACGATTTGAGCAAGGAACTATCAATGTTCGCTTATCCCAACGGCCGCCATAACAGCAATGTGATTGCCTCCGTGAGGCGAGCGGGGTTCGTTGGCGCTCGCACCACTGCGATGCTGGCGCGCGAGTTGATCTTCGATCCGTTCCGCATGCCCACTTCTGTGCAGGCCTTTCCCCATTCCCAGCTCGACTACCTTAAGAACTTCCTCACCTCGGGTGATTTTAGACGCAACTGGAGCCATTTGACCCGCCTTCCTCGCGCACGCCGTGGGTGGAGTTGGCGATGCGTTTGTTTGACTCGGTCGTAAGCAATGGTGGCGTCTGGCATCTTTACGGGCACTCGTGGGAGATCAACGATTTCAAGTTGTGGGAGGAACTTCGGGTCGTCCTGGAATACGTCTCGAACCGGCAAAGAGTATTGTACCTGCCCAACAGCGGCGTGGTCAGGCTTATGAATGTTGATCCTTCAACAAGAAAGGTGCTCTGTAGCGCCGGCCTTTAGTGTTGTGTAGCGAGTTTTTCACATTTTCTTACCCCCTGGACTATTCTCTTTCGCCCCTTTGGGGCTCAGATGAGCGGACAGACGCTCGCTGATGTTCTGCGGCAATCTGTTGGATCGCTATCCACCCGAGCACCTTCCCTTATGAAAATTCTTCTCGTCCATAACTATTACCAGCAACCGGGCGGCGAGGACGTTGTATATGAGCAGGAGCGGCAGCTTCTCGAAAGTCACGGCCATCAGGTTGTGACCTACGAGCGGAAGAACAGCGAACTCCTCTCTTACTCCGCTGTTCAACGTCTCTTGTTGCCGGCAAAAACCATGTGGGCACGGGATGCTTACCGCGAAATTCTGGATTTGATCCGCAGGGAAAGGCCGCGCATTGCTCACGTGCATAACACGTTTGTGCAAATTTCGCCTTCCGTCTTTGCGGCGTGCCGGGACGCGGAGGTGCCGGTCGTCCAAACACTTCATAACTTTCGCCTGATGTGCCCGGGGGGAAATCTCTTTCGGGAAGGCAAGGTCTGCGAGGACTGCATGGAATCCGGCCTCTTGCAGAGTGTCCGCCATGCCTGTTACAGGGATTCGTTCGCCGCCACCGCCACTACCGCCCTCATGCTTGCAGTGCATAGAACTGCCCGCACGTGGTCCGAAAGTGTAACGGGCTATATTGCCCTGACGGAATTCTCCAAGCGAAAGTTCGTGGCCGCAGGATTACCCAGGGAAAAAATCCACGTGAAGCCCAACTTCATGGCTCCGGATCCCGGGCCAAAGGAGGGCCTCGGGAATTGCGCAGTCTATGTGGGGCGACTCTCGCCAGAAAAAGGAGTGAGGACGCTTTTGCACGCATGGCGCCAACTTCGCACTTCTATTCCCCTGCAGATTATTGGCGATGGCCCCTTGCGGCGTGAACTCGCACGGATGGTTGCCGAATGCAACATATCGAACGTCGTGTTCACGGGCCGCCTGAGTTCTGAGGAGACGCGTTCCAGAATCCGCAGCGCCCGCCTTCTGGTGTTGCCAAGCGAGTGCTATGAGAACTTCCCTATGGCCGTGGTCGAGGCGTTTTCTTGCGGAACTCCGGTTGTCTGCTCGCGTCACGGCGCGATGCAGGAAATCGTCAACGATCATCGCACCGGACTGCATTTTTCGCCCGGGCAACCCGACGAGTTGGCGCGTGCCTTGGAGTGGGCCTGGAGTAATCCGCAGCAAATTCGAGCCATGGGCGTCGCAGCACGACGTGATTACGAGCAAAAGTATACAGCCGAGCAGAACTACCGCGCCTTGATGGCAATCTATCAACAAGTTTTAGGTTTGCCGAGTGGCGAGCGTCGATTGACCATTCCCGAAAATCCCTCTCCGATCGTCACTCGGCAACCCGCCATCGACAGTACAACAATCCCCAACCCTCAATAGAAACACCCCTCTCGCCTCAGAATTCAGGGATTAAAAGGATGTGAGTGTGGACTCCGCTATCTACAATCCAATCGACCATCGTCAATCATCATTCGCCAGTTCCTTCAAGGTGTTGGGCGTCCGCATTGATGCGATGCAGATCCCGGATGTCATTTCCCGCATCACCGGCTGGGTTGAGGAACGCTGCACGGGGAATTACATTGCAGTGACGGGAATGCACGGAGTTGTGGAAGCGCAACAGAACCAGAGGTTCTTCACGATCCTTAATCAAGCCAGCCTGGTGGTGGCGGATGGAATGCCGTTGATCTGGATCGGAAGGCGCTATGGTTTTACTCTTCCGCGCAGGGTCTACGGTCCGGAACTCCTGGAGACGTTTTGCCGGGCCACCGGCGATCGCTATTGTCACTTCTTTTACGGGGGCGCACCCGGCGTGGCAGAGCAACTGGGCGCGGTCCTCCAACAACGCTTCGGCATCCGCGTAGGCGGCGTTTACTCACCCCCCTTTCGCCCCTTGAACGCCGGTGAAAAACGCTGTCTTCAACTTCTCGTCAGAAATGCGCAGCCCGATGTCCTTTGGGTCGGCCTGAGCACGCCCAAACAGGAGACCTGGATGGCAGAATACCGTGCTCTTCTCGGCGTTCCTGTCATCATCGGCGTGGGGGCGGCGTTTGATTTCCTTACCGGGAGAACTAGCCAGGCGCCGGGCTGGATGCGCGAGCACGGTTTGGAATGGTTTTTCAGGCTGGCCACGGAACCGCGACGGCTATGGCGCCGGTATTTGATCGGCGGTTCCAAGTTCTTGTGGAATGTCGCACTCGAGATGGCCAGTCTCAAGAAGTACACATAAGGAGGGTACATGAAAAGGAAGTCTGAAGTCCCTGCTAACGGTTCCGGAATCAAAGAGCGAACGATTGTTGTCACCGGGGCCGGTGGATTCATCGGCGGAGCACTCGTTCGGTACTTCCACCATAAGGGGGCCGCGAAAATTCGCGCCGTCGATAAGAAGCCCCTGCCGGAGTGGCAGCAGCGCGTGCCGGGCGTGGAGAGTCTCTGCTTGGACGTGAGCATTGAGGGAAATTGTATAAGAGCCTGCGAGGGCGCAACAGAAGTCTACAACCTCGCGGCTGACATGGGCGGAATGGGTTTCATCGAAAAATTTCGGATCGAGTGCCTTCGGAGCATCCTCATCAACACTCACACGATCGAGGCCGCATGCCGTGCCGGGGCCGAGAGGTATTTCTTTTCTTCGTCCGCCTGCGCTTATAACGTCGAGCTACAGAAAGACCCCGGCTCCCGGGCCTTGAAGGAATCTGACGCTTACCCGGCAATGGCTGAAAGGGGCTACGGCTGGGAAAAGCTGATCTCGGAGATGTTCTGCCAGGAGTATTGGGCGGAGCGCGGCCTGAAGACTTTCATCGCGCGATTTCACAACGTCTATGGCCCACATGGCACCTGGGACGGCGGCCGGGAAAAAGCCCCCGCAGCCATAGCCCGCAAGGTGATCGAAGCCGAATACACCGGCGCCGGCGAGATCGAGGTTTGGGGCGACGGCACTCAGACGCGCAGTTTCATGTTTATCGATGACTGCGTGAGGGGGATCGACATGATCATGCACTGCGATCAGTTGGTCGCCACACCGATTAACCTGGGGTCGCACGAGCTGATTTCAATCAACGATCTCGTCAGCATGGTCGAGGAGATCGCGCAGGTGAAACTCCAGCGTCGGTACGACCTCACTGCCCCCCGTGGAGTGGCCGGCCGCAATAGCGACAACACAATGATCAAGAGTATCATGGGATGGGAGCCGAGCACGCCTCTCGTGGAAGGCATGCGAAAAACCTACGAATGGATCGAAGAGCAGTATCGACTCCGACAAGCTGGAACAAAAACAGAGTTTCCGGCTGCGACCCCGGACCTGGGGCCTTTGACCAACCTCGAGCCGGTCCAGGCAAGACCCATGGTCATGGCCCCAGAATCCTGACTCCCTCAATGTTCGCTGGCGTAATTGTCCCAAGTAGCCAGTGTCCAAGGCTCACCCAGCCAGAAGAAATAGTCGTAGGTGGCCGGCTGCGCCAAATTGAAAGAGTTGTCCTGAAAGTGGTTGTTCCAGCTCGTATAAACGGAGTTGTCGTATCCGCCGCCAACCACGATGCCGGCAGCATATCCAGTAGTCTGAGTGATCGTGTTATTGGTGACCTCAAGGTCCTGGAGGAGATAAGGCTGGCCGTTCGGATTGTCCCCCCGGTTGTCCATGATTCCGCCGATGCCGTTCATGCAGTTGATGACCGTGTTACCTTGGACCGTTACATTGGAAGAGTTACTGATGAGGATTCCCGCGCCATACCAAAGGCTGGAGCCTGAAGGTGTGAATCCGTCGTTGAAAATGTAGTTCCCGGTTATATTCGCGTTGTAGCTTATCTCATGCAGGATTCCCGCTACCTTGTTGTTGCTCGCCTCGTTCTCATCGTATAGGACGTATTGCGAGTCGAGATCGGTCCAGAAGCCCGGGCCTTGGTTATCGTGGGAGTAATTGTACTGGATGGTGAGATTTTGAACCCAGGCAAATTTCACTCCCCCGGCTTCCCAGCCATAGTCATAGCCGGCGTAATTGTTCAAGTAGATTTGGTTGCTTTGGACACAGATGTTGGACCCCCCGCCTCCGAGTCCGAGCTGCCCATTATCGTGAACTGTGTTGGCGTGAATATACATTCCATTGCCGCTACGAATTCCCATGCCATGGTTGTGTCTCACCTCGTTGTTCTCGACGTTCCAGTAGAGGCTTCCCGCGGAGCCATCAACCGCACCGCTCCCAGCCTGGGTGGCATATTTCTCAATAATCAAGTTGTTGATCGTAACTGAGGTAGCCGAGCCGGTGAAAGCATACCCCAGAATGCTGATTTCTACTGTATGACCCGCGGGGTTGTCACCCATGTAGACCGTGCCCGTTTGGTAGTTCAGATACCACGTCCCCGGCCCGACCGAGGACAGGCTGGCCACTCGTGTTTTCGGGACGCTGTCGAAAAACAGGTCTTCGGGATAGATACAGGCGGGGTAGGCAGCCTGGCATTGGCCCCGATACGACGAGGCTTCGGTGACTTGTACCTGCGAAGTCCAGGTTGAGCCGCTTTGGCGGAAGTTGCCCAGAAGGGCGGCGCCGCTGAGTATTGCTCCGGTCTCCCCCACGAACACGTCGTTGTTCTTTGGCACGACCGACTGATAGCGGTGGAGTCCTGACTCCAACGTGAAAGTAGTGCCTGCCGGGTATTCATTTACTATTGCCTGGAGATTCTCCCACGCGGAGACGGCGACGGTTTGCCCGGCCCACGCACTCGAGCCAAGCAACGCCGTACAGCACGCCGAAAACATCGCGACCATCCTTCCTTTTCTCAGGTTCTGCCCGTAACGAGCAGGGGTTGAATTCATAATATCCTCCATTAGTTTCTTTTTTTTCCTGACTCTCAGCGCTCCCATGGCCCTGGCTTCGTCGCCGAGCACGGTCGGCATAAAAGAGGTGCGAGCATAGTTATTCCTGAGATCGGTCATCGAGGAGGAAGCGTGCGCCGCCCGGGCACATGTGTCCTTTGGCCACAAAAAGCGGGCTGGTTCCGAGAGATGACTTGGGGGGGAACTTAAACGGATTGCGCTTCCGGGGATTTCGGGGCGGGGGATCTTTCCATAATGGAGGCGTATTCTTGTACCGGAACGGGTTGATCAAGCCTGAACCACCGCGTCATCAATGTTTTTAAGTGCCAACAACCTGAGGAATACAGCCACCAGAAGACAATCGGTATTTCGGTTTCCTTTGCCTTAGTCTGCTCGCCCTCCTCGCTGTGGGAACCCAGGGTTCCCACACTCATGCCTTCACTTCCACCCGAAGCGTGTGTAGCGAAATCACGCAGTCAGACTAAAACCATGCACGTCTTAGTCCGACCAAGCGCGAAGTGTGCCGACTTTCAGTTGTTGCGAGGGACTATCGACTTACTCAGGCGCAGGATTCTAGGAGTGAATCTAGCCTAAGTCAAGAGGTTTTTTTGATCTACTGGGGGATTTCTAGTTGCCTTCCCGCACCCGCGCTTATACGCGGGCCAGTATCACCTCCCATCCACTGAGAACGCGAGCAGCACATTGCCGTCTATGGCGTTCGTGTACCCGGCATTAACAAACAACATGCCATCCACGATGGCCGGTCCGGACTGATTCATCGAGCCGCCGTGCGCCTTCGCCCCGTTCACGGTAGCGAAATCGTGCAGAGCGTCGAAGTCCCACACGACCGCACCATTGTTTGTGTCATAGGCGCGCAGGTGGCCGTCCAGGGATCCTGAGAAGACCACCTCCGGGATCACAGTCACGGGCGCCATCTGGGCGGCGCTGCATCCTGGCGTCACCGCGCAGGATGGTTTTGGCGGGGGGGCGTACCAAACCTTCTCGCCCGTAGCAATCTTTAGTGCGTACAGACCCCCTCCCGCGTCCGGTCCGGAATCATCCCAATCTGAGCGCGGAAAATAAAGAACGCTGTTATCCGCACCCCCTCCCCACTGAATGCCTCCCAATGGCCCTCCGTGGCCAATTCGAACTTCCCACACAACTGCTCCGTGATGGTCGGGATCAAGCGCATGCACGATCCCGGACTTCTGTGCGGCGATCAACAATCGCCGCCCATCAGGCAAGGAGCGCAGGATGGGAGGCGAGCCAAAATCGAAGTCGTTCCCCGGGTTCTGAGGGCAATTGGCCCTGTCGGGTGCGACGCAGGCGATATTCCATCGGTCCTTAGAAGTAAACTGCTTTGACCAGAGCATCTTTCCGGATTTCAGGTCAAACGCCATCACCGCGTCAGAGTACTTCGAGTCCGGCTCCGAGTAGCTGTTGCCGGTGGCAACGTATATTGCTTGGGCCTTCAGATCGACTGTCGGGGAGGACCAAACCGCAGCGCCTGATGGACCCCAGAGTTTGGTGCCGGCAGAGTTGTGTTGCCCCGTGAGCTTGGCGCCTTGGGGAATGGTGTAAGCTTTCCAAATTATCCTGCCGGACTGTGCGTCCAACGCTACGACACTCCCACGGAAACTGCAGCAGGGGTACTTCGGGTCCATGGCGGCGCCTTCCTCGCCCGAGGAGACAGGAACGTAGAGCCGGTCGCCGAGCAGGACGGGGGAGCCGGTGATGCGCGCTGCGGGATGGGGTTCAACATGCGATCTCCAGAGAAGAGAACCATTTTCCACCAGCAACGCGTAGACATTCCCGTTTGTGTCACCAAAAAAAACCACGCGGCCCGCGGAGTCAACGGAGACTGCTGTCTTAACCGTCGTCTCTGCCTTGTAGCTCCAGTAGGTGCAGCCGGTGTGAGCCTCCAGGGAGTATACGGTTCCATCTTCGCTCCCCACGAAGAGTCTGCCGCCCGCCACGGTTGGCTGGCCGTAAGTCGCCGACGCGTTGGGGAAGCCAAAAGCCCATTTCAGCTTGAGCCGGGGGACCTCCGCGCGGCCCAGACCCGCGCTCGCTGAGGGTTGGAAGCGGCTATTGGCGAGATCCGCGCCCCAGCCGTTCCAACTGGGGTCTCCGACGGTAGAGAAGGTCTTCGCCGCACAAGGACTCAGTATTGGCACCGAGAGCGTATTGTCAACGGTTCCGAGAAATTCCGCGAGAGCCGTTCGCTCCTCTGACGTGAGTTGCGAACCCTGCGCTTTCATCCTGCCCGATTCGAGGGCGAGCAGAATGGAGCCCCTCGACATCTGGTGGAGCTGATCAAGATTCGGCGCCGCGTATCCGCTTCCAGTATGGTGGCAGCTATAACACGACGCTTGAAAAAGCTGAGCGCCGTCGGGCCGTTCGGCTCCTGGACCCGCCACGAGGCCCAGAAACACAAGAAGGAACATCCGAGTGGCGAGTACGATCATGTGCTTTCCGTCCCGTAATCCGGCTTACTGGCCAGAAGATGCCCGCGGAGCAGGAATCCGGCGAGTGGATTCGATTGAGGCGACCCGCACCGTATCCTCTGCCTCAATTACTCCCGTTACCGTTACCCTTAAAGCCTTCCCGGGTTCAACGGCCGAGACGTTAATTGCCTCCTTTGCTTTAGAATCCCCTGCCGCGTCGAATTTCAGGAGTTGCCCACCTGAGACAACCAATCCGTAGTGCATCGTCGGCGGGGTTGGTGTACACGCTTTTACCACTTGCTCGAGAACCTTCGCTCTCTTCAGTTGCGCCCTTTGCATCGCAATTTGTTGCTCGCTGGCTTCCGGCTCACCATCGGAATCCCCCGTCCACGCAGCTTTGCTTGGCGTCTGTCGCTGGCCTTGCGGCGACCACCCTCCAGATTTCCGTTCCTGGTCTGCGCGTTGAGAGTCTTGCAGGGTCTGCCAAAATCGTGACAAGGGGTCGGGGAATAAAGCTTCGTCGGCTGACGGAAACCGGCGCAGCGCGGTAGTGATACAGCCAGCGTCTACGAGGCTCCCAGTCCACTTTCGATGTTTTTGAGGTTTCATGGGCTGCGCGGGCCGAGGGTACTGAGCTTCGCGGCTCTGCGAAACCTCCTTACTCGGGGAATGCGAGGCCGCTGCTTGGCTGCCGACCGGCTCCTGCGATAAGTAATCGGAGTGATTCCTCGTGGCTGCGCTGTTCAAGAGTGCGACCATGATCGCCGCCAGCAACGTCGGCGAGACGAATGAACATAAAGTGGAACCGTTTGCCACCTTCTTCTCTCACCTTTCTTCGGATCGCCCCAATGACAGGCTGAGCAATGATTCGGCCAAACTGTAGTACTCCCGCTTCACCGCTAAGTTATTGAAGGGCTGATGGTTAGCCAATGCGGGTAAACCGGGGTCCCGTTCAGAGAGGAGGATTTTACCTGTAGCAAGCAAAGGATTACATCGTCGGCTTTTTCCTGGTCGACTAGTATCCGGGCTACCTGAGTACGCCGATCGGAAAGTGTCAAGAACCTCGGAAGGTGTCGTCCTAGGCGTAGCGAAGGATCTCTGCAGCTCCTCGTAAATCGCTGAACCATAAGGATCTTTCGCTTCGCTCAGGATGACAGGCGTCCGTTTTTTCACAGGCTCTGATTCCTGGTCCGCAGCGCAATGTAAATTCGGTGACGAGCCCGCTCGTGGTATGTAAGTTTTGCGGGGCATCAACGCGCTTGTTCGCGCTAAGTCATTGTATTCACGAGTCTTTTACGGTGGACCTTTACGTGCTACAAAGAGCTGCTCAGGGGCGAGACCTCGGAAAAATCGGTAGTTCCGGAAGTCGTTGGAGGGGTCCACCCTCCTCCCCCTGCACTGGGAGCGTCACGGAGGTGGCTCTGATGCGCGCCGTTTTGATCGTCTTGGCTGTCCTGGCAGTTGTGGCAGCGATTAGTTTGGTTGGTGTCTTCGGAATCGTCACACCTATAGCGACGGTGGCTATTCTGTTAGTCCCGGCGACCTTCATGGTGAGCTTGGTGATCGGCTTCGCCTCGCGAAGGCAAAGCTGGTTTGGGTAGCCATGGCCCTCGAAACGCAGTCAACTCGAAAACCCAATAACGCATGGAACGAACGGCTGCGGGCTCTAAAAAACATCCCGCCCGTTCTCCGAATCGTTTGGGACTCAGGCCCGTCAGCGGTCGTGTGGGGATGCTCTTTGCGCGTAGCGGCGGGCTTGGTGCCACTCTCCACCCTGGCCGTCACCCGGTGGATCATTGATGCCGTCGTCGCTCACGTCGCGAAAAAGCAACCGCTCACCCATGCCTTTTGGTGGTACGTGGCATTGGAATTCGGCCTCGCCAGCCTGGGCACGGTACTGACGCGCGCCATCGTCTACTGCGACAGCCTCTTGGCCGACAAATACATTCGCCATATCAGCGTGCGGGTCATGGAACATGCGTCGCGCGTCGACCTTCCTCAATACGAAGACCCTTCCTTTCACGACCGGCTCGAGCGGGCGCGAGTTCAAGCTACGGACCGCCTGGTCATGATCCAGGCCATCGGCAACGTCTTTCAGCAGGCGATCGTCACCGCCACCCTGGCGGCCAGCATTGTCTTTTTCTCCCCCTGGCTTCTCCTCATCCTGGTTGTCTTTGTGATTCCCGCATTCCTGGGGGACAGCCACTTTGCCTTCTTGGGCTACGCGCTCAACTTCCAGCTTACTCCGATCCGCCGCGAGCTCGATTACCTGCGCACTCTGGGTGCAAGCAAGGAGAGCGCTAAGGAACTGAAGCTGTTTGGAATGAGCTCGTTTCTCACCCAGCGTTACAAGGACCTCTCCGACGAGGTCTACCAATGGAATGTGGAGCTGGCGGGCCGCAAACTGCGGGTGGGAACGGTACTCTCCGTGTTGACGACGGCCGGCTATTACTCAGCGTATGCCTACGTCATTTACCGCACTCTGCAGGGAGCGATCAGCATCGGCACTTTGACTTTTCTCACCGGCGCCATCGCGGGAGCGAGCGCCAATATTCAGATGATGTTCTCGACGTTTTCAGGTATCGCCGACCAGGCACTTTTCCTCACCGACTTGCTCGCTTTCTTTGCGGTCCGGCCCACCATCACTTCTCCCGCATCGGCTGTGCCCGCTCCCCGGCCTATCCGGAGAGGATTCGAATTCGATAAGGTCTCGTTTGCTTACCCCGGCGCTTCCAAGCTGGTTTTGGATAACATCAACCTGAGCATTGAGCCCGGAGAACGAATCGCCTTGATCGGCGAAAACGGACAAGGCAAGACGACCTTGGTGAAGCTTCTGACGCGGCTTTACGACCCGATCTCCGGCAGGATTTTACTGGACGGAACCGACCTGCGCGAGTACGACCTCGAGGACTTATATAGCCAGGTGGGCGTTATCTTTCAAGATTTCATGCGCTACGACATGACCGCCGAAGAGAATATCGCAGTTGGCAAGATCGATGAGCTTCACAACCCCTCTCGAATTGCCACGGCTGCGGCGCAGAGTCACGCGGACGCCGTGATTCGAAAACTCCCGCGCGGATATAAACAGATGTTGGGGCGGCGCTTCGATGGAGGGCTGGATCTGTCAGGCGGCGAGTGGCAGAAGATCGCGCTGGCGCGGGCCTATCTACGGGATGCCCAGCTTCTCATTTTGGATGAACCCACGGCTTCCCTGGACGCGCGGTCGGAGAGCGAGGTCTTCGAGCGGTTTGCGGAATTGACCGAAGGGAAGATGGCGCTGCTTATTTCCCACCGGTTTTCAACGGTCCGGATGGCGGACCGGATCCTTGTCCTGGAGGGGGGACGGATTGCTGAACAGGGCAGCCACCATCAGCTAATGGCGCGGGGCGGGCGTTACTCGGAAATGTTCGAACTGCAGGCCGCGAACTATAGGTAGCGGCTAGGGGTTGGGGGCTAGGGACTCGGGACTACCTTGGCCGCAACAGGGCATGGAAAACCAATCGAACAATACTGAACCGCAGATTCCGATCCGGACAAGCGGAGTTGCTGGTTCGATGCTCGTTATGAGCCAGGCTCGGGCCGAGAGCCTAGAAACTCCGGAGGAAGCGTTCCGGCTGAAAAGCGTCGCCGAAAACGAAGCTCGCAGTTGGCGCCCCACCAAGGAGAAAGCAAGCCACAAGACCCTCAAGAGCAAATGGGCCAGAGCTTCTGAGGTTATTAACGCGGCGCTCGACCGATCGAGGGAGCTCGCGGGAAACGACGATTCCACCATGCTTGACAGGGGTGACCTGCGGGTCAACTCCAGGCTGCTGGAAGGCGCTATTGCCGAAGCCCGCGAATTGCCGACGGCGGCTCAGCAACTGCCGGAGGTCTTGGCGGGGAACAACCAGGCCGTCCCGCGCGCCTACGTCGCGGTGGCTGCGTACCTGCGGGCCGTGGATTGGAAGTTCCATCAGGAAACGTTCGTTGCCTTCATGACAAGCGTCCAAGAAAGTCAACCCTTGAGAATTCGAGAACTGTGGGTGCTCAAGCCCCTGATGCAGCTTGTGTTGTTGGAGGAGATTGGGCGTCTTCTCTCGGCACAACCTTCGGCCCGCGAAGGCAGGGGTGCTGGAAACTCCCACAGCTTGCAAAACAGTCATTCATCCTCCGAGAAACAACCGGCAACCATGAAGGCTCCGGGCGTGATTCCCCTCCTTGATAAGGAGGGGCCAGGGGTGGTTGACGAGTGCGGCATCAACCCACCACCCCCTTCCCCTCCTCCCGCCGAGGAGGGGAGTCGTTATCAGAGCAGGCCAGCGTTAGATGCACTAGTCGGCTGTCTGCGCACGCTCGAGGGCGCGGCCTGGAAAGCGATTTTTGAGCGCATCGGCGCGGTAGACCACATCCTCCGCCAGGATCCGGCCAGGGCTTATCCGCGAATGGACATTGAAAGCCGCAACCTCTATCTTCAGGTCATCCAACAACTCGGCGCTGCGTCGGAGACGGAGGAGGCGGAGGTTGCCCGCCGGGCGATCGCGCTGGCGCGCGCGGCCCGGGAAGAGGGCGCTTCCAACCCGCGCATGCGGGAGCGGCGGAGCCACGTCGGTTACTGTCTGATCGGCGAAGGGCGCGCGCTGCTCGAGAAGCAAATCCGCTTTCACGCCTCCTTTGCGGAGCGCGTCCGGCAAGCCGTGCTGGCCGGGCCCGAAATATACTATTTTGTGGGGATCGAACTCCTGACGTTCGCCGTCATTGCCTTCCTCTTGATCGGCGTGCGCTCGCCGGTTTCGGCGCTCGCGGGCTTCATGCTTCTCCTGCTCCCTGCCACGGAAGCCGCCTGGAGCGTGATGAACCAATTAACCTCGTTCATCCTGCCGCCCCGAACAATTCCCAAGCTTGACTTCTCGGAAGGCATCCCGCCGGAATGCACCACCATGGTGGTGGTGCCCACGCTGGTATTGAATGAGGCCTACGTTCGCCGCATGGTCAGGGAGCTTGAGATTCGCTTTCTGGCGAATCGGGACCCCCGGCTTTATTTCGCTTTGCTGACGGATGCCCCCGATTCTCAGTTTCCCTCTGACCAAAGCGATGAACTTGTCTCTTTCTGTTCAGCCCTGATTGAAGACTTGAACCGGAAGTACGGCGGCGAGGTCGTTTCGCCGTTCTTCCTCTTTCATCGCTTTCGAACTTTCAATCCCAGTGAAGGATCGTGGATGGGTTGGGAGCGGAAGCGGGGAAAGCTTCTGGACTTGAATGAACTGCTGCGTGGAGGAGAAGACAATTTCCCTGTAAAGGTCGGAGACCTTTCGGTGCTCCCGACCATTAACTACGTCATCACCCTGGACTCCGATACGCAATTGCCGCGCGACGCCGCCCGCCGGCTGGTGGGTGCCATAGCCCATCCCTTGAACCGCGCCGTCGTCTCCCCCAAGACCAATACCGTTGTCGAAGGCTACGGCATGCTGCAGCCGCGAGTTGGGATCAGTGTCCAATCCGCCAGCCGCTCCCTCCTGGCGAATATCTACTCCGGGCAGACCGGGCTGGATCTTTACACCCACGCCACCTCGGACGTTTACCAGGACCTTTTCGGAGAGGGGAACTTCGCAGGAAAGGGGATCTACGAAGTTGACGTGTTCCGCAAGGTTCTCAGGCGAAGGTTCCCGCGCAATGCGATTCTCAGTCACGATCTCATTGAAGGAACTTACACGCGAGCCGGATTAGTCTCGGATATTGAAGTCATCGACGATTACCCCACCCACTTCAGCGCTTACAGCCGGCGTCAGCACCGCTGGGTGCGCGGGGACTGGCAGATCATGTCGTGGCTGCTGCCGCGTGTGCCGGACGCTTCGGGCAACAAGAGCGCCAACCCGCTGTCGCTGCTCTCCCGTTGGAAGATTTTTGACAACCTCCGCCGTAGCCTCGTCGAGGCCGCCACTTTCGTTCTCCTCCTGGCCGGTTGGTTGTCGCTGCCGGGAAGCCCACTGCGTTGGACGTTCGTGGCGCTTGTCCTTCTTCTGATCCCTGTTTATCTGCAACTGGTTCTTTCCTTGCTCGGACTTCAACGGGGGCAAGAGCTGGCGCCGAACTTAAAACGGGTTGCGGAAGCCTTCGTCACCGGGCAGATCAACGTTTTCTTTGCGCTGGCGTTTCTTAGCCACCGGACCCTGGTCATGCTTGACGCGATTTTCCGCACCATCGTGCGCGTGACCATCACACGCAAGCGGCTGCTGGAGTGGGAGACGGCCGCCCAGGCCGAGTTTGAGGAGAGAAAGACCCCGGTGGATGTTTACCTGGGCTGGACTCCCTTGCTTTCCTTCGTGATCGGCGCCGCGGTGGCCTTGCTCCGCCCCTCAGCCTTGCCCATTGCAGCTCCTTTCTTGATCCTCTGGGCGTCGGCGGGCCCCATGGCGCTTTGGCTGAATCGGCCACTCGGCGCCGGAAGAACCAAAGCCACTGCCAAAGAAGAGGAGTTTTTGAGAGGCGTTTGCTTGCGCACCTGGCGGTTCTTCCGACAAGTGAGTAAAGATGCCGGCAACGGCTTGGCGCCTGACAACGTTCAAAAGGACCCGCCGGACGTGGCGCAACGCATCTCGCCCACCAATCTCGGATTGCTGCTGAACGCGCAGCTTGCCGGCTACCAGCTCGGCTATCTGACCTTGCCGGAGTTTGTGGGCGAGGTGGCGAGAATACTGGAGACCATGAAGGAGCTGCGGCGGTACCGGGGACATTTCCTGAATTGGTACGACACGGAAACGCTCGAGCCGCTCGAGCCGCGGTTCGTTTCCACCGTCGATAGCGGAAATCTGGTGTGCAGTTTGTGGACACTGAAGCAAGGCTGCCTGAAAGCCATCGAGGACCCTCTGCTTCGCCCCGCGGCTTGGCAAGGTTTGTATGACCACATCAGCCTCCTGGACGAACTGGCATCGCGCGCCGTGGCCAATTCGAGTGCGGCTCGCTCCCTGCGCAGAATGAATGCGCAGCTTGAATTGTTGCGCGAACACGGCGTCGCCTGGGCGCACGCGCTGCCGGGGCTCGAACAGGACTTGCGCCAAATCGCCGGCAGCCTCATGGAGCAGTCTGGACCTGTCGACGAATTGCGGTGGTGGGCGGCCGAGACCACGCGCCGGGCAAAGGCCCTTCGCGAGATGATCGAGCGCCTGGCTCCCTGGTTGTCACCCGAGAACCGGGGCTTGCTGAATCAAATTTCCGACGAAGTGCCGAAAGGGTTGTCGGAACTGACCCTCGCTTCGCTTTGGGCAGCTTCGGCCGACATTGACACGCAACTCGGTAAATACCTCGAAAACCCGGCTGCCGACCCTGGCATGGGCGACACGGCTCGCGCCTTGCGCCAGCAGCTTTCCGCTTCGCTGGCCGAGGCCGACGAACTGGTGAGGAAACTTACGGAAGTGGCCGATGAGGCGGACCGATTGGTTCAGGCCATGGACTTTCGTTTCCTTTACGACCGGTCAAGGAAACTGCTTTCGATAGGTTGCGACGCAGGGCGTCAGTCCGTGGTGGCGGGTTGCTACGATTTGCTTGCCTCAGAAGCGCGCTCGGCAATTTTCGCGGCGATTGCCAAGGGCGACATACCGCAGGAAACCTGGTTCCATCTGGGGCGGACGCAGGTTCTGTGGCGCGGACAGGGCGTCCTGCTCTCCTGGAGTGGGACGATGTTCGAATATCTGATGCCTGCCGTGTGGTTCAGGCACTACCCTCGCACGCTTCTCGAGCAGAGCGTGCGCGTGGCGGTGCAGTGCCAAAAGGATTGGGCAGGGGAAAGGGGAATGCCTTGGGGTATTTCTGAAGCCGCGTATAACCTGCAGGACCCGGCCGGACATTACCAATACCGGGCTTTTGGCGTCCCTGCTTTGGCCATCAATCCAAACTCCGAGGACGACGTTGTGGTTTCTCCCTACGCAACTTTCCTGGCCCTCGCCTTGGATCCCCGCCAGGCAGTGCGCAACCTTCAGCGCATGACGGAACTCGGCTGGTTAGGGGAATTAGGTTTCTACGACTCAATCGATTTCGCGACGGCGCGACTGGATCCTGGACAGCAATATAAAGTGGTGCCCTGCTGGATGGCTCACCATCAAGGTATGAGCCTGCTGGCCGCCTGCAACCTGCTTACAGACGGCGCCATTCAGAAACTGTTCCATTCCGAACCCACGATCTGCGCCACGGAATTGTTGCTGCACGAAAAGCTCTTGCCTGTAAACAACCCCATTGACCGCGCAAAGAATAGATCTGCCCGCGGGACGGCGACAAAACTCAGGCAAAGAAGTCAGCAAGCGAAAGGGACCGCCACAGAGCTGGCCCGCTAGTCCCTAGGGCCGAATCCTGTTAGGCCCACTGCGTCATCATCATCGCCGCCGAAACTCACACGACAATTTGGTATCTATTCCCGGATTGTAACCAGCCACTTTGCCAGTACTTCGGCCAGCCGCTTTGGATCGACCGGCTTGGAGATGTAATCGTCCATGCCGGCCTGAAGGCATCGTTCTCGGTCTCCGGTTAACGCATCGGCGGTGAGAGCGACGATGGGAACAAGTGGGTTTTGGGTCACGGCCTGACGCGAGCGGATTCGGCGTGTAGCCTCATAACCATCCATCTCCGGCATCTCGCAGTCCATCAGCACGATGTCCCAACTGGCCTTTTCGAGCTCCTGGATAACCTCCACGCCGTTGGCCACGAGGTGCGCTTGGAAGCCAAGTTTTCCCAATAAAGCCTGGGTGACCTCTTGATTGGTCAGGTTGTCCTCAGCCACGAGTATTCGTACGCCGGGCTTCGAGGTGACGCGGTCGAGGGACAGAACGGCACCCGCTGTCGCGGCAGGCGATTCGCTTTCCCTAGCCCATAGCGCAAGCACAGCTTCCTGGAGCGCGCGCTCGGAGACCGGCTTGGGAACCTGACCAAAACGGCCCATGGCCCCTAAGCGGGCGACATCGACAGGCCGACCGTACTCGGTCATCAACAAGATCGCGGTTTGCTCGAGTTGCGGGTCCGCCGCAATTTGCCGGCCCAAGTCCCCTCCGTTCCGGCCCGGCAAGGTCATGTCGAGCAAGGCTAATCGATAAGGGTCGGGACCGCCGGCGGCTCCGCGGAGGATCGTCACGGTGCTTTCTCCGTCCCGGTGCTCCTCCGGGCGGCAACCCCAGGAGCGCAAGATCCGGCACACCAGGGAACAGTTTGTGGCATTGTCGTCCACGACCAAAACTCTCGCGCCGTGTAGAATGAGGGGGATATCCTTCCCGGGCGCGCGCCGCTCCGATCGCTTCTCAAATACGGCGGTGAACCAAAACGTCGATCCTTTTCCCCCTTCGCTCGTCGCACCGATTTCCCCGCCCATCAACTCGACGAGCTGCTTGGAGATGGTCAATCCCAGTCCCGTACCCCCGTATCGCCGCGTCGTTGATCCATCTCCTTGCACGAAGGGCTGAAAGAGTGCGTCGGCTCGGTTGCGGTCGAACCCGACGCCCGTATCCCTCACCGCGAAGCGCAGCCGAACCCTGCCTTCCTCTTCCGCCTCCCGCCGGGCGGTGACCTCGACCTCTCCCTGGGTCGTGAATTTCACCGCGTTCCCCAGCAGGTTCAGAAGCACCTGACGCAGCCGGTTCGGGTCTCCCCGCAACCCATAGGAAATTTCCGGCTCGACTTCCCAGATCAGTTCGACACCTTTCTCAGAGGCCTTGGCCGCCAGTACCGCCACGGCCTGTTCTAATACCGTGTGCAAATCGAACTCGGTTGACTCGAGCTTGAGTTTTCGTGCCTCGATCTTCGAGAAATCGAGGATATCGTTAATGATGGTCAGCAGCGCCTCGCCGCTGGAACGCACGATCTGGGCGTACCGCCGTTGCTCGGGCGCGAGTGGGCTGTCCATCAGCAACCCGGTCATGGCAATGACGCCGTTCATCGGTGTACGGATCTCGTGACTCATGGTCGCCAGGAATTCGCTTTTGGCCCGATTGGCGGCTTCTGCCGCTTCCTTGTTGGCACGAAGTTCGGCTTCCAGGCGCCGGCTCCGCGTCACATCCCGAAAGGCCCACACCCTTCCCACGTACCTCCCTCCTACTACTTGAGGCTCGGTATGACGCTCAAAGACCCGGCCATCGCGCAATTCAATCACATCATCGGAGGTTGCCAGAGCGTCCTGGTCAAGGCGGCGCATGTTGGCGTTGAACTCGTCCGGATCCTTCAGAAGAGCGCCCATGGAATCCAGGACAGCTCCAGCCTGGTGAGTCGACAGAACCGATCTGTGTACCTGCCACAAGTCAGCGAATTTCCGGTTCCATGCCTCGATCTTGCCGGAGGTACTAACGACCAGGATTCCGTCCTTGGTGGATTCCAGAGTGGCGCGAATCGTCTCAGTGCGCTCGTCAACGCGGACCTTCAGAAGTCGAACCCAGATTACAAACAGAAGAATGCCGGCGCTCAGCACGACCAGAAGGCCTCCGGTGCGCCGCGCCGTCCACCACGAGGGTTTGCCCAACACGAGAACATCGGCGGGAGAACGTAACAAGACCTCGAGGGAGGTGGGCCAACCATTGGAATCGGGAACCACCGCACAGATGCCCGTGACTCGCAGCCAACTCCCTTCCTGAACGTGCCTCAACGTCGCGGCGGTGAGCGAGCGCTCGTGCAGCAAGGCCACGAAAGACCGCGACCCCGCCTCGAGCACGAGCTTGCTCTGCCCCATGCCCGTACTGTTGCTGACCAGCCGGCCCTCGACACTCACCAGGTTGGCGTCGTGCAATGCGGTCTGCGACTCTTCGGCGCTGATGCGGAGGGGCGGCGGCGGTTTTCCCGCCCCCAGGCGGCGAAACGTCGCATCCTGCAAAATCGCCTCGAAGCTGCCCATGGCGGGGAAGCCTGTCACCTCGACTTGCTCCCCCACCTCCAGGTCCACGCTTTGGCGAGTTTCTGCCCTGATACCAATTCCCGCGTTCTGCAGGTAAACGAATTGGCCGGGGATTTCGAACGTCACCACGCCTGCCACTTTGATGCGATGCGCGTCGTGCGGCTTGGGCGAATACTGCATGAGTGAATCCAGCCCCACCAAAGGGACCTCTTGCGGTGGGTCAAGAATCGAGACCTGCTCGAACCCAGGGACAAAAAGATTGACGCCGATCGGTTGCTGTCTCTGGTTAAAGAATGAACCTCTCACTCCCCGAATTCTCACCCGCGCGTCGACAAACCCCTCCGGATCGGCTGCCCCGGCGTGCTGCACATATACCGGAATGCGGGCTGGACCCACGGCGAGGGTCAACCGCACCAAGGGGTTCTGCTCACCCTGATGCGGACTAGGGATCGAAATGTCATTCTCCCAGAACTGCCGGGCGTACTGGGCTGCTCCGGCGACTTCTATAGATCGAACGATCCCCTCGACTTCCACCCAATAGCAGTCACGGTCGATTCGCTGCAAATCCTCATACGAAAGTCGAACGGGCTCGGGGAGAGTGCCCGGTCCTAACCGGCGGATGACAGTGGCCTTGATGTTTGGCGCGAAGTCAGGCTGCCAGGTCGTGCCCTCAATTTCCACGCGATCGCCCTTCGTCAGTTGCACTGTCGCGGCTGTAGGAAAATCAACGAAAATAGCCCCACTCGCGTCCTGGACAAAAAATATCTGGTAATCCGGGGCGCTGAAAGTGACCGCTGCACAAACTTTGACCGGGTAGCCGCGCCCGGCCTCCCGGCGCGTAAGCGCGCGTATTTGCTCGATCCGCGTGAGCAGAGGTAGTCCACTGGTATTTGCCAACCCCGCTTGGCCGCGTAGCGATAACGGGGATTCGCACGCCAGGCATAGCCCGAACAGCAACCACACGACGCTCCGGCGCAGCCGCGGTTTCCCAGGAATACGAATTGTGAGTCTGTATATCAACCCGTCGCTCGACAGCCCTCCAATTAGTAAGTCGGCACGCCAGCGGAACGCTTAAGTGCAGAGGGCAGGCCCGGCGACGGATCTCTCGTTCCACGCGGGCTGGCCAGCTATGGCGGCGAGACTGGGGAGAGGCTCTTTGAAGGCTGAAAGGAGCAAAAACCGCGCATTCTGTGCAGAACGAGGCGAAGACCTGCAACGCCGAAGGCGGGGCCGACAATGACACAAAGCCGGCTAGACGGCAGGTTGGTGTCAGTTCAAGTTGGGCGCAACCGTTTCAGACAGGCACTGTCCGGCCGCCACCTATTCCACCGTTACGCTCTTCGCCAGGTTTCGCGGTTTGTCGACGTCACAGCCGCGCAGCACCGCGCAATGATAGGCAAAAAGCTGCAGAGGCACGACCGTGAGAACCGGCATCAGCAGATCATGGTTTAAGGGAACCTCGATGACGTCATCCACTAAGGGCGCGAGCCTGGTATTGCCGGCCGTGGTGATGGCAACAATGCGACCATCGCGAGCGCGAATCTCCTGCACGTTGGACATAATCTTCTCGTACGAACCGTCTTCAGGAGCAATGGCCATGGTTGGGAAGTCAGGATCGACGAGCGCAATGGGTCCATGCTTCATCTCGCCCGCGGCGTAACCTTCCGCGTGGATGTAAGCGATTTCCTTGAGTTTCAAAGCGCCTTCGAGGGCAATCGGATATTGGTATTTCCGGCCGATGTAAAGGAAGTGCGAAGACCTGTAATATTTCTGCGCCAGTTCCCGGATGTGCCCGGATTGCCGCAAGGTCTCTCGAATCTGGTCAGGAAGCTTTTCCAGCCCCTGCAAGAGCTTGGCTCCTTCTTCGTAAGAAAGGTCCCGGTTCCGCCCCATCAAGAGCGCCATCAGGGTAAGTATGGTGATCTGCGAAACGAAAGACTTCGTGGAAGCCACTCCTACTTCGATCCCCGCATGGGAATAGACGCCGGCGTGAGTTTCGCGGGCGATGGTGCTGCCCACCACATTGACCAGGCCGAGAACGGTCGCCCCCTTTCGCTTCGCCTCGCGCAGCGCGGCGAGTGTGTCAGCAGTTTCTCCCGACTGGCTGATCGCCAGAACCACAGTGTTTTGCCGCAGGTTCAGCTTGCGGTAACGGAATTCTGAGGCCAATTCCGTTTCCACCGTCAAATCGGTGAGAGTCTCGAAGGCATAGCGCGCAAAAAGCCCCGCATAGTAACTGGTTCCGCAACTGACCACGATGAGATGCCGCGCCTGTTGAAGTCTGTCCTGCACCGACTCTAATCCCCCGAGCTTGGCGACCCCCTCCGCGTGATTCACACGTCCGCGCAACGCGTTCTCGACCGCCTCAGGTTGCTCGAAGATCTCCTTGAGCATGAAATGCGCGTAAGGTCCACGCTCGATCGCCTCCGCGCCCACTTCCAGCGTGGTGGCTTCCCGGCTCACGGCGCGGTTTTCGAGGGTGGTAATGGAGAAGCGTCCCGGCTCCAGGCGCGCCACCTCGTTGTCCTCGAGATAGACCACCTGATCCGTATGCCGCGCCAGCGCGGAACTATCGGACGCCGCAAAGCATTCGTCCCCGCCCACGCCCAGGACAATGGGACTTCCGCGCCGCGCCACAACGATCTGCTCCGGGTGCGCTGCGTGCAGCACCGCCAAGCCGAACGTGCCCTGAACCTGCAAGAGGGCCTTCTGAACCGCTGCCTCCAGATTCCCCTGGTAAAGGGTCTCAATCAAGTGAGCCAAAACCTCCGTGTCGGTTTCTGAACGGAACGTGTGCCCTGTCGAGATGAGGCGTTTTTTGAGAAACAGATAATTCTCGATGATGCCGTTGTGGGCGAGGTACACCTTACCGGTGCAATCGACGTGCGGGTGAGCGTTGGCTTCGGAGGGTTTCCCGTGCGTCGCCCAGCGAGTATGCGCGATGCCCACCGAGCCTTTAGGGGCGTCCCGCCAGACGCGCTGCTCGAGAGCATCCACCTTCCCTACCGTGCGAACCCAGTAGGGCGGGTTATTGAGAATGGCGATGCCACTGGAATCGTATCCGCGGTATTCCAGGCGCTTCAGACCATCAAGCAGAACTTCCCGAGCGGGTTGCTTCCCTATGTAAGCCACTATGCCACACATGCCATCTTTATCATCTCACAGTTCTCGGCAGACTCTCTACCTCCGCGGCGCTTGAACTTCCTCAATAAGCTCCTTCACTACTGATTCGACGGCTGCGTTCACCGCTTGCTTTACCGTGCCCTTCACTGTCGCTTCAACCTGTCTGCGGTCGAGTGAACCGTTGACTTTCGCGAGCCGAAGAGAACCTGGATCTGATCGCACCCCTCATCCGCGCACCTCCTCTGCCGCCGGTGCTTTGTTTTCTACAACATTCTGGCTTTGTTCCGGCGATTTTGAGGTTTCGCCGGCGTTTTCCGCTTTCGGACTTTCTGTCCCATAATTCGTAGCGCTGACCTTCAGGTCAGCATCTGCCGAACTGAAGTTCGGCGCTACTTCGGCATCGTCGAGGCCCACCAGCTTACTCAGTTCCTCGGCTTCCCGGTCGTCCGTCTCATTGTCGGGAGGGCTGGCCTCCTGGGTAGGGGCACGCCATGGCGTGCCCGTACGGGCGGTTCGCGAACCGCCCCTACCCTGGCGTGCATGTTCTTTGCGCATGGTCAGCAGGATTCTCACCTTGCGATCGATCGCCCGGTCGAGCGTCATTTCCAGGCGCAGCACCATGTTCGCAGTCTCGTCCTCCGGAGCCAGGCACGCGTCCTGCGCAATCGCGTCCTTCTCCTCCTGCGCCTTCATCTCGTCCGCGAACGCCGCCTCCACCGCCGCGATCTGCTCCTCCAGCAGGCGCTCGAGCTCCTGGTAGCGGGCCTCCACCCCCGCCTCGTCCCCGAAGCTCTCCTTCACATACTTGTCTAGCTCTGCCTGGTCCTGCTTCTCGTGGAGGTACGCCCAGTCGATGAAGAGCCCAAGCAGGTGGCCGATCTGCCGGGGCCGCCACCCCAACTCTCCCTGGTAGTAGCTTTCGATCTGCTTCCGCTGGGCGAGCGTGAACACCCGCCGCCGCGCCTGCTCGCGAATCACCCCCCAAAGCGAAATCAG
>JBELAJ010000419.1:0-7424 GCA_049508935.1 Terriglobia bacterium | reverse complement strand
CGGCCTCGTTCGTAGAGCTCCAGAATGCGCTTGCGGATCGGAATCGGTATGGCTCGCATGAACAGACTCTGCCATAAAAGTCCGCTCGCCGCAAGCTACATTATTTATGGAAATGCTCTAGTCGCCTGCTGTTTACTAATCCCCAGTGGCTCTGCAAGCCGGGCACTTTGACGAGAAGTGCTACAGACGCGGGCTTTTGGGAGGCTACGGGTTGTTGGGTTAGGGCTTACGGGCCGCTGCCCTGGGCTGTGGCGGGTGCCCCTTGGAGCCTGTGTGATGACTCGCTCATTCTGTCATTCCGAGGAGGCGCAGGCGACGAGGAATCTCGCACTGCCTTGAAAATACTCAGAGCGAGATTCCTCGCGGAGTTTACCCTGAGCACCCAGAGCGAGATTCCTTCACTTCGTTCAGGACGGGCTCTTCGCTTCGCTCAGGATGACAGCGAAGGGCTCGGAATGACAGTACTGCGGCGTTGCCACACAGACTCCCTTGGGGGCCATTTCGGTAGTCGACGCTGGTCGCAAACTAAGCGTACGGCGAGCGGTGTGGGACAGGCTCAACGAATTAGCCAGTAGCGCGCAGGTACGCGAATTTTGCGTTCCTGCGCGGTCCCTCGGCTCCCATTCGCATTGATAGCATGTGAACGCCCGTCGCATTTGGGGAGGAGCCCAAGACTCCAAAAGGCAGGAGTCTGCGCCGGGTTTTTTCATGCTCATAAATATATTTGATTTGGGCCAATGCCGCGTAAGTCCTTATAATAAAGACTGTCATCACCCCAAATAACGGTTCAGAATTCAGAGGAGAATTACATGCCTAGGTTACTAACCCGGCTTTTTCTGGGTCTGGTGTTTGTGGTTGGACTGGCGGCTGGTCGGGGGCTTGCTCAGACTTCAGCGCCATCCGATAACCCGGCTCCGGCGGCGCAGGCGGCGCCGGCTTCTAATACTGCCGACCGTGTTGCCCAGCTCGAACAGGAGATTGCAGATGCGCGCAGTTCCGGCGACAACGCCTGGATGTTGACCAGCGCGGCGCTGGTCCTGATGATGACCGGGCCAGGATTGGCGCTCTTCTACGCCGGCCTGGTTCGAAAGAAGAACGTGCTTGCCACCATGATGCAAAGTTTCACCATGATGGTGCTGGTGACTGTGCTCTGGGCTCTCTTTGGTTACAGTCTGGTGTTCCACGGGGGCGGAGGTTTTCTGGGAGGGCTCGGCTACATTTTTCTCAAGGGGGTCGGCGCGGCGCCTAACCCGGATTACGCCGCCACCATTCCGCAGCAGACCTTCATGGTCTACCAATTGATGTTCGCCATCATCACTCCGGGCCTGATCACGGGAGCCTTTGCCGAGCGAATGAAATTCAGCGCCATGCTGCTTTTCATGACCTTGTGGACGATCATCGTTTACGACCCGATGGCTCACATGGTTTGGGGAAAGGGAGGCTTCCTGAATGCCGCTCTGGGCGGCGCGGTCCCCACGCTGGATTTTGCCGGCGGCACGGTGGTGCATATCACTTCCGGGGTTTCGGCGCTGGTCTGCGCGCTTTATCTCGGCAAGCGGCTGGGTTATCCAAAAGAGCCGATGCCGCCCCACAGCGTGGTGCTGAGCTTCATCGGCGCCTGCCTGCTTTGGGTGGGTTGGTTCGGCTTCAATGCCGGGAGCGCGCTGTCGGCCGGAAGCCTCGCCTCGAGCGCTTTCGTAGCCACGCATTTCGGCGCGGCCGCCGCAGCCCTAGGCTGGGCCGCAGCCGAGTGGTTCACGCGCGGCAAGGCCAGCGTGCTGGGAGCCATTTCAGGAGCGGTGGCGGGGCTGGTTGCCATCACTCCCGCCTCCGGGTTTGTAGGGCCCATGCCTGCGCTGATCATAGGCCTCGTCGCCGGCGTCTTCTGCTATTTCATGGTGGCCAAGGTGAAAGGCATTTTCGGTTATGACGATTCGCTCGACGTGTTCGGAGTTCACGGCGCGGGCGGCACCATCGGAGCGCTTTTAACGGGCGTCTTTGCCTCGCAGGCGGTAAATGCGATTTATAAGGACAGCAAGGGTAATGCCTTGCCGGTGGGACTGATCGATGGCCACGCGCACCAACTCTTGAACCAACTCGTGGGTGTGGTGATTGCCTGGGTTTTGGCGATCGTCGGCACACTCATCATCTTGAAGATTGTGGATGTGGTGATAGGTCTGCGCGTTCCGGCCGAGCATGAGATTCAGGGCCTGGACCTGTCGCAACACGGGGAAGAAGGTTACAATCTGGAAGTTTGACCTTGTTTGTAGGGGCACCCCTTGTGGGTGCCCGTGGTCGGTGCTTGGCATATTCAGCAACAATGATGTATGCGCCACCCGTGATTTAGTAAGGGCACGCCATGGCGTGCCCGTACGGTCAAAGGACAACTGCCAATGAAAAAAATTGAAGCGATTATTCAGCCCTCGAGGTTCGATGCGGTCAAGGATGCTCTACATGAGATCGGCGTGGAAGGCATGACGGTTCTGGAAGTGCGCGGGCACGGGCGGCAGAAGGGACACACCGAGTTCTATCGCGGGAACGAGTACAAGGTTGATCTGCTCCCCAAGATCAAAATTGAGATGGTCGTCCCGGACGCCCTCGCCGAGCAATCCGTTCAGGCCATTCTAAAAGCCGCGAAGACCGGGAAGATCGGCGACGGTAAGGTCTTCCTGACGCATGTGGACGACGCCATCCGCATCCGCAACGACGAGCGTGGTGATGCCGCACTGTAGTGGAAAATGGAAATTGGAAAATAGAAGATGGACGCCTCTCCGAGGTTTCGGGCGGCGGACGCCGGGAGTCGAAGCTGGATCAGCAGCCTTCTCCAAGTTAGTGAATAGCCCTCTCCAGGTTAGTCAGTGGCCCTCTCCCAAAGAGAGAGGGCTGTGACTTCCGCCTTGTCCCTCGTCTCGAGCCAAAGATATGGACAGCGGGCACATCTCCGCCTTTACCCTTTCGGAACATTACTCCGCCGAATCCCTCCGAATCCAGCAGAGCTTCGACCGTACGGGTGACGGCTTGGCCGTGCTGCGTGGGCGCTCGGATGTGGTGGACACGACGGTCGCTTCACTGTACCTCCACTACTTTTGCCCGCAACTCAACGAACCGCGCAACTTCTGCGTACTGGCTCTCGGTGGCTACGGCCGCCGGGAACTCTTTCCGCATTCGGATATTGACCTGTTGTTCCTCACCGAAAGCAGGGCCGAGCAGGACTCCCAACGCATGGCGATAGCGGCCATCCTGCGGGAATTATGGGACTTGCGACTTCGAGTGGGCCACAGCGTGCACACCCTGGCGGAGTGCGGCCGTCTTTATCGCGACAACCTCGAGTTTAACGTGTCGCTCCTCGATTGCCGCTATTTAGCGGGCGATTACCAACTCTTCAACCGGTTGCACGACGACGTGTATCCGCACCTGGTGGCGCGCGATCATCAGGACCTGCTGCGCAATCTGGCGGAGATGACCCGCCAGAGGCACGCGAAGTACGGCAACACCGTTTTTCACCTCGAGCCCAACGTGAAGGAAGCTCCGGGCGGCTTGCGGGACTATCACGTTTGCCGTTGGCTCACGCGCATCTCGGCACTTGAGAAACACAAAGCCTGGAGCGCGCCGGAGGAACCATGGCCCGCGGCCCGGCGCGCGGAGATCGGCCCGGCATGGGAGTTTCTTTGCGCCGCGCGCTGTTTTCTTCACTATTTTCGCGAGCGCGACGACAATCAGTTGAGCTACGAATGCCAGGACCTGGCCTGCGCTCGCGGAATTGGCTTCCTGCGCACCGCGGACCCCGGATCGGGCGGTCCACGGCTCTCGCCGCGCAGCCCGGAGGAGTGGATGCGAGCCTACTTTCGCCGGGTTCGCTCCATCTACCAGCTCAGCTTGGAGCTGCTGGACGATCACACGCCTGCCGGCACCGGACTCTACGGGCTGTTCCAGAACTGGAGGTCTCGCCTCTCGAATGCCGATTTCTCAGTCCTGCGGGAGAAGGTCTACTTTCGCCAGCCTTCGTCGGTGGCCCAGGACCCCGGGCTGCTTCTGCGTTTGTTTGAAATGGTGGCTCGGCATGGGCTCGAACCGAGCCGCGAGGCAGAAAGAGTGGTTGCGGAAGCTTTGGATCAGGGAGCAACCAACGCCCTTAGCCCGGGCGTCGTTTGGAGTCATTTTCGCCAAATACTTTGTTACCCTGGGGCGGCCAAGGCATTGCGGGAAATGAATCGCCTGGGTGTGCTGAGGGCCCTTTTTCCGGAGTTCCAGGCGATAGACTCTCTGGTCATCCGGGACTTCTTTCACCGCTACACGGTGGACGAACATTCCTACATGACGATTCAGAACTTGCACGCTCTCTCCCGTCGCAAGCCGCGGGACCGGCCGCGTCCAGACGCTGCGCCGGAGTGGGAAGATCAACTCGCCGAAATCCTCGAAGAGCTCGAGCAACCGGAACTCCTCTACCTCGCCTTGCTTTTCCACGATGTCGGCAAAGGCATGGAGACCGCAAACCACATCGAGGGCAGCCGCCAGGCGCTGGACGGAATCATGGCCCGGCTCGAGCTGGCGGCGTCAGACCGCGCCACTGTGCGGTTCCTGATCCTCAACCATCTTGAGATGTCGACCACTTTGCAGCGCCGCGACATTTTCGAGCCGGAAACCGTGCGCGCCTTTGCCGAGAAGGTCGAAACGAGCGAGCGTTTGAAGATGCTGTCGCTCTTGACCTACGCTGACATCAAGTCGGTCAATCCGGAAGCCTTGACGCCCTGGAAGACCGAACTTCTGTGGCAGCTCTATGCCTCGACAGCGAATTACCTGGCTCGCAGTGCGGACGACGAGCGCCTGACGCCCGCCGTAGCCAGCGCATCAGCGGCCGAGAGAATTCTGCCGCTGCTGCCGCCTTCCGTAACCAGGGAAAAGCTCGATCGTTTCCTCGATGGGTTCCCCCGGCGCTACCTGGCAACCCATTCGCCTGAGGAGATTGCTTTGCACGTTGACTTGGCGGAGCGACTGGGGACGGTGCCGGCACAGGTTCACCTGAAGACGGAGGGCAGCCTGTACGAATTGACCGTCCTTACCCCGGACAGGCCGTTTCTCTTCGCTTCAATTACCGGGACACTCGCGGCCTGGGGTACGAGCATCGTGAAAGCCGACGCCTTTGCCAACGCGGCGAGCGTCGTTCTGGACACTTTCCGCTTCGTCGACCTCTATCGCACGCTGGCATTGAACCTTTCGGAGGCGGATCGCCTGAAATCGAACCTGGTGGACGTCCTCCAGGGCAAAATGGAACTTGCCAAGCTTCTCAGCGGACGGCTCCACTCCGCGATCGGTCGGAAACCCAAGGTCGCCATTCCTACAAAACTCCGCTTTGACGACTCGAGTTCTTCCCACAGCACCCTGCTCGAGCTGGTTACCCAAGATCGCCCCGGCTTGCTCTACCAAGTCAGCTCCGTGCTCGCGGAACTAGGCTGCAACATCGAGATCGCCTTGATCGACACCGAAGGCGAAAAGGCGATCGACGTCTTTTACCTGACCGCGCAGAGCAGAAAACTCCCGCCCGAACTCCGGAGCGCCATAGAGACGGCGCTGTTAAAATAGGTGTCTGGTGCCGGGCGTCAGGTGTCAGGTAAAACCTGAGATGGCAGCCCTCTCCCTTGGGGAGAGGGTGGCCCGCGACGGCGGTGTCATCAGCCGTCGCGGGTCGGGTGAGGGGTTTTTGTTGAGCTCGGCACGCCCTCGCCTTCATGGCCTTCCGCACTTTGCCGACGAATCCCTCAGGATCTTCCAGCACCAGCCCGTTCGGAATGCGCAGCAGACTGATCCTCCGAAGTTCGCGGACGCGTTGGGTCGAGATGAGCACAGGGACAGTATAGCAACGGTTTGCTTGGCTGTGGAAGGAACCCCTCACCCGTCGCGCTTCGGCTGATGAAAACGCCGAAGCGCGACACCCTCTCCCCACGGGAGAGGGCTGTGATCCCAAGTTTCGCCCAAGACCCACGCCTGCATTTCCTGACGCCTGACATCTTTTTGGCTCCGCCGCACTCAACTTGAAAATTTCGTACAAAATTTTTCGCTGAATTGAAATCTTAGCTTGACGTCGCCGCGCTTCTTATCTATAAGTTGCGATTAGAGTCTGGAAAATTGAATTTCCATGCCATCAAAATTCCGGTGCGACGCATTTTAATCATCCGGGACGCGATCCGATAGGAGCAAAGATGAAGGTGAAGGCGTGCTTTTGTCTACTCGGACTCCTTTTCTTTGTGTTTTCGATTGGTGCAGGGTGGGCTCAGACCACTGGGACCATTCAAGGTTCGGTGACGGATCCCTCCGGCGCGCTTGTGCCGGGCGCGAGCGTCACCGCCGCTCAGAGCGACACTCATGTCACCCGCACGGTGACGACGAATGAGAGCGGCGACTACGAGTTCCCCGCCTTGCCGGTGGGGCGCTACACCGTCTCCGTGCAAGCGACCGGATTCAAGCTGGCCCGGCACACTGAGATCGACGTGAGGCTGGGCCACGTCACCGCGGTTAACGTCAAGCTGGAATTAGGTCCGGTAGCGCAGGTGGTTTCAGCCGAGGCGTCGGCTCCGCTCATCGAAATCGTCAGCACCCAGATGGGGGCGGTCGTCAATGACAAGGCGGTGGTGGAGCTTCCCCTGAATACGCGCGATACCTACCAGCTCCTGCAATTGCAGCCCGGCGTCCAGTCGCAGCTCGGCTCGGACCTCTTCTACGGCAGCGATCAGCCCGGTGTGGTTTCCGTCAACGGCGGGCGCGGGCGCTCGAATAACTACACCGTGAACGGGGGCGACGCCAACGACCAGTTTGTGAATTTGCCGGGCGTACAGCCTTCTCCCGACAGCATCGAGGAATTCCGTGTCCTAACCAACACCTTCGACGCCGAATTTGGCCGCAATTCCGGCGCGGTGGTCAACGTCGTGACCAAGTCGGGCACCAACGCCTTCCACGGCGACGTGTATGAATTCCTTCGCAACAACGTGCTAAACGCGCGCGGATTCTTTGACACCTCAATACCCGACTTCAAGCAAAATCAGTTTGGCGGCACCCTGGGCGGACCCATCCGCAAGGACCGGACGTTCTTCTTTGCATCTTACGAGGGGCGCCGCATCCGCCAAGGTGATCCTTCGCCGGCGTTCCCAGTGCCTACCCTCGCCGAGCGCGGCGGCGATTTTTCCGCCGGGCAGCCTTTCTCCGGCACTCTGAGCGATCCCAACGGCACGGTTTCCGCGCTCATGAACGCGCGCCCGGGCTGTGCCGCGGCGGTGGCGGCAGAAGGCGGGGCGCCGATCGCTCCCGGAACTGCTTATTCCGCCATTTTCCCCAACAACCAGATTCCTCCGCAATGCTTTGATCCCACGGCGCTGGATTTGATGAATCAATATGTGCCGCAGGCGAACCTGAACGGCACGGAGTACCAGTCC
>JBELAJ010000418.1:0-7461 GCA_049508935.1 Terriglobia bacterium | reverse complement strand
GGCACCATGACTGGATCCATGGCCGGCGCGTCGATGAAGTAGTTGGGCTGCGGGTAAGCCTGGTCGCACGAAATGTACCAGCTCATCTCGCCGCCTTTGGCCTGCTCCTCGCGGATGGCGTCCCTGATTTCGGTCCCGTTGAGGTCATTCCCGTGGATGGAAAAGTTATCGACGAATCCGCGCAGGGTGCCCCATTCGGCATGCTGCACGACGGGCGTCTTGGTCGCCAGAAACGGCACTCCGGGCGCGGCCTCATGCACCAGGGAAGCCCACTTACGCGTATCCTCGAACTCTTCCGCGCTGTTCGGTTCGTCGATGGGGCTGTTGAAGACGAGGCGGTTGATCCAACCGTTCTTGTCGTAGTAATTGCGCACCTGCTTCAGGTAAGACTTGACGAGTTGAGCGGTCTCCGGGGTTATCTCCGCCGGTCGCGCCCTGCGGATCAGTCCCCGGGGCGCCGACTCCAGAATCACGCGCTTCGTTTTCCACTGATTCATGTAGAGGTCGTACGCTCCGGCGTCAAAATCAAGGGTGACGTTGCCTCCGGATTCTTTGATTTGCGGTTGCAGCGCCTCGTTGAACCAAGGCTCCATCCGATTGGCATAGAGAAAAGCATGGTACTTCCGAAGCAGTGCTTTGGCTTCCGGCGAAGACGGGGCGATGTGATGGAAAGCGGCGAGGCCCTCGCTGGAGACTCCCATGTAAGTGATGAGATGGGTCTCCGCGGGAAGTGCGAAATCGTAGACCTTCAACTTGAGGTTGAGGCGATCGATCTCCAGGCCGTTCTGCGTGACTCGGACGGTGCCGGCATAGTCGCCGGCAGGAACGCCGGGAGTGGTGATGACATCAACCCATATGCCGCGGTTACGAACGGTTTCGCGGAAGGGCGCCGCCATGCTGAACGGGTCCGTCAGCGGGGCGAGTGCATCCGGCCAGAAGCCAGTCTCTCCGATCGGGCTGGATTTGCCGGGACAAAGGATGACGTGTTCGAAATAGAGCTTTACTTGCTCCCGCGCCAAACGGTTGGCTCCGGAAACCAGGTCGCTGGCTTCCACGAAGAACCCGGAAGCGGCGGGATGATGGCGGTCAGGTGGAGGCGGAACGGTGATCACGATTTGAACGGGAACGTGTTGGTTTTTCGCCCCGGCTATGGAAATGGTTTTGGTGCTCTTGTCCCACACTAGGTTGTGACCCTGCACGCGATCGTCAGGGCGAACCTTCGCGAAGCTCGGGACGGCCCAAACCTCGACGGAGGGCGCCTGACCCAGGGCGGAGACGCAACTCATCAAAAAAGCAATTACGAAAGCTGGCTTCATCTGGAGCCTCTCAGGCCGGTCGCGTTGGCGGCCGGCAAGATTCAACCGCCAGACATCGAATGTTGCTGGCGAACTGCAGCGATCCTCCCGCACTTTCCACCCCCGTCCAATCTCCATAGGGATTTGCAGGGACGACCTCTATTCCACCTTCTCGTCAAAGGTCACAGGGCGGCGAATTGCACAGCCTTGTTCATGGGGTGAATTCGGTCAAGTACAAGGTGACACCCTGCAAGCGTGGTTCGGCGCCGCGGTGGTAGTCCGACCGGGGGCCAGAAACAGGGCGGTAAGGCTCAAGAGGATGCTGGCAGTGGCTCCCGGCCGGAAGATCTCATGCTCATCGCGCAGTCCTCCATCCGCTTGCGTATCGGTTTTCATATCGATGTGCTCCGGGAGAGGATCGGTATGCTCAAGTTCCCCACGGGCTATTCTTTACCGGATCAACTGACCCCAGCAAGTCCCTAACTGATCAAAAGTTTCTCTTTCCCAGTCTTCCAAACCAGAAAATCCATCAATCGCACTTCATGGCATTTGGACAGCCGCGAGTCGAAGACCTTTAGTCTTTCCAAAACGGGCTTTACGCGTTCCTCATTCGCCCAGTCATGGTAGCTTTTGGTCACCTCCGCAAGAAATCCGATAAACCAATTGATTCTCGATTCCTTCCCTGCTGACGGTAGGGGCGGCTTGGCGTGGAAGAAGGCGACCACGTGCCTGTCATAAATAGGCGAGCTTTCGCAATGCATGCCGACAAGCTTTGAAACGAATGAAAACGGGATGGCGAAGTCGTCGTTTCGGCGTTCATATCCGCTGAGGTCGTTCAAGATGTTGAAGAAATCGGGTTTCCCATTCACAATTACTTCTTCTGAGAACAGAATCTCAAAGAACTTCTTCTTGAAGTCTTCAGTGAGGCCACCCACCCCAAGCCGGCAGAAGTTTATAAAGAGAGACCGGCAACGGGCGCGGCCCAGATCGCTTCGGTCACGGAAAAGTTCTTTCAGGTCCAAATAGGGACAAAAATCGGAGCGAAGCATCAAGGCCTCAGCCTTTTCCAGCGCCTCGAAGTGTCTCTGATCAAGTTCCATAATCACACCGCGCCGCCAAACGCTTGGCGCAACCGCCCAGCGCCAGAGAGTTTACCACCATACCAGGTCACGTGGGCGAGCACACCTTCAAAGGGAAATTAAGCTGTAGAAGGCGGCAGGCATCTTGCCGCATCGCGGCCTATGCTCGCATCTGGCGCCTCGGTTGAGGAGTTGCTTGTTAAACCTCTTGAGAGTAGCATCGGACGACGAGAAGAAGTCCGACCACGAATCGGACTAACACACTAACGAAAAACTCTGGCGAAGCGCGCAGTCACTAAACGGACGCGAAGCATATGACTCCAGAAGACGCTCAATCTAGCGGAGAGCGGCATGTAATATCCGACCTCGCGTCGAAGGGTTACTATTGCCTCCGAAACAAGCGGTCTCCGGTTTACACCGGCATCGAAGCGATTAAAGGAACGAAGGTCACACTTGTTCACGTAAAGACGGCTGTCCATCCGAGCACGCCAGACAACCTCTCGACTGAGGAGTCGACTAGAATCAGGAGTCGGGCCACCCGGATGGAATGGGAGGCGTGGCTAGCTCAGGTTCAAATTGACGACTTCGGATTGATGTTGGGGTCAATCTCGTACACTCGATTGGCCTAACCAACTGTCAGCACAGTGTAGGTCGCTCCATCTCGTCTGCTATCCTCTGATCCCATGCCGCCACCCCAATCCTTTCAAACAAGTGCGAGATCACTTTCGCTATCGCTCGGCCCTCTTCTGCCCTTTCTTGAACGTGACCCTCGCCACCATCACCAGAATCACAAGCAAGGTCACCCAAATCGGCATCACGATGACGTACACGAGGAGCGGCTGGTGGAGATTCCGCATTAAGGCGAAGGAGATTCCGACCACCACAACCGCCAAAGCCAGCAATAGCGAAAACAAAACAATTCGGCGCATAACGCGGGTGATTGTACCACTCGTGGAACGGGAGTCAAACGATGCGCCAGCCGAAGCAAGAAACCGCATTGCAAGCCATCGAGGAGTCTCTGGAGATCATGCGGTCAGCTTCAACGCTGGAGGGCAACGAGAAAGAGAGTATCGAAGTGCCGTTGGAGGTCGCGATTGCGAAACTCCGCGCCGGTATTTAAGTCAGGTGATCCAACTTCGTCCACCTTTCGTGCGAGCGTTACTTGCACGGCTGCCCTTTCTTGATCGATTCATAGCACGCATACCAATCGCCAGCGAGTATCTCCCGGCCCCGCTTCAGCGTGATCGAGGTAGTCGCCGGGATGTATGAATTCTTCCTGGCACCGGGGATGTCATAACAGACTTCGTCGTGGACGAAGGCCTCGACAGTATCCTTTTGGTGAGCGCCCATGATCGTGCCGCCGACCCGGGTGTTGTACGCCTCCGGCCACAGGTTCCTCGGGTCCGAGGGGTCGCCGCCGTCTTCGAGGGGAATAAGGTGGTCTTCTTCGTAGCAGGCCATGTTGTCGGAATGGGCCACGCACCGGGTCGTGTCGACCTTCCCCGTGCTCGGGTTGATGAGCTGCGCCCTTGTCTGGTGGACAGTGTCCCAGTATTCCCGAAGCTGTTTCCTTTTCAGCTTGCTCGTGTATCCTGCCGGGGGACGGATTAGCTTCGTGCTCCACCGGCGGTTGCAGATGTTGTCCTGGATGTTTGCCTGCGTGACCTGCGGGTTCGCAGCGCCCGGCGTCCGCACGGGGTCAGGATAGATTTCCGCAGGGCCGAGGCGGCGGGGCTGGGCCGGGGCATGCGCCAGAAAGGTGAAAATTACGGCGACTGGGACGAACAGGCAGAGACGCATCATCATTTAACCACCTCCGGGAAGACGTTCCGCCGTAGCTGCTCGGAAATTGCCTCTTCCGCACGTATCAACGCCCAACGTTCGATTGCGCCTGTAGCGGTGGGGCCACCCATTCAAAGCCGTGCTCTGGCGATATCGTGGCAACGTGGGGCTGTCCTCCGACTTGCCTGCATTCGTCGTCCCGACTTTGGTTATCAATGCACGCTCGGATATAATTTCGCACCAATTCCTTGGCTTCTAAGAGCGTGTTAGGCGGTACGCCTTTTTCGACACTGGCTGTTCTGTATTTGGAAAATCTGCGGTCCTTGGAGTTAAACATCTTGTCGGCTATGAATTTGGAACCGCTGAAGACCTCGAAGCTTGTGGGGCCGACCAGCATCTTCGTGAGGGCCGGTTCCAGCAGCGTCTGATTGTCGTGGCGGAAATCAAGCTCAGTAAGACACCCTAGGTCACTGTAGTAGCCGACAAGAATTACCTTCGCTATGACGCCTGCGGTATTAGGGATGCAAGGATAATGGCTGATGTCGCCGTCCTGCCGCTTCATGAGCAGGCGTTCGTTCACCAGCGCCGAGAGCTGCTTTGCGTAGCCGTCCATGCCGGTGATGCGCACACCCGTGAGCCGCTGAACAGCGGTCGAGAATTCGCCCGCAAAGTTGAACAGACTGGTTCCTTCCTGGTTTACGATGTCAACCGCCCCAGCCAACCCGTACGCCAAGACACGCCTATTCTGCTTCTCCTCAATCGGGAAAATCTTCTGGACCTTTGTGCTGACATCCTCGCCGGTCAGAGCGTTCTTGCGGAGGCTGTCAGCGGCGATAGCGAATCCCTCATCCGTATATTGCGCAACGATGGCCGTTGACATGTAAAGCTCCGATGACCCGCTAAGACGCACGAGGATACAACCGACGTGCCTTACCGCGCAACCTGCACCTCAAAGCATGTCTCAGTGATGAGGCTACGGGGGCGTGCCCGAGAAGCGGGTGAGCGATTAACAACGTGGACGACTGTGCTTGCCGGGCGTGAGCCTCTGCTGGACCCTCGCAAGACACCAAAGCAAATCAAAGGGACCACTTATCCCAGGGAATCCTGGCGAAACCTCAAAATGAACAGGATTCTCTCTGCCAGCCAAGCAGGGAGGTTCGTTCCTCGGCTGGCCCACGCTTTTTCAGAATAGCTCTCATTAACGACAGGCCTAATCCCTTGACAGAGTCTGTTGGGCAGCACAACAATCGGTCGATGAACAGAACAAAAATAGAACAGGTTTGGGGGGAGTTGGACGGTGAGGGACGACACTATACGATACTGCTTAACCTGACCATCAAGGAACTGTTCGGTAGCGGACCCATGCCCGAAGACCGAGCAGTGGCAAGAGTGGAGTTGACTCCGATGTCGGGCATGGCCGTGCAAAACGGCAAGTACACGCTGCGCTACACATTCAATGGCAAGGAGGAAAAGCATGCGGTCCGTGCGGAGGATGGGACACTGCTTTCCGAGGACCCCTCAGAAACCCGACCTGCGGAGGAGTACGCTAACCGCACAGGCGAGCATCTCCGGGACCCGGAAGGGCGGCTCTTTGAACTGGCCCACGAGCATGCGTTATCTGCACACAGGGAGGAAAAGCCGGACGGGAGGGAACA
Source organism: Terriglobia bacterium (assembly GCA_049508935.1). GTDB lineage: Bacteria > Acidobacteriota > Terriglobia > UBA7540 > UBA7540 > CAVROP01. The sequence goes on along the minus strand of JBELAJ010000418.1, from coordinate 1,650 downwards.
ATGGGATGCCTTCATCTGCCATGCGAGCGAGGACAAGGAGAGCTTTGTGCGGCCGCTCGCAGAATCGCTGAGGCAAAACAGTCTTGAAGTGTGGTACGACGACTTCACGCTGAAGGTCGGGGACAGCCTTCGCCGGTCAATCGACAGAGGGCTGGGCAGGTCCCGTTTTGGAATCGTAGTCCTAAGCCATGCGTTTTTTGAGAAGGAATGGCCTCAACGTGAACTGGACGGATTAGTAGCTCGGGAAGTTGACGGGCGGAAGGTAATACTCCCTGTCTGGCACGGGGTGACTTTTGAAGAGGTCCAGAGGTACTCGCCCACTCTGGCCGACCGTGTAGCCGCCAAATCAGCGGAAGGGCTGGAGGGAGTCGTCCATAAGCTCATTGCCGCAATGGGTGTGGCGGGCCAACTGGAAGGGTCTGTTGCGGCCCGGGCGCTGCGTCCAGAAAAAACGCCCCCGCCATTTGAGGACATGGAAAAGGCAGCCGAGTCGGAAGAGCTATCTGTTTCTATATCACAAGGCGTGCCGGAGAATCTCGTCATCATCGTGAAAAACGAGTCCGACTCCGAAGTGACAATCAAGAGAATCGTTCTCAGCAGCAAGGGCATTCGGCTGACCGACCCTGCCGTGCCTCCGCCGGATAAGGACTGGAAGGTTCCCGCCCACGGCAGGCTCCAAGTCGAGTGGAAGGCCACTCCAGACCCCACGGCCAAGCTGCGGTCCATCTACGACAGATGGGCCTGGAATCCGCCGGAGCACCTGGTTCCCAAGGCGGAGATTGATTTTGCCTTTTACTGCGATGCGCAAGGAAAACCGCTGAAGCAATCGTACAAGATGCTCGTCTATGTAGACTGCAACCGTAGGATAGTGGAACTTTAAGGGCAACCTGTTGCGGCAGGTGCCCGCCACTAGGCGGCCCTGGTCCCCCCAGTACGGAACGCACTCGAATGAGGAGTAGAGCATGTCCATCTTTTCGAAGCCGCTGACCCAATTTGTAACCGCCGACGTGCAGGAGCTTTTAGACGAGCAGGCGGTAGAGAACGTTGGGCTGGAATTCAAGTCTAGAGTCCCCGAAAAGGACGAGACGCTCAAAAAGCTGTCATCCTTTGCAAATTCGTTCGGCGGCTTCATGGTCATAGGTGCGAAGGCGAACAGTGCGGACGGTCGAATCGAAAGCCTGCCCGGCGTGGATGAGCAGCCTGGATACAAGCAGAAAGTGGTCCAGTGGTGTTTTGATGCAGTCAGCCCCCCGTTGATCGTCGAGGTCTCCGATGCCATCCCCTCGCCTGGCAGTACTGGAAAATTCTGCTACATCATCTACACGGCAGAAAGCGAAGTAGCGCCACATTTTCTGAACGGTCGGAAAGGCGTCTGGGTTCGCACCGATGAATTCAGCCAGCGCTTTGAGCCTCAGCTAGCCACCGAGAATGAACTGCGATACCTGCTCAACCGAAGGCAGCTAACTCTGGACCGCCGAACTGAGGTTGTTCAGCGTTCACGCCGACGATTTGAAAAAGTGGTCTCTCGCACTTGAATCCGGCGTGAATTTCAGTGTTTCTCTTCAAATTAGGCCGAAAACGGGCATTTGTACTCAAAATGTTTGCAGCAGTCGATCAATTTTCAGAAACGCAGCCTGCGCCGCCTCAGCC
>JBELAJ010000417.1:0-7466 GCA_049508935.1 Terriglobia bacterium | reverse complement strand
AAATATCGCTCAGCGTGGCGCTTCGCTAAGTCGCCGGAAGCAGCGTTGTTGCATGACACGACGCGTCGCTCACATCCCGCAGCCCCTCTTCGAGATTCGCGACCAGAAGGCGGATACCCGCATCCCCCGTTCGCCAGGCACGCATACTCATGGATTCATCCATGTCTATCCTTTCGCCTGTCCACTCGGCGGTTCTCAAGGTAGGCCGTTTATCGGCAACTTGGCCACCCTGTCCAACTTCCGAGTTGCGTAATCCGGCCATAATGTTGAATTCTCGGCAGATTCGTCGATTGCACTTGGCAAGTACGGAGGATCTGTCCCTTTATTTTGCAGTTTACCAATGGCGAACAAAAGGCGAATCGTGTATTATGGAGCGTCGCACAAGTCCAGCAATTGCGGGACCCGTAGAGTAAACTCTTCCCAATAAGAGGGGTCCGGTCGGGAGTCTCGTTGCCAGGGACATGCGGCGAACGAGTCGCGGCCATCGCAACGGCCAAAGCGCGACATCAAATCCGGTAGTGATTCTGGCTTTCCGTCTTGACAGAAATCCGGCTTTCCGCATATACTGCATTCGGCGTGGGGACGCCATCGCCGGGAGTTGTTTTGGACGGGAGCAGCCTGAGTAATGGACGGAACAAAAAGGCCGACAGCACGGAGAGGCAATGAAGGAGCAATTACCTCCTCTTCAGAGACGGAAACCCTAAACTTCAAGGTCACACGCGAGTTCAAGAAGGAGTTCAAAGGATACGCCGTCAGCCAGGGCATAACGATGATCGAACTGCTGAAAGAGGGCTTTGAGCATAGCAAGAGAAATCGCCAGTGTTAACGCGCGGAGAGTGCGCTGATGCCCGAGACATTTGAGCCTCGAGTCGCAGAGTTCCGCAGGCAATCGTCACCGGCTTCCTGGTTCCTGTCGAGTGAAAGCGAGATTGAGGAACGGCGGGACTTGCTCCCGTATTCTTACTATCTCCGGCAGGCTTGGAAGGAACTCAAGTTAAGCGGCGTATTATGCGTGGACGGCCGCCCGGTCGTTTACCTTTGTGAGGCTGCCCGCTTTACACACGACGAGAAGAGAGAGCGCCACCGCTTTGTGTGGAACCAAGGACTGGTTCCGCTCCTTGTCTTTCTCACTCCGGACCAGGTAGAGGTCCACAGCGCCGTCAAAATGCCGGAGAGGAAAGCAGCGGAGCAAGGGCTCTTCGAGGGCGGAGCTTCCAGTCTGATTCCAAACCTCGGCAACATCGCGGAGGCGCTGCAAATAGCCCGTTTCGTGCGTTCCATCGAGACCGGTCAGTTCTTCCAGGACCATGTCAAATTCTTTCCGCCCGATGAAACGGTGGACCGATGCCTCCTGAAGAATCTGGTACACACGGTACGCCGGTTGAGAAAAACAGGATGGGATCTGCCGCGCGCGCACGCATTGCTCGGTCGCGCATTGTTCGTGTCTTTTCTCCATGCCCGCAAATTCATCAAGCCTAGCTATTATCCGGACGGGGCGACTTGCCTGCGCGACATACTGAGCCAGCCGAGTGTGGACGATGCGAAGCGTCTCCTCTACCGGGAGTTTTTCCCCAGGCTCAGGCAAGAATTCAACGGGACGATGTTCGATACGGCCTTGCAGGACGAGGAAAGCCATATCGATAAGATTCACCTCGACGTTCTGGCCCATTTCCTGGGGCGCGAAGACATGGAATCGGGCCAGATGACATTGGGGTTTTGGGCCTACGACTTTCGGTATATCCCCGTGGAAATAATAAGCGCTATCTACGAGGAGTTCATGAAAGACGCCGACGTGGAGAAGAAGCGGAGCGAGGGCGCGTATTACACGCCTCGCCATCTAGCTGAAACCACACTCCACGTCGCGCTCGAGGGACGCGCCGCCGGAACCCTGCACTGGCGAGTTCTCGACCCAGCATGCGGTTCCGGGATTTTCCTCGTGGGAATGTTCAATCTGCTCGCCGAGCAATGGCGCCGCGAGAATTCAACTCGCAGCAAGCAGACCAAAGCACAAGCATTGCTGGATATCCTCCGGAAGCAAATTCGGGGAGTGGACAATAACCCGGACGCCTGCCGCATAACGGCCTTCAGCCTCTACCTCGCATTATTCGAGAAGCTGGAACCAATAGATGTGGAGGAGTTCAAGGAAAAAGTAAGCCAAGGGCCATTTTTGCCCCCGCTGCTGTGGAGTGCGCAGGAGCCGATACCCAACCCGGTTGTTCTACAAGGCGATTTCCTGAAGGACCATTTGCCTCTGGAAAACGACTTTGACCTTGTCATTGGCAACCCGCCTTGGGAAAGCCGGGGCAAGGAGCAAATCGCCTTGCGTTTCGCTGTGCGCACCGCTGATTTTCTCCGCGGCGGCGGTATCGGTTGCCTTCTGCTCCCCTCAACCATCCTCGTCAACCGCTGTGGCACGCTCGACGGCGGTTGGTTTCGCACGGTGGCGGTCGAGAAAATCGTCCAGCTTGCGGACTTTCGCTTTCTTCTATTCGAAGCCACGCACCCCTGCTTTATTATTCGCTACGTCAAAGCGACTCCCGCGATGGAGCACAGAGTCGCGTACGAAACTCCCAAGCTCAATCGTTTCGACCGTCGGAGCGGGGTCTTCGTCATTGAACCGGACGACCAGAAACTCGTACCACAGCACGATATCCTTGAGGCGGCGCTCCAAGATCGCTTGCAGTCGCTCTGGAGCCGGAAGTTTTGGGGAACGCCACGCGACGAAGCCTTCTTGAGGCGTTTGGACTTCTACCCATCATTGTCCGAGTCGGCAAAGGGAAAAAATTGGGGAGGCGGCGTGGGCTTCCAGCCGTTTTATCCGGGAGTTTCACCTGGCAAACCTAAGCCTCTATATCCATGGAATGGATCGAACAGTTATGTTCCTAACTATGACGACTTCCCGCAATTAGTATTGGCCGATCATGATTTGACGACCCTCAAGAAGGGTTTGGAAGCTTCGATCCACCGGAAAAAGAAGATTCCAGCCCTGTTAGACGGGTTACGGAGGAAGCCAGCGGATTCTACGTTTAAGCCGCCAATGGTAATCTTCAGCAACGGCTTCACAAAGTTCGCCTTTTGCCGCCACAGAGTGCTTTTTCAGGACTCTCTTCGGTCGATCACGGGACCCGGGCGTGACGCTGACTTACTGAGGTTTGTGACTGCCGTACTGGCCTCACGATTGATGCAGTACCTTGCGTTCCATTCTGGGTCGAGTAACGGAATCGGGCGCGAGAAGTTGCACCTCTACGAAAGTCTCGGGCTTCCGTTCCCCCTCCCCGACCATGAATTTGCCCCCGCCAACGCGAAGGGGATCATTCGCGAGGTAGCGAGCGTCTTCAAACAGTTAGAACGTGCTGGCAAGAACGCAGACGCTTCCCAGCGGACGGCCCTAATCAAACAAGCCAAGCTGGAACTTGAGCCGCTAGTCGAACATTACTATCGGATTACGGACGATGAGAGAATTCTCATTGACGACGCGCTCACTCTCTTTCAGCCAAGCATCCATCGGTCGAGTCTTGATAATGAGGTGCCATCGCTGGCCTTCCCTCAGAGTGCCGACCGCAAAGGCTATGCGGAAACCCTCTGCGGGGTGCTCAACCGCCGTGCCCGCAAAGGAAATATCAAAGTCCGCGCAGAGGCGATGGTTTCGAAGAAATTGAACCTGATTTTTTTCACGACAATTTTCGGTGACGAGCGCGCACATTACACTGAAACTGGAGGCGATGAGGGCGTTTGGAAGGCGCTTGACCGGGTTGCCAAGGCAGCCCAACGTGAGAACAGATCATTTAATTATTTAAGAGGCTTCAGTTACTTTGAACCCGACCGCCTCCACATGCTTAAACCCGCCACGATGCGAAATTGGTGCGGCACAGCCGCCCTCAACGATGCCGACGCTATCTTCGAGCACTTGGTGAGGAAGAACGGATGAGCGGCCGATCCTTCAATGGCAGGCTTGCGGCGAAATTCAATCCCTTTGATGATGACTACCTCGTCGAGATTCTGGAAGCAACCGGGGTCGCTTGGAAGCGGATGAAGCATCCGACCGAAAGCGAAATCGAAGACAGAATCACTTATAGATTAGCCGGACGACTTTTGAATGACCCTCACTTTGCCGATCTTCCCTATGACATCGTTCCTCAGTACTGGTTGCTTGGTTTGAATGGGGATCTCCTTGGGCGGCTGGACCTTCGTTTTAGGCACCGGCATTCGCAGCGTGATTACTTCACCTTTGAGTCAAAACGGCTGCACGTGACCCATCCTAAAGCCGGATTTTCAACGGAGTACCCGACCTATGTCGGTGAGGACGGGATGATGGCATTTGTTGAGGGTCAATACTGTAAGGGAGTGCCAGCCGGCGGCATGCTTGGCTATGTCATGGATGGAAAGACGGATAACGCCTGGAATGGTCTGGGAAAACGAATTGATGCTAGGCGGAACCGACTTAAGCTTTCGGGAAGCTTCGGCTTAGTTAGATCAGGACTCTCAAAAGCAATATTTATCGCGATGACCGGAACTCATTTGGGCGAAACTCAGCATAGCCTCAACACGGGGCGGCTTCGCATGTTCCATCTGCTGCTTCCGGTCCGATACGGATACTTCGGAACGACGGAGTGAGTACGGGTTAGGCCTGCTTTACGAATAGTCATCCCTACTCCGGTCGAAATACAACACTCAAGGGCGCGGCACAGAGCGATGCCCCTCAGTTCCTGGATGGTCAGCTTAACTGGCCAATCGTGATGCCCGCGCGAGCTTAACTCTCGTGCAATCTGTGGATTAAGGGCGCGTGCACAGATTGGACCAGTTAAGCCGAAAATAACCGGCCAAACTGTTTGATTCGATTGGACTTAGAGGTGCAAACAGTTTGGACCGGTTATTTTTAGCAATACGTCCGCTATCGTTCCCTCGGCTGGCAACAGGTCGCGTCTGCTTCTGGATACTACGGGAAAGCGGGGCGACGGCTGCCGCTTCTGCCGCGCTACTTTTGAACGGCTGGCTTCACATCCACTGTGCCCCGCACAGCATCCTTAAACTCTCGAATCCCCGTGCCCAAGCCGGGGCCCAGATCCGATAATTTCTCTGGGCCGAAAATTAGCAGAACGATCGCAAAGACAAATAATCAAGTGAGTCGGCTGAAGCAAGCCTTCCATGCAACCTCCGAACAGCATGGAGTGCCGGCCATTTTTAGCCTGCCGGCGGGCGGATTTATCCGCCCCACAACGGGACGACATACCACCGAACGTACGTTCCCACTCCCAGAAGCAGAACCAACCACCACAGCGCAAGGGCCGTTCGCATCCAAGGCTTATACCGGGTAAACCGAATTTGTTTCGGCAGGATGTTCGTCCCCGCAACCAAGAGGATGTACAGCCCGAGCAACTCGGCAACCGTTCCCAAGACGCCGTGAGCGACGGCGATCGCGTTATAGGAATCGCCAAGGCTGGCGGGAACCTCCCACGCGACCTGGCGGCTGAAAGAGGGCGCCATGATGAACGCGATCAAAAGCAGGTTGAGCAGCACGACCGCAGACTGGCACCACGCGTGAGCGCGGTAATGTCCCCGGCGGGCCAGCACCATGCCCACCAGCAGTGCCGCACCCATCCCCAGCTCGATAGTGAGAACCAGATCCGTTCTAAACGGAGCGGCGGTCCTTAGAAATCCTCTGCTCATAGAACGATCTCCTTTGTGTTCCCTCGCTGCCTGAATCACACTCGGTAAGTACCTCAAGGAGGGCTCCCTCTCCTCCTCAGGAAGGAGAGGGAGTTTGGGTGGGCCGATCGAAGCTTATTTGGGAGCCCCAACGCTCACATCAGTCCCCGGAACCGCCGATTACTGCACCACTACCTTGCCGACCATTTTCGGGTGAACGGAGCAGTAGTACTCATACGTTCCGGCCTTGGCGAAGGTATAGGAGAAGCTCTCGTCGGTATCTAGCGCAGGTGAGTGCGGGAAAGCTTTGTTGGTGCTCACAACCGTGTGCGGCACGTCGTCCTTATTGGTCCAGGTCACTTTCGCCCCCACCGGGACGGTCAGTGTTGCGGGAGTGAAACTGAAGTTGTCGATATTGACTTGGTATTTGCTGCCCGAATCGTTCGCTTGGCTCGCCGCCGGCGTAACGTGACCGGGTACCAGCCACAAGCCCAGCAGAAGAACTGTTGCGACCGGCAAACTGAAAGCAATTTTTCTCATTTTTTGTCATCTCCTGTAGTTCAAACTCGAAACAGATCGTCGAACGGGACTGCAAAAAGGGACGAGTGGCAAAGGTAATGACGGAAGCCCAGAAGACCCGACGCAAGGGAAGTCACCGACAACCGTTTTCGACGTTACCCGCCACTCGTCCCTCGTCACTTGCTCTGGTTACGCCAGCGATGAATCCACGATCGCCAGAGAGTGGTTGCCCTGGACGTACTTCACATTGGTCAAGCCGAGCATGCTGCGAAGCCGGTCCGCCTCCACTTTCATCGGCCCTGGAGAAGGCGCCTGACCGGGCGCGGGCTGCGGAAATGCTGTCGAACAAGCGGTGTGAAACGTAATGTTGCCTTCCACCTTCTGCATGGTCTGGTGAATGTGGCCATTGAGCACGGTGACAGACCCGAAACGTTTGAGATACCCAAGCGCCTGCTCGCTGTCGTCCGTCCCCCAACCCCACTCGGGATACACGGCCCAAAGAGGGATGTGCGCGAAGACCACGATGGGCGTACTGCTTTTCAATCGCTTCACATCTTTTTCCAGCCACTCGAGTTGCTCCGGGCCGAGGGTGCCGAGTCCACCCGCCTTGAGGTCTATCACATTGACCAGGCCGATGAAGTGGACTCCATTCTTTTCGAAACTGTACCAGCCGCCACCCTGCGTTGCCTTGCCGTAGCGGTCCAAGTAGTCCTTGCCGTTGTCAGTCAAGACATCGTGCTCGCCCGGGACGAAAAACACATCCTTGGCGCTTGCGCCCTTCAGCATCTGGTCCACGGTGTCGAATTCAGCCGCTTTGGAAAGGTGGCTGATGTCCCCCGTGTGCAGTAAGAACGCCGGCGGCGTGGGCAAGGCGTTGATTCGATCAATCGCCACCTGGAGCGTCGCCGCGACATCGGGATTGGCCGCTTTGTTGAACCCCATGTGGCTATCGCTGATCTGCACGAAACTCAGTTCGCCTTTCGTCATCGAGGCGTGCATTTGGCCGGCGCCCCCAAGGGCATAGGAACTGAGGACACCGCCCTTGATAACGCAAAGCGCGCCGGTGCCCGCCCAAGCCATGCATTTGAGGAAGCCGCGGCGGTCGACGCCATCAGCATCAGGCCCGTGATCGCGGATGCCGTCTTCCGACCTGCCGTTTGAACCATTCTTCGACATGTAGTATCTCCTTTTGGGAATTCGCGCCCCATCGCGGCGGTGATTTCCACCGCCTTCACCTTGCAATACTGACCTACCCCTCGGAATATTCCCGGAAAAGGGCGGAATAATATTCGGGGCGTTTC
>JBELAJ010000416.1:0-7489 GCA_049508935.1 Terriglobia bacterium | reverse complement strand
CCCACGGAGGTCATGAAGCCAGTGAGAAGCTGGCACGAGGTCTCCAACATAGTGACGGAATGAAATCGCAACCCTTTTCAAATCCAGTATTTCACTCAGCCGGCCGCGGAAGTTTGGTTAACTCCATCGATCTGGGGATTGCGGCTTGCTCGGCGGCGGCAATCGCATCCAACCTGCACGTGGATACGCGAATCATGTATTCCGTAGGAAGGTCATGCCTCGACCTGAAACTGTTTACTGAGGACGTCAAAGAAGCTCTCGGAATTCCCTTGAGCATCACCGGCAAAAGCCCGTTCTTCGACCGGAAGTAGGGGTGGCCCTTGTGGCCGTCCGCGGGCAACCACAAGGGTTGCCCCTACCCAATCTTCCAAATTGCCTCCCATGCGGTCGCGTCCGGGGCTACGAGAACAGTGCTTCCCTCCACGCTGGATTGGGCGCCTTGGATTTCCGCGAAGTTGAAACGTGAGGCGATGCTCGCCGGCAAGTGTACGTTGGCCGGCTGCGGGCCGGGGCCGCGCCGGAACTTCAAGCGCCAGCCCTTGTGCCGGTCCAGCAGTTCGAGGGTCAGGTCGAGGCGGCCGAAGCGGGTGGGAGACTGGACAAGGCTCAGGGTTTCGCCGTCTGCTAACTCCGACTCTCCGATCCCCGCCAACAAGCGCAGCGTTGAGCCGTCTTCGAGCGCCAGCATGTGACGCAAGTACAGAATGCATTCCGCGCTCGCCCAGTTGTGAGGCATGTCACCGACGTAATCCGCCGTCAGGCTGCCCCGGACGGGCTGTTCCTCCCGCCAACAATAAAGCGGTGTAGCGTGGTTCAGGAAGCCGCTGAAGCTCAACCCGGCCCAATCCCGCAGTCCGGCCCAGAGATAAACGTGCGCCACAAAGGCGGCGTTGTAATTCCACACTCCGCCGTGCGGAAGCCAGCCGGTCTCGGCGGGAACGTCTTCCTCGGAGCACGCTTGCATCAACTGGATATGTCCCTTTACGATCGGGTCGTCCTTCTCAAAAACCAGGCCGGGATAAATCGCATGAGATAGTGCCCATTGCGCAGTCTGGGGCCTGGGCCGATCCCACTCGTTCGCAGCAGCCCACTGCGCATCGCCTTTCAACAACATGGGAAGGTAGTCGAACCCCTCGGGATGGCGGCGCATCTCATGGCGAGCGGCGGCAAAGAACGCCGCCCGCAACTCTTCATAGAACGGCTTGACCTCGCCCAGGTCAGGAAGGCCTAGCCGGTCTCTCGCTTCCGTAATCGCCTTGAGCCCCGCGAGCACCCACAGGGTGTTGGTAAACTCCGAACGGACGCCGCCCAGGCCGCCGTCGCCAAAGCCGGGAGCAAGCAGTCCGTAGTGGCCGTTCATGCTCCCGTTGTCCCGGGCGCTGTCGCGCAGGTTCACGAGGAATTTCGCCGCTCGCGCAACGCTCGGCTGCATCTCCCGGAAGTAAGTCCAGTCCTGGCTGAGTTCAGCCTGGCGCACGAGCGTGAACATGGCGATGCCCGTGTCTTTCCAATGCTCTCGCCCTCCACCTGCGAAAACGCCCCCGTCGGCCTCCTGGTGTTTCCAGGTGGCCTCCAGTCCCTGTTGCGCCTCGTTGTCATAGCCTAGATATCGTGCTGCCTCGAGGATGAAGTGCCCGTCCACCACCCAAAGGCCGCGATAAACCGTCGGCCCCACCTGAAACGCGATTTTTCCCGCTCGCTCCTCTCGAGCCTGTTGAAGATTGCGCGCGCAGGCGGCGAGGAACTCCCCGTGCCGTCCCGGCAAGTGCCACTTGACCTCTCCTTCCGACGGCGCCCAGTTCTGCCAATAGTCACGCGCCTCGGCCAGAAGTTCACCCGGCGTCTCGAGCCCCTCTTTTAATTTGTCGATTCCCTGCCCTTCTTGGGGAAATCGAAAGAAACAGCGGCAAGGCCTGCCTTCGGCGGCGGTCACAGTTCTGAGCAGATACGACCGAAAGACGGCCCCATCTTCGTGGACTGAGAGCGGCGAATCCGCCAGGAGGAACGGCGGCCCCGCCTCGCTATCGAGGCGCAGAAACGTGACCCCGGCAGACTGTTGCAGCTTGATCTCCCGTTTCGTCCTGACCACCACCACCGGGACTGACTTTTCGCTGTGTGCGGAGCGCGGCTCAACTTCGAGGATCACGTTGTCGACGCGGCCTTCGCCGGGGCGCCGGGTGGCAAACGTAGTGAGTTCGAGGTAGGCTTCGGGACGGTCAATGCGCGTGTGAATGATCGGAACACCCGGCGCTTCGAGCCGCTGACCGCGCACTTCGTTTGCTTCCATGCCGAGCAGGGAGAACTCCACGATTTCCGGAAAGTAAGCAATGCCTCCGCTTTGCCCTGGATGTCCGCAACGAAGTTCTCCGTGCTCGCCGATCAGGCTCTTGAAATGGTCATCAGGAAAGCAGTAGGCCGTTTGCCAGGAAAGGGGCGAGTAGCGGAAGTCGATGGCAGGCGCCGCGGACTTGGACCCTTCGGTTCCTGGGCTTTTCTCAGTATCGGTCCCAACCTCGGGCTCGATTTGAGTAAAGCTTGCTGCCCCCATTAGCCCCGATGCACGCTCTCGAACGCCAACCGTCCCCAAGCCGATGCCCAGGTTCCGTAGAAACTTGCGCCTGCTTGATTCGCTCACGTTATCTTCTCCCGGTTGTGCACGGTAGGGGCCGGCCTTGTGCCCGCCCTCGCTCGAGGCTGTGCACGCTCATTACCTGTGCTCCCAGGATAAGCGCGCGTGCAAACCGCGGCGGATTATATCCCACTTCAGGGTCTTCAAACCAACACATACCGCTGGACGGCGCAGACCTCCGCTCTTTGAGGTCTGCGCCGTCCACGCTCCTCGCAGCCGCACTCCAGATGGAACCGGCCGTGCTCGCTCGGCATCTTAACGAATAGTGCTGGACATTCAAAATCAAGGGAGGGCGAATGCGGATCGGGATATTGGGTGCGGGGAATGTGGGGGCCGCGCTTGGCCGGGTTTGGACGAGCGAGGGCCACGATGTGCTGTTCGGCGTACCTGACGCGAAGAACGAACGGACCAGGAAGGCATTAGCGGCGTTGGGCAGCGCGGGGCGCGCCGGTACGAACGCGGAGGCAGCGGGGTTTGGCGAAGTACTCGCCTTGGCCGTGCCATGGCCTGCGGCCCGGCAGGCCATCGAATCGAGCGGAAAGCTCGCCGGGAAGGTGTTGATCGACTGTACCAATCCACTTGCTTCCGACCTGAAAGGACTTACGGTGGGGCTCGACACCTCGGCGGCCGAGCAGGTTGCGGCCTGGGCCGGCGGAGCGCGAGTGGTGAAGGCCTTCAACACCATTGGCGCCGGGAACTTCGGCCGGGCAGAATTTGGCGATCAAGCCGCCGACGGCTTCTATTGCGGAGATGACGCTGCCGCGAAAGCGGTTGTCAAAACTTTGATTGCCGACACCGGGCTGAATCCTGTAGATGTCGGACCCTTAAGAAATGCCCGTTGGCTTGAACCGCTCGCCATGCTCTGGATCGATCTTGCCGTCAACCAAGGATGGGGCGGCGATCACGCGTTCAAATTGCTGCGCCGGTAATGACGGGGCTGTCGGACGAGCGGCACGCCCTTGGCGGCAGAGCTGCTCTGCCGCCTGTGGTGCGGGCGTCTCGCCCGCAGTCGCGGGAGCGTCCAGCTCCCGCGCGCGGGCAGGGCCTGTCCTGAGCGCAGCGAGGGAATGCCCGCGCGACAGCGGGCGGGACGCCCGCGCCACACGCCCCGGCCTTGCTGCTCACCTCCCTGCCCCACGGCCCGCACTGCATCCCTGATAATCTTCGCGCAGGATACAAAGCGGGTTTTCAGTGTCTCTTCAAGTTCGCGGCGTTATGATAGAGGCGTGCAGCCCTGCCGCTCCTGATTATGCGCGTGCTCATTGTCGAAGACGAGAGAGCGATGGCGGAACTCCTCAAGAAAGGCCTCGAGGAGGAAAACCATCGTGCCGCATTGGCATTTGACGGCCTGCGGGGCTTGGAGCTGGCCAGAACTTACGAATTTGATGCCATTGTGCTCGACCTCATGCTGCCCCGGGTGGACGGCTTCGAGGTGGCGCGGCGCCTCAGGAGCGCCGGGAATCAGACCCCCATCCTGATCTTGACCGCTCGTGACTCCGTGCCGGACATCGTCAAGGGCCTGGATCTGGGCGCGGACGACTACTTGACGAAGCCATTTTCATTCGAGGAATTCCTGGCGCGACTGCGCACCGTGGCACGGCGGGGATCGGCTCCGCGTCCAACCTGCTTGCGAGTGGCAGACCTGACGCTCGATCCCGCCTCGCGCCAGGCCCTGCGCGGGCGCCGGGAAATCCGGCTGTCGCCCACCGAGTACCGGCTGCTCGAATTGCTCATGCGGCGGGCGGGCCGGGTAGTGACGCGCACCGCGATTGTGGAAGCGGTCTGGGGCCTCGAGAACGACGTAGAGGAAAACACGCTGGACGCCTTTGTGCGGCTGCTGCGGGGCAAAGTGGACAAGGGCTTCAGCCCTAAGCTGATTCAGACCGTGCGTGGGATTGGGTACTGCCTGCGAGCAGATCCGAAGCCATGACTAATCTGCCTCTTCGCATCCGGATCACGGCCTGGTACTTCGCCGTTCTGGCGACGGGGTTCTGCGTGTTCGGGGTGGTCGCGTATTACGCGATGCGCGGCAGCATACTCGAAACCGTCGATGAGAGCTTACGGGATCAGGTTCAGGGGGTTCGTGAGCTGATCGAGCGGGAATCCGGAAGCGGTAATCTGGCGCGCGACCTCGAACGAGATGAAGAAATACTGGCCGGAAGCGACCTCCTGCAAGTTTCAGATCCTGCCGGCAACTGGATCTACCGCTCGAAGACCATGGCTCGTTTCGGACCGGCGTCAGCGCCGGTTCCCAGGGCTTCAGTCACGACCGTGCAGCCGGACGGGGTTCCCTTGCGAGTGCGGACCACCCCAATTGCGGTGGGGGGCAAGACTTATGTCGTACAACTCGCCTACCCGCTGGACGATTTCAATGAGGCGCTGAACCGTTTCCGGCGAGTCCTGTTCCTGTCTTCTCCGCTTCTACTTTTGCTGGCATCGGCGGGCGGCTACTGGCTGAGCCGCCGCGCTCTGGGGCCGGTGGACCAGATCACGCGGGAGGCGCGCAGCATCAGTGCACAGAATCTCTCCCACCGGTTGGCTGTGCCGCATACCGGAGATGAGCTCGAACGCCTGTCGGAAACACTGAACGGCATGCTGGAGCGCCTTGAGCAGGCATTCCGTCGAATAACCCAATTCACCGCCGATGCTTCTCACGAGCTGCGCACTCCCGTGGCGCTAATGCGGACTCGGGCGGAGATCATCCTGCGCAGGTCCCGCTCGGAAGAGGAATATCGCGAGACGCTGCGGCAAATCCTCGAGGACCTCCAGCGGACCTCCGCGCTCATTGAAAACCTTATGCTTCTTGCCCGCGCCGACTCGGGCGCTCAAGCCCTGGAGCGCATCCGCATCAACATGGCCGAAAGCATCCAGGAGGCCTGCCTGGAAGGCCGGGCGTTGGCGGAAACAAAACAGATCGGCTTGCAGACGCAGTTGCCGGAGGCTCCCGTTTGGATTGATGGCGATGCCAACTCGCTGCTAAGGCTGTTCCTGATTCTGCTCGACAATGCGGTGAAATACACGCCACCGCAGGGCCGCATAACAGTCGCCTTGTACTCGAATGATGGGTCTGCCGTCGCCGAGGTGCGCGATAGCGGCATCGGTATCGCCGCCCAGGACCTCCCGCACATTTTCGAACGTTTCTTCCGCGCCGACCCGGCACGCTCGCGCCAGACGGGGGGCGCGGGCCTGGGACTGGCCATCGGAAAATGGATTGTCGAAGCTCACGGAGGGACGATTGCCGCCCAGAGCAAGCCGGGTGAGGGTTCCGTCTTTCAGGTGAAAATCCCGCTGACGGGGGACGGCAGTAGGCAGTAGGCAGTGGGCAGTGGGCAGTGCTTTGCTGAGCTCACTTTCCCGCATAAAATACACCAAAGGATATATTGGTCCGGACGGTCGGTAAAAGCGCCGCGCAGTCATGAAAACTAGACGCGCCAGACTGTATTTGTTCTTGACATTTTGTTCATCCTGATTGACAATGCGTTAATCCCCAACCCGACAACCCCCTTTGAGATTACGCTAGTTCTAACGTAAAGGAATATGGGTGGGCGATGTTTGGAGGATGAATGAGAAAACTTGTCATAGGATGCGCAGTGGCGGGATTGATTGCCCTCTCGCCCAAGTCTGAGGCAAGATCGTCCGTTTCGAGCCTGCTACCTCGCCCTTCTATCGTACCCAAAGAGGAACCGCAGACGGGAGAAGCAAGCTGGTACGGCGAGGAATTCCAGGGGAATGAGACTGCCAACGGTGAAATCTATGATTTAAATGGACTTACAGCAGCACACCCTACCCTGCCCTTTGGAACTACTGTCAAGGTCACCAACCTCAGCAACCGCAAGAACATTCTGCTCCGAATCAACGACCGCGGGCCATATTTCGGGCGGCGGCTGATCGACGTTTCGTGGGCAGCGGCAAAACGTCTGGGCTTTATCGACTCGGGCACGACGCCTGTCCGGATTGAAGTTGTAGCCCGCCCCGCCTCTTAGCCCAGCAGCGACCTGGAAATGGTAATGAAAACCTGGCTTTCAAGCGGTGCGGCCCTTCCGTAAGGTACGAAAAGTCCGAGACCCTCCAATACTGGTCCGTGTGGTTTGGATTCCCGTTTTTGGTGCTTGACATTTGATTTCGGGCTCTCTAGAGTGGCAATGCCTAGAGTCGCAACCCGAGGTAAGAATGCAGGTGAGGTGAGTTCGGCCAATACGGGCAGCGTACTGCACGGAGGGGTGCATGAAAAAGCTCATCATTGGCTGTGCTGTGGCAGGGCTCATTGCGCTATCGCCGAAGTCTGAGGCACACTTTTCGGGTTCGCTCAGCATGCCTCGCTTGAGCGTCGTGCCAACTAAGGATCACGAAACCGGCTTCGCAAGCTGGTACGGAGAAGAACTCCAGGGGAATATGACTGCCAGCGGAGAGGTCTACGATTTGAACGGGCTCACCGCGGCGCACCACACACTCCCCTTCGGGACCACGATCCGGGTCACCAATCTCAGGAACCATAGGAGCATACTGCTGCGAGTGAACGATCGCGGCCCGCGCCTGGGGAAGCGCCTGCTCGACGTTTCATGGTCCGCCGCCAAGCACCTGGGATTTGTCCACACCGGAACGACGCGGGTCCGAGTGGAAGTCGTCTCCCGCCCACCCCTCCTTTCCGCCCAGCGATAAGACTCAAGGCTCCAGATTCAAGAAACCTTCAGCAATCTTCCGCACGAGGAGCGCAACACCATGACAGAGGAATCGAAGCTCTCAACGGATGTTCACCTCTAAGTTTTTGAGATAACTTGTGTTGCCTCACAGGGTTAAGTGTGATTTTGGCCCTAATTGTGTAGACATGCATACTAAGGCATTAGTCGCATATTGTCCTTG
>JBELAJ010000415.1:0-7492 GCA_049508935.1 Terriglobia bacterium | reverse complement strand
CAGTTTTTCTCTCCGCCGCGTCTTTTGCGGCGCTCGCCTGTGCTTATTTTGACTGTCGGAGTCGTCTTCCTTTAGCTGCTCACCACACGCGCAGACGACCCACAGATTCTGCTATAGAGCCAGTTTTTGATCTGCACGGCGAATATTCTAGCGCTTTCCCCACGGCAAATAATCTGTCCGCTGCAAACCTGTTGCTTCCGTACTGGTTAATGAACGGGGAGGAACTCGAGGAACTGCTAGTCGAATCTGGAGAAAACCAAGCGTACAATCAGGCGAGCTTGCTCCGCAGAATCGTGACTCGGAACAAACAGAAGCACAGCGGAAACCCGAAGGTGCTGTTCGATTCCCCTGTACAATTCTCGTTGCGCGAGGTGCTTACCTGTATCGTCAATCTAAGCCGTGAAACCCGTGACTACAAAAAACCCTCCACCTTTTCGGTCAAGAACACGCCCCAGGATTTCCAGGACGACGACGCTAGGTTTGACTACTATTTTGCGAAGGAACTCGAATTTGAGGAACCGAAATCCCAGAACTTCAGCAAGGGGAGCTACAATGACGGCACTCTTGAGAAATTCATCTCACGCATTCGGTGGAAGCTTAGCGATGAGCGGCTCAGCTTTCTGCTTGGGCCAGACGCGCAGAGACTGACTTTCGAAGATACTATCCGTCAGATCCTAGGTTACAAAAGGAAGAATGAGGCAAATATTACGGTAGTCGATCTCAGTGGAATCCCCTTCGAGGTTCTCAGCATTACAGTATCACTGATGTCTCGGATATTATTTGACTATGGCTATTACTATAAACGGACCACGGCTCCTGACTCGCCAAGAATTCCTCTGCTTTTGGTTTATGAGGAGGCTCACAAATATGTGCCAAAAATGGAGGGCGCGAGATATACGGCGTCACGGATGGCCATAGAACGGGTTGCGAAGGAAGGGAGGAAGTACGGCGTTACCCTCGCGCTGGTGACTCAACGGCCTTCCGAGATATCTGAGACGATTTTCTCTCAGTGCAACAACTTCATCGCGATGCGGTTGAGTAATCCCGACGATCAGAATTACGTCAAGCGCTTACTGCCAGATACTCTGGGCTCTCTGACCGACGCCTTGCCAACGCTAGAATCTGGCGAGGCAATTCTCATAGGAGACGCAGTGGTTATGCCCTCCCTCGTCAAAATTGATCGATCCTTGCCTGAGCCATCGTCTACTGACATCCCTTACCTTCAGGAGTGGAAGCGAAAATGGCATGATGTTGACTTCGCTCCGGTCATCAAGAGGTGGGAAAGGTAGGTGCTACGATGATCAAGAAGAAATACGTGCCTCGTTGTGCCCGTCAGCGTTGCACTGAGAGTCGGATCTGTCGCTTGCCCTTAACCATGCGGGAACGATTGCCATCCCAAATTCTTGATACCATCGGTCAGGATACTGAAATTTGGTGTTGCAGTTAGCCGCACCTCGGGTCCCCGCACTTCGGGTGGCGTGAACCATGCACCGGAGAGTCAAGGCGGACGAGCAACTCTACGGCAACAGCGAGGTTAATAAACCGATAAAGTGGGTGCTCAGAATTGAGCGCTGCCCAAAGAAAGTGGAGGGCGGAGGCGTACCCGGGCTCGAGGGCTAGACCCAATACCAATGGCTCTAAGCTTGACAGCGGGGTGGGCGGGACTTGGTAATTCATCGGACCAAGGGACGTCTGACTCCGCTGGTTGTTACCGCTGGGAAAATCAAAGATGCCCTTGCTCCTTAGCTGGACAGGAACCATTGCGCAGAAGGCGACCAGACCTACAATAAGGTCGCGAAAATGTTTAAGTTCCTCATGGGATGGAATCTGGCCCGGCGTCCCCCCGGGGTCTATCGAGAGCTTGAGCCGGAAGACTCCGTCCTCCAAGCGCCGCATTTCTATACCCGTTACGCGCCAACGCGGGCGGATGGCAGTGATGACGTCCCGCTGGAGCTCTGCGGTCATGGCAGCTGGCATAGCCAGGTCGATTTGAAACCAGGATGATTCCATGTCCTTAACCTCTGCCTTGGCCCTATGGTAGGCTGAGCTGAGAAAAGCCTTCCTGCAGATCCTCACTGAACTCTGCGCTCGCCGGATTCCGGAAGCCCTGCACCGCGGGAACAAAGTGTCACAGGCCCCAGGCAACCAAACACAATCGAGCACCGCCTCTATTTTGTAGGGCTAGGGCACGTGCCGTTTTGAGCCGACCTGCACGCTTTGTCATCCCTGCGAAGGTGCTTATCCGCCCGATTGAAGGATTTCGGAATTTCATCCCTCAGCATCCGCATCATGTCCCCTGCCACGAGATCATCCATGATCGGCTCCGACAAGCAGACAAGTGCTGAGAGTTGCGTAAGGGTATGTGCGGCATTTTGCCCCGGTTCCATCAGCCCCCCATTGCTGCGTCCGGCCAAAAGACCGTCATAGTCGAGCAGGCCCAACCTCACATACATGCTTTTTATGCCGGCATGGATGTTGTCGTTGCCCATCTGATAGTATGAGCGCATTTCAGCGCGGCCAGCCGCTTTTTCAAGGGCGGCGAATGACGGCTTGGGATTATTCAAATGAAGTGCGGCCCAACCGTAGTCGGTTCCAAAAGATGGACCGTACCTCCTAATCGCCTTGTCATAGGCTTTGAGAATCTTTTCTTGTTCGCGGGCGGGGAGGGGCTCATAGCCGAGGTCTTTGTAGCAAGCCAGGTATTTGTCCAACGCGCGCTTGGACTCGACGGCTTGATGGTCCAGGTATCGCTCAGCAATAGCCTCGCCGTGTTGCGAGAGTACGGCCGCCACCACTGCAATTTCGTGAAGCGTTCTCCAGCGGGCCATTGCGCCGTCGGCAAAGCCATTTTCCAGCAGGCAGATGATTTCGTCGGTCACCTGGCAACCCCGGACCAGTAACCGGACCAAGATAGCTCTCAACTGTTTCTTCTTACCTCTCTTGAGAGATTCGTTGCGGTTATGCGCCCACTCGCACCACTCGCGGGACATGGTTAACAGCATTCGCAGTTGTCCGAGCGGCTTCCCCCATCTTTCCTCCAGTCGCTGCCTGAAGCCCGCCAGTTCTGCTTCCTGCTGGGCGTATTCGTCAGGCCAACGCGACTTAAGGTTTCTCAGGACCGATTTCGAGAGGTGTTCCGCAATCTCAGGGAGTATTTTGGGGAGCCGCTCATTTTGGAAGCGATCAAACGCACGCGCTATTTCATCTGCGTCCGCTTCCTCGAGCGCAAGGTTGATATTCCCTGAATATTTGCGGTTGTTGTACCTGAATGGCTCGCCGGTTCCGCTCAGAATATGCCGTGCGAGCTCTTTGGAAAGGGCTCTGGGTGCGGTAATCCCCTGGTTCTTAAGTTTCTTGGAGATCAGGTCCTCCAGAAAGATTGCAGGAATGTCCTTCACAACCTGGTTCAATGTTTCTTGAAGCGCATCCATTTTTCATCCGCCTATGTATCCAACATATCCCACTCGTCACCAAGCACCCAGCGCAGCGCCGACAGCTTGCCGTTTAGCATGCCCCACTCGAAATCGTCCCACGGGCCGAGATTCTCCAAGCCGTATTTCTTTTCCACCTTGGCGGCGCTCTTCAGCGCTCCCTCCCACACGTCCCGCTGGATGGGGCGGCGGGCATGGTCTTTGATGGGGAAGGTTTCTTTTTCGACGATCTTGGTTTCGCCGTGCTCCATTCTCTCGCGCGTGACCATATGGCGGTTGTACCAGACCTTGTCGATCAGTTCACCGATGGCATCGACGATTTCCGAGAGTTTTCGCGGCTCTTCGTGCCATTCCTGCTCGATCATCAGGTCGGCGAATTGCTCCGGTTCGACGCGGCGCAGGGCCTCGCCAAGAGTGATGAAGTACAACGATTTCACCCGGGAGAATAAGACCGCGATGTCAGGATGCGGCAGTTTGTTGTTCGCGTTCGGGTGACTGAAATCCTTCACATTATGCGTGACAAAGGCGAACCGGCTTCCGGGCGAGGGTTTAGCCCGCACTGCTTCCGTGTAGACCTCGATGAGAATGGCGTCATCGATGCCGTTGCGCTGCCGGTGAAAGGGAGCGCGCTTGTCGATGGCGCGCTGCGCCGCGCGCAGTTTCACCGTATCGCTGATCTCGATGATGGGCGTGGCCGAGAAAATCTTCTCGATCCGGCCGACCGTTTCCACAGCGGCCTCCCCGAGCGTGGGCAGCCGATGGTCCACCTCGTTAAGTTCGCGCAACACCGTGCTCTTCTTCCGGGGATTGCCGAATTTCTCGACCGCCTCTTTGACTCGCTTGAGAGTGCCGGACAGGCTGCGGCTGCTCTCCTCGATGATTCGGGCTTTATTGCGCCCAAATTCGTCAACGACGGTGCGCGGAAGAATCAGCGCCACGTCTCCCTGGCGGATAAGTTCTTCGAGCGCCCATAGAATCGCCTGCTGCTGATAGTCCTTGGCGATATCGAGCCACACACAGGTATCGATCAGAATATGGAACTTAGGCCGTTCGTGCGATTTGCTCATGTACACCACTTTTTATGTCCGGTCCCCACCTAAGATTTAGGTCACTGCGCAGCTGGGACTCAACTAACTTGTAGTGGACGGTCTGTAGGAACCAAAGAGAAATGCGCCGACCCGCTCCGCCAGGTACATCGATACGATACAAAACGTCAGCCCCAAAAGCGGATTTGTAGAATTCAACTGCCTCATCTCCTCATCAAACGGATAGCATCGGATAGACGAAGCGTGCGGCACGGTTTCATTATCCCACCTGAGCAATATCGCGGCAATTGCCATGCAGATTTGCTGCGGCCTACTTGTGGACGTGGCCATCGCGGGCATTGTTCAGAGCGACGCGCCACTCGGAAATTTGGCCTAACCGGTCACGTTGCCGATAAACGGCCTAACGTCAGATCTGTTCACCCGGCATCGCTGAAGACGACGCCTGCTCGGTCTTGTATCAAAGGCTGCACCTGTGTAATTCTCTCAACTTGTTTGCACTAACGGGAGAATTCGACACAGTGGTCCAACTGAAACCTAAAGGTCTCTGGCGCGCGACTGAACTCGAAAGGCGCGTTAGTCAGACGGGACGCCTCACCGCGGAAAGGGAGGCGGCCCGCACACTGTGGCCGCGGTTGCAACAGGCTCGCGAGGAATACGTGGAGTGGGAAGCCTTCGTTTTGTGGGTACGGGCGGTTGAGGAGGCAGAGGGAGAATCGCCTGGATGGCTCGCCAAGGTTGTCAAGAAGCGGTGCTCGGGTTCCTTAAAGTTGCTCACCGAAAGGAAATCGGAGCATGTTAGTGAGCCGGCCCTCCTCTGGCGCCAGGTTGGGCTCTGGATTGACGAGCGCATTTTTGGCGGAATATGGCGTGAAGGCTGGATGAACGCGGTGGGGTACTACGCCGCGCGCGATCTCCTCTCTCTACGCAATCACGCTTACTGGGAATACTGCGAGCGCGAATGGAAGCGTTCGAAGCCGGACCATTATCCTTCTTTCCGCGAGTGGCTGAAAGCCTCAGAGCATTGCAGTGACCGCGTGCTCGATGCATGCGAAATGCCCGAAGAGAAACGGCGATTGGTCAAGCTCGCCCGCCTGATCAGCCCTCGAACCCTGCGCAAGGCGGTCGAAAGGTATGTCGAGTGGGAAGTTTTCGCCTACTGGTCGCGGACTGCTCTCGAAGCCGGTCCTTCACTGCCCGCCTCGGTTGAGAGGGAAGTTAAGAGAAGATGCCCCGGCTTTTTGGAAGCTGATGCCGTCGCGCGTGCCGCGAATCCTACGGAAGAACCACACTGCCGATTTACCCGAATGATGAGATGGATTGAGGACCACGAATTTGCCGAAGTTCAAAAGCCAGGCTGGTTTGATGTTCTTCGCTATCAGGTCCGCCTTCATGCGCGCCATGCGCGAGTGATCGACTATTGGCACGACTGGGAGGCAGGCCCGACCAAAGATCTCTCCAAGGCGTACCCGTCCTTTAGTCAATGGCAGCGATGTGCCGACCGCTATACGTTTGAACTCGACGAGGGCTAGAGGCCATCTCGTAACCGTGCTGGCCAGCCGTAGCCGATGAAATGGGGATCCGGCCCCACACAGGATGTTCAGGGGCCCGGCTTTCGAGATGCCGACTTTGGCCTAACTGGCTTGAGCGACCGACTGCTGTATTTGCTTTCTTGGAAGGGCGTTTTCCGTTCCTCATCCGGCTTAGGTGGTAGGTTGGACTGTTCTCGAGATTGAGCTGAGCGAGGGCGCCATCGCATCCAGCAGCTTTTGTCGACAAAAACCGCACCGTGCCACGGTAGAGTCCTCAAAAAATTCGATCATGCATTGGTTCCCAGCCAGGGGATCGAACCCCAATCTCAAGATTCAGAATCTTGCGTCCTACCATTAAACGAGCTGGGAATGGTTCTGGCCCCTGGAATCGAACCAAGATTGACTGAGTCAAAGTCAGCCGTCCTATCCTTAGACGAGGCCAGAGTCTTGGTCCCCGGTCGCCGAGTCGAACGGCGCTCTATGGCTTTTCAGACCATCGCAACGACCGCGCTTGCTCACCGGGGAATTACTTTTCAAGCTCGACGTTCCAGTAGAGATACGCCTTATAGTCCGACCATTCAGGCCGAAGCACCTTGATGTGCAGCCTGAAGTTGAACCGCGGGTCGAACTGGCTTGGCTCGATGAGCTTCTGTCGGAACATAAGCCCAGCTTCTTGGGGAGTTCGATCCGATTTGCGCTTGTTACATCGGACACACGCCAGCGCCAGATTCGTCCAGACCGAGCGTCCTCCGCGCGCCCGGGGCAGGACGTGGTCAATGGTGTACTCCGCCGTTTCCAGCACCTTGCCGCAATACTGGCAAGAGCTGTTATCGCGGATGGCGATGTTGCGGCGAGTCATCGGAACCTTGAGCCGCAGCTTCCGGCTGATATGGTTCCGCAGCTTGATCACGCGCGGCATCCCCATCTCGAAGGACTGCGAGCGGAGGATGCGCTTCGCGTCTTCCGTAACCACCACCGCGCGATCCTGCCATTGCAGACTGACCGCCCTCTGCCAGGAGACAAAGGCCACTGGGAAACCCAGGGTGTCGAGAACCAGAGTGTCGGACATAAAACCTCTTCGACGCTTGGGAGGAGCGCCGGGACTTCAACCCGGATTCACCGCTTAGAAGGCGGGCGCCCTATGCGATTGGACGACGCTCCCTCAGTCTTTGAATGGATCGAACTCGTTCTTGCCAGCCATAGCCACACCGAGCGGCTTGAGCGTGTGAAGGACTCGCACCGACGCGGAGTGCTCGGCCAGGACTTCCGGTAATCGCTTATAGCAGTGCGGCGACTCGTCAACTCCACCACCGCGCAGTTCAACCTTGGCTTCATTCACCCAGGTGTCCATCATCTCCTGGGTCACCTTCGGCTGGCGCTTCCACTCACCGGTTGCCTTGTCCCGCTTGCCCTTGGCCTCCATCCGGCCCATGACGCGACCGGCACCGTGGACGGTTGAGTAGAGAGACAGTGAAGCATCTTCGTT
>JBELAJ010000414.1:0-7500 GCA_049508935.1 Terriglobia bacterium | reverse complement strand
CTAGGCTGGTATAAACGACTCTGGGTTTGATGCCCATGCGGTAGAGAACGGGGAGCGTATTTTTGATCATGATAGGCGGGCCGATGACGAGGGCGACGGAGTTTTCTGCCGGAACGCCGGCGCGCTCGAAGACGGTGGGCACGAAGCCGATCTCGCCTGTCCAGTCAGGCGTCTGGCCGCCGGGATCGACGCAGCGCACCACGCGTACGTTGGGGTGCATGGCCCATTCGTCGAGCTCATCCACATAAACAAGATCCGCTACGGTGCGCGCGCCATAAACGACAGTGATGTTGCCGTAATCCGCCCGGTTCTCGAGCGCGTACCACACGGCACAGCGCACGGGGGGCATAGCAATTCCGCCGCCCAGGAAGATCAGGTTCTTGCCCTTCCAACCGTCTTCCATCGGGTAGAAGTTCCCATAAGGCCCGCGGAAGCCGATCACATCCCCTTCCTCGATGCTCCACAACGCTTCCGTGACGCAGCCCACCTTGCGGAAGCAGAACTCGATGTAGTCCTTCCAGTTCGAACTCGAGCAGATGTTGAAGGTGGACTCGCCGTAGCCGAACACCGAGAAGATGCCGAACTGGCCGACGTGAAACGAGAACTCCTTGGCCTTGACTTCGTCGAGGAAGCGGACCTTGACGGATTTCACGTCCGGCGTCTGCCGGCGCGTCTCGATGACCTTCATGAGGTCGGGCTGATAGATGTTATGCATGGTCGATTTTGGAGTGCGGCGGCTTGCCGCCGCTCTCTTGAGCGCGAGCTTGCTCGCGCCCCAGCACGCGAAATCGGCAATTCTCGGACGGCCAGCAAGCTGGCCTGATGGAAAGCGGCAGCAAGCTGCCGCACTCCAAAGCGCCTTCGGCGCTACAAGGCGGTAAGAACGCTCAGCACCCCTATGCCCTCCGGGCAATTCCGCGTGCAGTTTCCGCAGCCGGTGCAGAGGATCTCGCCGAACTTCTCCGGATAGATACGGAACTTATGATCGATGCGCTGGCGTTGCCGCGCGGGCTGATTAGGACGCGGGTTATGGCCGGAAGCGTGGAGCGTGAACATGCCGAACTGGCACGAATCCCAGTTCCGGGCGCGCACCCCACGCTCGATATTGCCCTCGTCCACAATATCGAAACAGTGGCAGGTGGGGCAGGTGTATGCGCAAGCGCCGCACCCCAGGCAGGCCAAGGTCTGCGCCGGCCAGAACGGGCTATCGAAATTGTCTTTTACGAAAGCCCGAACCTTTTCCGCGTCGAAGCGCTTCTCAGGCGCTGACGGCAAGCTGGCCCCGCGCTCCGAGGCATGCAGCTTGCCGTCAAACAGTGCCTTGCCCTTCTCTGTCAGGCAGCGGACTTCGTACTCGCCGTCACCGAGCCTGAGGAGCATGGCGTCTGAGCCGCGCTCGGCGTCGGGCGCGAGACCTACCGAGGTGCAGAAGCAGGCATCGTCGTGCTCTGTGCAGGCCAGCGTTATGACAGTCGTCAATTGACGGTGAGTGTTATACAACTCGTCTTTATAGTCCCAGTTGAACACCTTGTCCAGGATGGGCAGAGCTGCCGCGTCGCAGGGCCGCCCCGCGATCAGCACCTGTTCCGCCCGAAGCGGTTCGACCTGGTTGAGCTCAATGCCCTTCCCCGTAATCCGGTATCCGTAAAGCTCTTCGTGCTTGGGGAAGAGGAATTCCTTCATGGAGTTGGCAGGGTGAACAAAACCTTCCAGCATCAACTGGTCGGAAGATTTGAGAGGCGCGTAGAATACGCGGCCGTCGCGTGCCAGCCCCATGGCTGGCCCGATAAGGCGCGGGCCGACAACACGCTTGCCCTGCGCGATCCAACCTCGAACCAGCTCTCGCAACGCCGATTGGGAAATAGTTGCGCTCACCGGATGAAGTTCTCCTTGTCCTGAAGCGAGTAAGCGCCGATCAAGGGTTCGGCCTTGGGATCCATGCCGGCGCGGTAAGCAAAGTGCTCCTCGGCTGCTTTCGCCAGCGTAAGGTTGAGCAGGCGCAAGTCAATCCCGGCCGGACACGCCCGCGTGCATTCGTCACACCCGATGCAGCGCCCGGCAAGGTGAAAGGCGCGCAGAATGTGCCAGGCGAAGTTGCCCTTGTCGGTGGCCGAAGGCTCGATCACCGTGGGCCGGTTCTTGTCCACCAGGCAGCGCTCGCAATAGCACATGGGGCAGACTTGCCGGCAGGCGTAGCACTTCACGCAACGCTCAAATTCCGTTGCCCAGTAGGACATGCGCTGGGCCGCAGGCAGCGCCATCAGGGATTCCAGGGTCTTCCACCGTTCGGTTGTCTCCGGGGCGTGATTGTCCGTTTCGCCAATCACTTCGTCTGCAAAACGCGGCATGTGAACGTCGCAGGTCCCACACTTTGGTTCGCCCACCCCCTGGCAAGCCATACCGATCACGTGCAAGTCCTTGCGGTCAAGCTGCGATTCCCTCTCGAGCACCACCAAGGCGCGCTCGTCGCAACCCTTCACTACAATCGCCGGCCGGCCGAGCGCTTTTATCTCCTTGCGCTTCAGATAAACCGTGAGGTTTGCCAAACACTCGTTGTTCCACACCAGGTTATCGACGTCGTCCGGCTTGGTGATGAACACCGGGCCGCGTTTGCCGTAGCCAATCACCACCTTCACCTTGTCCTCGGCCAGCAGGCGGCGGCAGGTCTCGCGCAACGCCCCCTCCCCTTCCCCTCCCAATGCGGAGAGGGGAGTCGCGCCTGATTCCCCCGCGCGCGGGCCGGATAACCTGTCCGGTGCATTTAACTCCCCTCCACGGATAGGGAGGGACTGGGGTGGTGCGTCCGACACTTGATAGAGGCTCTTGTAAGGCCCCATCTGGCGCGTCTTCTCGGTGATCTCCTTCACGACTTCCTGCCACTTGTGACCTTCCGCAGCGGAGATCCACGTGAAGTGAATCCTCTCCATATCAAAACCGAGCGCCTGGAGCAGTTCTCGGAAGAGGATCCAGCGGCGGCGGGCATGGTAGTTCCCCGATGTGTAGTGGCAATCGCCGGGATGACAGCCGGAGACCAGGACCGAATCCGCACCAATCTCAAACGCTTTGATGATGAGGTTGAAATCAATCCGGCCGGTGCACGGCAGCCGCACGATGCGCACATTGGGCGGGTACTCGAGGCGGGTTGTCCCCGCGAGATCAGCTCCCAAGTAAGTGCACCAGTTGCAAACGAAGGCGACGATTTTCGGCTCGAACACGTCCTGCCGGTCGGAGGTGGCTGCCGGTGCCGACCTAAAGGTCGGCGCTACAGTGTCCTTATCGCTCATACCAGGCTTTCGACCATGGAATAAATTTGCTGTTCGGTGAAGCCCTCGAGGTCAGCGCTCTTCGAAGGGCAGACCGCCACGCACGTCCCGCAACCCATACACAGTCCCGGATTCACGCGCGCCGTCCGCTTGATGAAAACCCCGCGCGGCGTGCGGACTTCCGTCTGCTCGATGGCGTGGTACGGACAAGCGTGCAGGCAGGTGAAACAGGCCGCGCAGGTGTCCTCATTCACTTTCGCGATCTCCGGCTCGCGCGTCAGTTCGCTGGCGGAAAACGTGATCAGCACCTTACTGGCCGCCGCGGAGGCCTGCGCAACCGATTCGGGAATATCCTTTGGAGCCTGGCAGGCCCCGCAAATATAAACGCCCGCCGAGGCAGTTTCGACGGGACGAAGCTTGGGGTGCGATTCGAGCAGGAAGCCGTATTCGTCGTAGCCGACGTTGAACTTCTGGGCCAGTTGCTCCACGCCGTCGGCGGGGCGCATGGCATTGGCCAGCACCACCATGTCCGCCTCGATGGTTACCGGCTCGCCCGCCAGCGTATCCGTGCCGCGCACAATCAGCTTGCCGTTTTCTTCCGTAATCTTCGAGACGCGCCCCCGATAATACTGCGCGCCATCCTGCTCGATGGCCCGGCGCACGAATTCCTCGTAACCCTTGCCGCCCGCCCGGATATCCATGTAAAACACGTGGGCTTGCCCGTCGTGCACTTTGTGCTTATAGAGCATGGCGTGCTTGGCGGTGTACATGCAGCAGATCTTCGAGCAGTAAGGCAGGCCCTTGGCGTTGTCGCGCGAGCCCACGCAGCAGAGGAAAACCACAGACTTGGGTTGCGTGCCATCCGAAGGCCGCTTGAGTTCGCCGACCGTGGGACCGGACGCGGAAAGCAGCCGCTCGAACTGCAGGGAATCAATCACGTTCTTATACTTGCCATACCCGTACTCGCCGTAGCCTTCGAGCTTCGGCCGGTCCTGGGCTTTCCCGATGTTATACAGTTTGTAACCTGTGGCGATCACGACGGCCCCGACCTTCTCCTCCACCAGCTTGTCCTGGTCCTTGAAGTTGATCGCCTCCGCTTTGCACTTCTTCAAGCACAACCCGCAACCGTTGCGGATGATCTTGGCGCAGACTTTCGCGTCGATCACCGGGCGCGCGGGCACGGCCTGCGGGAACGGAACATAGATCGCGGGGCGCGTCCCCATGGCGTAGTCAAATTCGCTGGGATTTCGCTTCAGCGGGCAAACATTCCAGCATTCGCCGCAGCCGGTGCACTTCTTGATGTCAACGTAGCGCGCCTTCTGGCGGATGGTGACGTTGAAGTTGCCCACGTAGCCGCTCACGGCTTCAACTTCGGAGTAGCTGTAGAGCTTGATCTTGGGGTGCTGCCCCACTTCCACCATGCGTGGCGTCAAGATGCACTGCGAGCAGTCGAGAGTGGGGAAGGTCTCGGAAAGGCCCGCCATCTTGCCGCCGATCGAGGGCTCCCGTTCGACCATCACGACTTCGTAGCCGGAGTTGGCGATGTCCAGGGCCGCTTGAATCCCCGCCACCCCGCCGCCAATCACGAGCGCCCGCCGCGTTACCGGCACACGAATCGGCTCGAGTTCGTGGTCACGGCGCGCTTTCTCCACCGAGAGACGGATCAATTGCACAGCTTTGGCCGTGGCTTGGGCGCGGTTCGGGTGAACCCAGGAGCAGTGCTCGCGGATGTTGGCCATCTCTACACGGTAAGGATTCAGGCCGGCAAGCGAGGCGGCGCTGCGAAAGGTGCGCAGGTGCATGTGCGGAGAGCAGGAAGCCACGACGACGGAGTCCAGGCGCTCAGATACTATCTTATCGCGCACGATTGCCTGGCCCGGGTCCGAGCACATGTACTTGTAGTTCACCGCGCAACGCACACCGGGAAATTCCTCCACCTGTCTCGTGACCTCATCCACGTCCACCGTGCGGGCGATGTTTTCGCCACACCAGCAAATGAAGACCCCGATTCGGGACATGCTCTCCTACGCTTTCCGTGGGTAGGGATTAGGGGTTAGGGAGTAGGGATTAGCCCATGCCTAATGCCACTCCCTGATCCCTAATCCCTGACTCCTAACCCCTAATCGCAGACCCCTCCGTCGAACGCCCGGCACAAACAAAGTGACGGTCAACGCCCAATGCCTCGGGCTTGAACCCCAGCGCGAGACCCACCACGTCAGACAGGTAATAGATCGGCATCGCGTGCTTCACGCCGTAGTGCTGCTCGATGTTGGGCTGCTTCATATCCAGGTTCACGTGGCACATGGGGCAAGCCACCACCAGGCAGTTGGCTCCGTGCTGCTTCGCATTGGTCAGAATCTTGTGCGAGAGGTCGAGCACCGTCTGCGCGCTCGCCATGGTCATCCCGGCTCCGCAACAGTCGGTGCGGTAGTTCCAATCCACCGTCTTGCCGCCCAGCACCTCGACAATCTTCTCCATGGAGCGGGGCTGCTCGAAGTCGTCGAACTCGACAACCTCGGGGGGGCGCGTCAGCAGGCAGCCGTAATAGCAGGCGGCGTTCATCGCACTGAGCGGAACCTCCACCGCCGCTTTGAGCTTGTCCAAGCCAATTGATCCGAAGAGCTGAATCAGATTCAGCACTTTCGTTTCGCCACGCACTTCGAGTTCCACGATCTCCGACACGCTGCGGCGCAGAGCCTCGCTTTCCATCAGCTCTTTGCGCGCTTTCAGCAGTTGCATCGAGCACATCGGGCAGGGCGCCAGCATCTCGTGGAAGCCTTTGTTTTCCGCTAGGGCCAGATTGCGGGCGGGCAGGGCAACGGCAAGTTTCTGGTTCAGCGAGTGCGCGGCAGTAGCTCCGCAGCAGATCCAGTCGTCGATTTCTTTCAGTTGGACGTCCAGGGACCCCAGGCAAGCCCGAAGCGATTGCTCGTAATCGTTCGAAGAGCCATGCAAGGCGCAGCCGGGATAGTAAGCCAGATTCATAGGTGTGAGCCGTCCATGCAACGCGCAAAAATACGGGCCACGATAGCCCGGTCACGGGCCTTCTCGCCCACCAAATGGAACTTCTTGCGCTTCATCAACTCCGGGGCCAGGGTCGCGTCCTTAAGAAGGAACGAGACGCTTCGGCCGCGCATGAAGGTCGTCAGTTTAAACTCCCCAATCAGTTCCAACTCGTTCAGTCGGCCGTTGCGCCGGATGTTGTTCAGGAATGCCTTCTGGAAGAGGACTGTGCGCTGCTGGTCGGGCGTGGTCACGCCGCGCTCGAACGACAGTTGCCGCAACGCGTCCATGATGCCCGCGCAATCCACGGACTTTGGGCAGCGCGCAGAGCAGGTCTGGCAGGAAACGCACTGCCACATGCCCTGCGCGCGCAGCGCTTTTTCGGTTTGGCCGAGTTGGAGGAGGCGAATGAGGCGGGTCGGCCCACTATCCATTCCGGCGGCCATCGGGCAACCCGCCGTGCACTTCCCGCATTGATAGCAGTCGCGGATCCGGGTGTGGGCTAATGACTCGACCTGGGGGACAACGTCCGATGAAGCAGAAACTACGGTCGCGACATTCAACGCTGGCTGCTCCCTTCGCAAAGAGACCTAACGCAGGGCTAGATGAGACGTTAGCGGGCGTGAGAGAGCCGGCTGCGACACATTGTCATTCGCACTCTTTGTCGCTGTCGCTTTTGACCCTGTCCCCGCGCGTTGCCCCCAGTCTGGTGAAAATCACAATCCGCGGACTGGGACAATAACGTCGCTGCCTGCGGACAGATTGTTTGCTTTTTCATCATCTCGGCCCGGCGTCAGGTCTTTTAACGCCTGAAACTTAGGCCCAAGCACGTCACAGGCCACTATGAATCTTGTAACCCCCCTCATTTCCGGAGGCGTCTAGGAACTTGATTGCATCATTGACATTCGTTAGGTAATGCGCTCACCATAGCGGCGGTCGTAACGCTGGCTTTCGGGCGGGCAACTACGATGTGCCGACCCTTCGCTCTGCTCAGGGCAGGCTCTGAAGGTCGGCGCTGCGGGTAAGCGGACGATACGCTAATACTCAAACAAAGGAGACCCATCGATGAAGAAAACTGCTCGTTTCTTAGCATTCGCACTGGCATGTGGATTATTGCTGGTCTGCGGGATCGCGGCGGCCGCAGACGAAGCCGCGAAAGTCGCCGGGACGTGGGAGGTGTCCTCCCAGGGCCGCAACGGACCCATGACCCAAACTCTTACCATCCAGCAAGACG
>JBELAJ010000413.1:0-7508 GCA_049508935.1 Terriglobia bacterium | reverse complement strand
CCTCGTCTCAGTTCCCGCTCATCCATCCTTGTCCTCTTCACTGTGGCCTCCTCCGAGGCCATCAGCTTAGGGGACATTTCTATCCGGGACAGTAGGGGACATTATCATCCGGGCACAACAGAATTCGAATTGCCCCCGCGACCCCGATCCGTCGATAACCGCCTCGTCCTAGGGGGAGCCTTGCCGTCCTCACACTTCTGCGGGGCTCGACGAGGGTAGGGCAAGCCTCACCCGTACCCCCACGCCATACTCGGTTTCACCCGTCGGGTGTTGGGCTGTAGGGGCGAGGCGGCGCCGCGCCCCCGCGGGCGAGAGGCCCGTGCCACGATTCTCACAGCCGGTCAAAGTCGCTTCAAGCCTCGAACCACAGCCGTCAGAACCACAGCGCCGCCCACGGCCACCAGAATCGTGTAGATCATGCCGCCTTGGCCGGCGAAGCCGATTTGCCGCATGATGAAGCCACCGATCACGGCCCCCACGATTCCGAGGATGATGTCTCCAAGAACACCATATCCCGTTCCCTTCATAATCTTCCCGGTGAGCCAGCCCGCGATAAGCCCAACGATGATCCACCACAGTACGTGCATAGTATCCTCCTTCGAGCAGGTGACGGCGCCTCTGTGCGACTCTGTCCGGCTTCCGTCTGTCTCCGCGCGTGCGAACGCCTATTCAGGCGCGGATTCAATTTTCGGTGAAATTGGGGCCTCGCCCCCGATGCATGCGATTATACACTGAACTTGTCTGTGCAGAGGCGGCGCGCGTATTCGCCCTCGCGCCGAGGAAAGGACAGTAGGGGTGATTTTTGACACGATGGTACCCCTATGCGATAATTTGCATCTAAACCTGTGAGACTTTGCGGGGCAGAAAGGAACTATGCATAAATTTTTCAAAAAACTAGGGTTTGGAGTAGGTATTATCTTCGTGGGGGCCGCGACGCTCTTCGCGTTTCAGGAATCCCGTCCCTCGGCGGCGGCCAAACCGTCCGCCAACACGGCTGCCCCAGTCGCGGACCACGCCGAAGCGTATTTCCACTTTATGCTGGCGCGGCGATATAAGGAACTGGCGGGTGTGTACAACCGCGCCGATTATGTCGACCGGGCAATTGCGGAGTACAAGCTGGCAATCACTGCCGATCCCGAGTCGTTGTTCCTGCGTGTGGAACTCGCGGAGCTTTACTGGCGCGTGTCGCGTGTGGGGGAGGCGGTCAAGGAAGCGGAAGATGTTTTGAAGACCGATCCTGACTATCCGGACGCTCACCGCTTATTGGCGCGGATCTATTGGCACATGCTGGGCGAGAACCAGACCGCAAAGGTCAACAAGGACGCGCTCGACAAGGCGATTGAACATATGGAAGCGCTGACGCGCCTCCAGCCCTCGGACACGGATTCCTGGCAGGTTCTGGGTCGCCTCTACAGTATCAACAATCAGCCTGATAAGGCCGAAGAAGCCTACAAGAAAGTCCTGAACGTAGACCCTGAATCCAAAGAGGGCCTGAGCAGCCTGGCGCAGCTCGATTTTGAGCAGGGCGACTACGCGGGTGCGGCGGAGCTGCTCAAAAAGATCCCGGAAGATGACATGGACCAGCGACTGCTTGGCATGCTGGCCTATTCTTACGCGGAGACGCGCGATTATGATTCCGCCGTGGCCACTTACGAGAAGGCTATCGCTAAGGACCCTGAGAACCAGGAACTTCACCGGGATTATGCGCAAGCGCTGCTGGGTATGGGAAACGCACCGGCCGCGCGCGCTGAATATGAGAAGGTTTTGAAGGCGGACCCGGACGACGCGGCAACCTATCTCAAATTGTCGGAACTCGATCGCCAGGAGGGCCGCTACGACGACGCCCGCAAGGAGCTCGAGCGCGCCAAGACGCTTCAGTCCGACAAATCAGGCAACCAGGAGATTTCCTATCAGCAAGCCCTGCTCGAGGACGCGGTGGGAAACCAGGATAAGGCCATCGAACTTTTACAGGGACTGGTCAAGGGTTCGGCGGCGGCGGGGGATAAATATACGCCCGTGGAGGCGAACAATCGCGCTCTCTTCCTCGAGAGATTGGGCTTGGTTTACCGCGAACAAAAAAAGTATGACACCGCCTTGCAAACCTTTCGGCAGATTGTGACCCTGCCGGGGCAGATCGCGCGAGGCGAGCAGCTTATCGTTGACACGCTGCGGATGAATCACCAGTTGCCGCAGGCCGTCGGCGAGCTGGACTCGGCATTGAAGAAATCCCCTGACGACCGTGAACTGAACATTCTCCACGCTTACGTGCTGGGTGAACTCGGGCAGGTGGACGACGCGGTCAAGCAGCTTCAAGCGCTTATGAACAAGACGCCGGCTGACCGCGAGCTTTACCTCAACATCGCGCAGGTCTACATCCAGGCCAAACGGTTGGACGAGGCGGAACAGACCATTAATAAGGCGTTGGCGGCCAGCTCCAAGCCCGAGGAGCAGGAGTTCTCGCGCTTCTTGCTGGGCTCCATTTACGAACGTGAGAAAAGATACGACCTGGCCGAAGAGCAATTCAAGAAAGTTCTGGCGACCGATCCCCTGAATGCCTCGGCCGCGAATTATCTTGGCTACATGCTGGCGGATCGGGGAGTGCGCCTGGATGAGTCAGTGAAGTACATCCAGAAGGCCCTGCGCCTGGATCCCAACAACGGAGCCTACTTAGACAGCCTGGGCTGGGCTTACTACAAAATGGACCGCTGCGATTTGGCCGAGCCGCACCTCGAAAAGGCCGTGCGCCTGATGTCCGACGATCCGACCATACTCGAGCATCTGGGACACGTCTACTTGCGAATGGGCAAAGACACCCAGGCTGTACAGGAATGGGAACGCGCGCTCAAGCAATGGCCCACGGCAGCCTCGAGCGACTTTGATGCTGACCAGGCCGCCAAGCTGCAGAGAGAACTCGACGACCTGAAAGGCCGCATGGCGAAGCAGCGTGCCGCCCAGAAATAAGCAGTCGCACGGGCACTCGTGCCTGTGCCTGCCGATATAACACCTCGGAGGCAGGCAGGAGTGCCTGCGCCGCAGCCCAACAACTTGCCGAACTCCATCCGCCTCCGCGCCTTCGCGAAGATCAACCTGGGGCTAAAGCTCCTGGCCAAACGCCCCGATGGCTATCACGAAATCCGCACCATTTATCAGACCATCGCGCTTCACGACCGTCTGGAGATTTCGCTCTCGAATCGGGAAGAACGAATCCGGCTCGAGTGCGACGATCCCGAGATCCCGTGTGGGAGCAAGAACCTTGTGTATCGGGCCTGCGAACTCTGGCGGCGCGCAACCGGCTATCGAGGCGGGGTGCGGGCGCGATTGGAAAAGTCGATTCCCGCCGGCAGCGGCTTGGGAGGCGCCTCGAGCGATGCGGCGGCCACGCTCGAGGGCTTGGAACGGCTGACCGGAGAGGGGCTGCCCGAAAGCCGCCGCTTTGCCTTGGCCGCCCAATTGGGTTCCGACGTTCCACTGTTTCTATTGGGTGGAAGGGTGCTGGGGTGCGGGCGCGGCGAAGTCGTGTATCCGCTCTCCGACCTGCCGCCACGCAAATGCCTGGTTGTCTTTCCGGGATTCTCAATCTCCACCCAAGAAGCCTATCAGCAAGCGGGTTTGCGGTTGACAACTCAGAGCAAACTCCGTAGCATTAAGGATGTCGGTGCGTGGCCACAGTTTCCCCTGCTCGAGTGGGGACCGGCCGAAAATGACTTCGAGCGAGTCGCTTTCGCAAGGTGGCCTGAGTTGGCGCGTTTGAAGCGGCATCTCATCCGGGCCGGAGCCGAGATCGCTTCCTTGACGGGGAGCGGTTCCGCCATTTATGCGGTTTTCGGGTCTGCCCGTCAGTTGCTCCACGCAACCAAGCTAATCCCCCAAGGATGGCTCATATTCCGGTCACGCACGTTGTCGCGAAGTGATTATTGGCGACTGCTCGTTGCCTAGGCGGCGCGGCGACGCGGTGGCAACCCTTGTGGTTGCCCTCCATGGCTGAGACGCCCCTGAGCGTTTACAGAGTCTGCCCAAAAGGGCCGCGCCGGCACGGTTTGCTGTTGGGAGGTCGTCCAGTGGTAGGACACATGCCTTTGGAGCATGGAACCCTGGTTCGAATCCAGGCCTCCCAGCCAAGTTCGAAGATCGAAAGCCCGGATTCGAGGTAGTACAGGCGCTCTTGCCTGTGCCTCACGTTGATGGGGATCAGGTAAGGCACAGGCAAGAGCGCCTGCGCCACAGCAGGTGAGGAAAACAGAGCAATGGACCCTGTTCAGCACAAGCTAAAGGTCTTAAGTGGTAATGCTCACCCGGCTCTGGCCAGGGAGATATGTGCACACTTACGAGTGCCCCTCGGTGAGGCTTACGTGGGGCGGTTTCCCGACGGAGAGGTGCGGCTTCAGATTCTCGAGAATGTCCGGGGCGCTGACGTCTTCGTTATTCAGCCTACGTGCCACCCGGTGAACGACAACCTGATGGAATTGCTGGTGATGCTGGACGCGCTGCGGCGTGCTTCGGCCGAACGCATCACGGCAGTGATTCCTTATTACGGTTACGCGCGCCAGGACCGCAAGGACCGCCCGCGAGTGCCCGTATCTGCGAAACTGGTTGCCGACCTGTTGACTTCGGCGGGAACCGATCGCGTGCTGGCGCTCGACCTGCACGCCGGGCAGATTCAGGGCTTCTTCAACATACCCGTGGACCACCTCTATGCCACGCCGGTCACAGTGCGATATTTTCGGAAGCTGAAGCTGAGGGATCCCGTGGTGGTCTCTCCGGACCCAGGCGGTGTGGAGAGAGCCAGAGCCTTCGCCAAGCGGCTGAGCGCGCCTCTGGCAATCATCGACAAGCGTCGCGAGGACGCCAACGTCGTGGAGATGTTCAACGTGGTCGGCGAGGTCGAGGGCAAGACCTGTCTGATCGTGGACGACATGATTGATACTGCGGGCACCCTGGCGAAAAGCGCCGAAGCATTGACCAAGAATGGCGCCGCGAAGGTCTATGCGTGCTGCTCGCATGGCGTGTTCGCGGAAAATGCCGTCGCCAAGATTTGCGCGGCCCCACTCGAACAGGTGGTGACGACCGATTCCATACCGCTTCCCCCCGCGGCCAGGGGGTGCGGGAAGATCCAGGTGCTGAGCGTGGGCAAATTGCTGGCGCAAGCCATTCGTTCCATTCACGAAGAGACTTCGGTCAGCAAGCTCTTTATCTAAATGTGTAAAGGGCTGGCGTCCGGGCGCCATTGAAGATCACGTCATTCCCGCGGAAGCGGGAATCCATTTCGTCCCGGTGCGATGGACCCCCGCTTCGGCGGGGGTGAGGAGTGGTTTTGAGGAGTAGAATTCTATGACTCAGGTTCAAGCAGTAGAAGTCGAGGCGCGGCAGGATTTCGGGAAGAATGCTGCCCGGCGTTTACGGCGGGCGGGGCGAATCCCAGCCGTGGTTTATGGGGGCGGAGGGCCTTCCATTCCGGTGGAGGTTGATCCGAAGGCGATTCTCCAGATTCTCCACTCCGAATCCGGCCACAATGCCATCTTCACACTCGAGATTCGGGGCAAAGCTCCCGCTCGAGTCATGATCCGCGAGTGGCAAACCGAGCCGGTTGTCGGCCATCTTCTGCACGTTGACATGGTCCGGATCGCCCGTGATACCAAACTCAAACTTCAGGTTCCGATTCAGGTCACCGGCGAGCCGGTGGGCGTGAAGGTGCAAGGTGGGATCTTCGAGTTTGTGCTGAGAGAAGTGGATGTCGAGTGTCTTCCAGATGATATTCCGGAACGCTTCGTCGCCGAGGTGAGCGGGCTCGAGCTGGGCAAGAACTTTCGCGTTTCCGACCTGCCAGTGGATCCGAAAGTGAAAATCTTGACTGATCCCACGCGCGTGGTCGCTCATGTCATCGAGTTGAAGGTGGAAGAGGAAGTGAAGCCCGCTGAGGAAGCCGCGGCTGCTCCTGCCGAGCCCGAGGTGATTCGCAAGGGCAAGGCCGAAGCGGAAGAAGGCGGAGAAGCAGCGCCCGAAGGCAAGGAAGGAAAGGAAACCAAGGAAGCCAAAGAAGGAAAGAAAGAGGGAAAGAAGGAAGGCAAATAGGCTTCCGCCGAGACGAAACTCGAAAGTCGAAATTCGGAAAACCGGAATTCGAAAAACCGAAGTTCGAAATCCGACTGCTTCATCGCGGGGCGGATTTTGCCTTTAGAGTTTCAAATTTCAGATTTCAAATTCCGGATCTCAAATCTGAAATTTCGTTTTCAAATCTCAGACTTCGAATTTGAAATTCCGTTTTTCAACTATGGGTTTCAAATCTGAAATTTCGTTCTCAAATCTCAGATTTCGAATTTGAAACTCTGTTCTTCAAATATGGGATATCAAATCTGAGATTTCGTTGTTGCACAATGAATATGATCGCGGGCTTAGGAAATCCCGGTGCCGAATACCAGCAGACGCCCCACAACCTTGGCTTCATGGCTGTGGACCTGCTGGCCCGCGAATGTGGTGTGGAGCTGGCGCACCGCGAAGCTCAAGCGCTGACGGCTGTGGCGCGCCTGGAGGGCGTGGAGGTTCTTCTGGCCAAGCCACAGACTTACATGAATCTGAGCGGCATGGCCGTGGCCAGGCTGTTAGAGAAATACGGCCTCGAGGTCAGCGATCTGATTGTGCTTGTAGACGATGCGGCGCTTCCTCTGGGCAGCTTGCGCATTCGGCCGCGGGGCAGCGCGGGCGGCCACAACGGATTGAAGTCCATCATCGGCGCACTCGATTCGAGCGAGTTCGTGCGGGTTCGCATGGGCGCCGGCCCGGACGAGCCCATCGGCGATATGATGTCGTACGTTCTGGGTCGCTTCCACCGGTCCGACCTGGAGACCGTGTCTGAAATGCTCAGCCAAGCCTGTGAAGCCGTGCACGTTATTTTGCGAGAAGGTTCTCAAAAGGCGATGAACCGCTTTAACCGGCGGGTTTCACCGCAACCATCGTGAGGTTCCATGCGTAATTACGAGATTATTTTCATTGTCCGGCCCGATGCCACCGAAGAGGACGTCGAAAAACTGATTTCCCAAATGGAAGGCGTGGTGACGGGCACGGGCGGCAAGATGGAAAAAGTTGAGAAAATGGGCCGCCGCCGGCTTGCGTATCGTGTGGCGAAGCAGCGGGAGGGTATCTATATTCTCTTCCGGCTGCAAGGTTCCGGCGATACCGTCAAAGAGTTTGAGCGCCGCTTGAAGGTGATCGACACGGTGATCAAATACATGACGGTCCGGATTGACGAAGACTTGGAGCGCGCGGAGAAATTCAAGGCTCTGCGCTCGAAACAGGAGTCGAAGAAGCGGCGCTCCAAGCCCGCTGCGGCTCCGGCGCCCCAGCCGGCTGCCGAAGCACCCCCGGCGTGAAGAAACCGTTTTCTTGCCGCCGTCTAGCACTACTACGTTAAGTTAGATTGACCTCACAGAAGAGAAGTGTTAAGCTCCGGTTCATGACCGGGAGCGAAATCGCGAAATGTCGAACACGTTTGGAACAATTCTTGGCCGACCTGC
>JBELAJ010000412.1:0-7528 GCA_049508935.1 Terriglobia bacterium | reverse complement strand
ACCGCGGGTATTTTCCCGCCCTGCCCCCGCCCACAAAGCCTATGCGAATCTGCCCGACCGCCTCCGGTGCGCCCAGACTAACTATTTCGCGCACCTCCAACCTCGGATGCGGAATCGCTGCTGAAGCTCGGCGCTACTTTCAAATTTGGACACTACGCGAGTAAAATAAAGCCTCCGTGCTCGCTCATGGACATTGTAAACTTTTCATTTTCCCTCCGGAAGCATAGCGCGCGTGTGGTGTTGGTGCTGCTCGCCGCATTGGCCATGCCGTTCGTCGCCTCTGCACAACAGCCGCCTTCCGTTCCGCTGAATTTGCAGAATTCCGACAAAACCCTCAGCATCCATGCGGACTCACAGGAGAGAGGCAAAGACATATCTCGTCTGCGCGGGCATGTGGAAATAACCTATCGTGGCATGAAGCTGACGGCGGACGAGGTGACCTACAACGAAGCGTCCGGAGAAGTTGTTGCCACCGGTCATGTCCTCTTCGTCGATCCCAGAAGTCACATTGTGGCCCGCGAAGTTCATTACAATGTCCGTACCGAGATGGGGTGGTTTTCAAACCCCAACGGCTATATTCATCCCAGTGCGCGCCCCCGGCCGAAGCCGCTCCCGACTGACAATCCCTACTACGTGCAGGTGGACCGGTCGAAGGTGCTCTATACGGAGAATCCCCTGTATTTCCAGGCCAAAGAAATGGAACGTGTGGACGAAGATACTTACACGGTGAGGCATGGCAGGTTCACGACCTGCGACTGCGAGAGAAAGGGGTGGTCGTTTTCCGCCAGCGAGGCCAGGGTGGAGTTGGATGACAAGGCTATCGCGCGGGATTCCGTAATCCGATTTCTGGGCGTCCCTATTTTCTACTTTCCCTTTGTGACTGCCTCCATCGCCCGCCGGCCTCGCCACACCGGCTTCCTGCTTCCGGAATTCAGCAATTCTTCAATCAAGGGGACTATCATAGGCGCGGGCTTTTTCTGGGCGATCAGTCCCAGCATGGACTTGTTGCTCGGTCTACAGGATTACAGCCTCCGGGGACTTGCCCCGCGGGTGCAATTCCGCGCCAACCCCACCCCAGACACTAAACTCACGGCGGATTTTTTCGAGGTCAACGACAAAGACAAGCAACGCCAAAACCGCGCGCCCGGCGAAAGCCTCAAAGTGGTGGGGGATACTCTGGATCTTCCCTGGGGATTCCGCGGCGTGGCGGATGTCGATTTCGTTTCCTCGCTGGCCTTTCGTGAAACGTATTCGCCGAGTTTCACGGAAGCGGTCAATTCTGAGGCCCACCAGGACGGGTTCGTAACCAAAGATTTCTCGGCTTACAGCATCAATGTTTATGCATCCCGCTATCAGGATTTCCTCTCCGCGCAACCGCTCTATCAGTGCCAGGGGAGCCAGTGCCAATACGTGCCGGAGTCTTCCGTGATCATCCGGCAAACGCCCCAGTTTTCGTTCCAGGGGATGGATAAACAAGCCGGCGAAAGCCCTCTCTACTTTTCTTCCCAGGCGTCCGCGGGAGAGGTCGGACGCAGTGCGCCGGGCCTTGACCTTCCCTCACTCTCGAGCCGGCTGGACGTTCATCCCGAGGCAACCTTGCGTCTGCCGGAATTCGGCGGCTTCCACCTCACTCCGTCGGCGGGAGTCGATGCGGCGCGTTATGGAATCAGCCTCGACCCTAACCGCGAACCGCTGGACAGGCTGCTGGGCGAGTTCTCGCTCGACCTGCGGCCCCCTTCCTTTGAAAAGGTATTCTCCAAATCGCTTCGGCATCGGCGCTTCAAGCATGTGATCGAACCGGACATCGTCTATCGCCTGGTGAAGGCCCGTAATCCCGCCGAGCTTACGGACGTGGTCCGGTACGATGATCTGGACATTCTCTGTCAGACTAATGAGGTTGAGTACTCGGTCACCAACGTTATTCTGGCTCGCAAAGACGCTCCTGCCGGCGCAACCGACCAACCGCAGGCCCGGGAACTGGTTTCCTGGCGCGTCGCGCAGAAGTACTACTTCGATCCCACCTTCGGGGGAGTTCTGGGGCAGAACAATCCCATCGTGTGGGAACCTACGCTTTCGCTAACAGGATTTCACTTTATTCCGGGCCGCCGTCTGTCTCCGGTGGTCTCCGATCTGAAAGTGGCCCCCTTCTCGTTTTACGACACCGAACTGAAGCTTGACTTGAACCCCAACGGGCAGGGCATTCTCGACGCCGGCATTACCTCCCATATCCGGCACGGAGTTTATGGACTTGCATTTACCGATTTCTATATTAACAAAAACACTTATATCGGCCTTGTGAGCGGCACTGCCAGTCCCGCTGCGGCGGCTGCCGGCACTTCGTCGAGTCCCATGTCCCTCGAGGAGGAACTTCTTTTGCCGCCTCGGCCTCTAACCAGCAGTCCTGCTACGGCAACAACGTCTTACCACCTCTTGAACGCGCTCGCGACCTTTGGGGACTTTAACCGCAAAGGGTTGAGCGGCGCGTTGGGTGTGAACTACAATCTTGTCCAGAAGATCGCGGCGGGCGGAGTCGGTCAACTCAGCTATAACTTCGGGTGCTTTGGGATCAACTTTGAATACCAAAGATATTCACTAACAACTCTGCGGGTGGAGAACATCTATCGGGTGGCCATCTCGCTCGCGAATGTTGGGACGTTTGGGAATTTTAAACCACGCGATCGGCTGTATTAGCCGTTTATAGATCGGATAACGGCTTCACTTGGACCGGCACTCCGTTCGCTATGTGCGTCATTCCCGCGAAGACGGGAATCCATGGCGGGGACGGCCCACGCCTGAAATGTGACCCGTTGGATTCCCGCTTTCGCGGGAATGACAGCGGTCAGGCGAGTGTGCTGGGCAAGACACTAAAGGAGGTCCGATGTCTTTCCCCACTCATCGACCCCGTCGCTTGCGGCGGACCGAAACCCTGCGCGCGCTGGTGCGCGAGACCCAACTGAGCGTGCGGTCGCTTGTTTACCCGTTATTTGTTTGCCCCGGATCGAAAGTCAAGGATGAAATCAAGTCCATGCCCGGGAACTACCGCTGGTCGGTCGACCTGCTGGTGGAGGAGTGCAAGTCGGTGCATGACCTGGGTATTCCCGCCGTGATTCTTTTCGGTATTCCGGAGGGCAAGGATGACGTCGGATCAGGGGCCTATGACCCAGATGGCATCGTGCAGCGGGCAGTGCGGGCGATCAAGAAAGAACTGCCGAACTTGCTCGTGATCTGCGACGTCTGCCTGGATGAGTATACCAGCCACGGTCACTGCGGCTTGATTCGCGACGGAGAAGTGGACAACGACTCGACGCTGCCGCTGCTTGCCAAGACGGCCGTGACTCAAGTCGAGGCCGGCGCTGATATTGTTGCTCCCTCCGACATGATGGATGGCCGCGTGGCGCGCATCCGGCAGGAATTGGACGCCCGCGGCTTTACCCACACCCCCATTTTGGCTTATTCGGCCAAGTACGCTTCGGCGTTCTACGGACCGTTCCGAGAGGCTGCGGACTCGGCGCCGAAATTCGGGGACCGCAAGTCTTACCAGATGGATCCCGCCAACCAACGCGAGGCTCTGCGCGAGATTGCCCTGGATATCGAAGAGGGCGCGGACATCATCATGGTGAAACCGGCGCTCGCCTATCTCGACATCATCGCACTCGCCCGCCGCGAGTTCGATGTCCCTATCGCCGCTTACCAGGTGAGCGGTGAATTCTCCCTCATCGAAGCCGCCGCCCGGATGGGATGGATCGACCACCAACGGACGATCCTGGAGACCCTTACCTCGATTCGCCGGGCCGGCGCGGATATCGTCCTGACTTATTACGCCAAGGCAGTCGCTCGCCTGCTAGGGTAGGGCGCAATGCGATGTTGTCTCTTGTCCGCAGGCGACGTGACTTTTCTGTGTCCTTCGTGTTTTAAAAGCATCAACAGAGAGCCCACGAAGGGCTCAGTGTCCTCTATGTTTTATCTTTTCCTGGTCACAGAGAGCACGGAGAAGAAGGAACTTTCGAACTGGTACCACAGAGAGGTAGCGGCTGTTCGCGCTACTTTAACTTCGATGGGAGGGCTGCGTCTCCGGTGTAATAGAGCGCGGTCGAGGCACGTGGCAGATTCACCTGAAACTCTGCCGTATTCCGCGCTACGGTTCGACGTTCAAACAGGTCGTAGACAACTTCCACTTCTCGAGGCAGGCTGAAGGTTCGCTCACCTCCGTAAACGGTGTGGACGCCCAGGAGTTCTCGAGATGCGTACAGGACATCGCCCGCTTCGTTGTACAAGTGGGTGCCTGAGAAGCGCGCGATTCCACGCAGCAGAGCGCCCGGCAGATTGGGAGCGGCAACGTAGATCGAAGTCCATTCGGGAAAAGCCTTGATCCCCATGCCGGGCTTGCAGTTTCCCTGTGAAAACACCAGTTGGCCAAGCAGCCGGGCCTCGGGATCATTCAGGTAGAAGATCGGACTCAGCTTGCTGTTTGTGCCCCAAGAGAGGTCCTGAGGCACTCCGGCCGTAATGGGGTGGTGAGGGTCCAGGCTGTGCATGAGCGGGCCCCAGCGCGTCTCGCTCACGCCAAAACT
The DNA here is from genome assembly GCA_049508935.1 of Terriglobia bacterium. Taxonomy (GTDB): domain Bacteria; phylum Acidobacteriota; class Terriglobia; order UBA7540; family UBA7540; genus CAVROP01. Next base: position 2,957 of record JBELAJ010000412.1, on the reverse strand, counting down.
GAAGCCCGTGAGGTCCCGCATGAGCTCGAGCGATGGCCTGTCGTCTAAATAACCTGGCGCGTAGACCCACAACGCCACTCGGCCATCCTTGCGAAGTTCCCGCTTCAACGCCTCACGCCGAGTTTTGTCCAGTTGAAAGCTGTTAAGAAACACGTAGAGCTTGTACGGGCGCAAGCGACCTTCGATGAAGTCCTGCAATAAGAACGTCTCGAATGGCGCGCCCATTCGCGCCAGCCCCCAGAGCCGTTGCTGGAAAATCAGCGGCACGTCAAGATCGTTTCGGTCCGATTCATAGAAGAAGCTCTGGTCGTCCAGCAGCACGGCAATTTCCGCCGCTGACGTGCGGTCCGCTTGCAGCAGAACTTCGCCGAGCTCACGAAAACTCGCGAGCAGTGGCGCGAAGGCCGGTTCTTTTGCAGAGTTGATTGACTGCGACAACCACCATATGCCCTGGCCATGCGTGGCCACACGAGCAAAGTTCCGGCGCAAGATCGTAACGCTTTCTGCAAGCGAATCGACGTGACCGTAGTTGGGATCGGGACTGATGTGGGTGCGCGTGTCGTCTTCAATGATGCACATTTTCCCGTGCAGCCGGGCGGACTCCTCAGGTTGCATGGCCGGCGCGTCGCCCCCGATGCCGCGAAAGCCGTAGCTGTAAGGGCACACGAGAAAGTCGACGTACGGCGATTCCAGAACTTTTCTAAGGCCCAGATGCCCGCTGCGCTGATAACTGGAGTAATCGCTGCCCGGCCGCTCGTTGAAAAACCCGCCGTTCCACGCCAGTTCCATCAGGTAACCGTAGAACGCACCCGCCAGTTTCTTCGCGCCTGTGGCCTCTTTGACGGTCCGACAGAAGTCGATCAGCAACTCGCTCGTGAGATCGGCAAAGCAGCGGTAGTAATCAATAACGTTTCGTTCCCGTGCCGGATCTCGGAAGGTGTAAAGCCTGGCCTGAAGTTGCTGATCAGCGGTGGGAACCTCTGCCGCCTCGAAGCTGATGGCAGGATCATTCCAGGCGGCTCGGAATGCCGAGAGGTCGTCACCATAGTGGCGCCGGAGCCAGGATCGGAAGTGGCGGCGCATGGGCTCGTTGTAATCTCCGCAGAGCGCAGACATCGAGGTCTCGCCCTTCACCCATTCCCCGGTGTGGCCCGCGCCCGCCTGGAACGCGGTGACCCGGTCGATGAGCCCGGTGCGATCGAGATGAGCGATGAATGCTTTGAGGAACTCTTTCACTTGCCGGCGCCACACTTCGGAGGCAAAGGACTGTCCGTAGGGTTTGCCCTCGGAGGTGATCTCGCATTCGGCCGGATAAGCCTTCATCCACCAGTCGCCCGGCGGGACTTCGAAATTCAAGCGCAGATGAAAACGGGCGTCGGGATCAACCGCGATAATGCGCCCGTAGCGGGCCTCGACGGCGGAAAAATTGAAGCCGCCCGGGCAGCCCGGCTTCGGCTCGACCCATTCGTAGCCTTTGCCGGCATCGAATGAGTAAATGTGGATGCCCGCCTTCGCCACCGCCGCCGCGCATTCCGCATCGCGCCAGCCTTCCGTTGAAGGCGGGTAGACCCAGCACATCGCGCCAAAGGCCGGATGGCTATTCAGGAAAAGCGTAGGGGTTCCGTTGTGCAGCTTTACCTCGGCGGCCAGTGGCTGCGCCCCCGTCGCAGGCGCATCCCTCCGCGCCGAATCGCCGCGTGCGGACAGTTCCATCAGCGCGGCAACCGATACAGGGATCATTGTCAGAACATCACGTCTTTGCATTGGTCTTCACGTGCAGGTCTGCGCTACCCCCTCCCGCGTGGGTGGCGCATACGTCCCGACGATTTTCGTCGGGATGTATGCGCCTGTCGCGGTGTAGAACATTAGTTAGCGGCGTAAAATCGCCGCTACGCGGGGCCGCCTTGGGTTTCGGGAATTTCCCGAATCCAGATATTCCGGTAACGGACCGGGTGGTTGTGATCCTGAAGCTTCAAAGGCAGCTTGGTTGGGGTCGGCTGGTACGGCTCGTGTTCGCCGTCCGTGCGTCCGAGGACGGTGACGTGGTCCTGAACCAGCACGCCGTTGTGAAACACCGTCACAGTTGCGCCGCGGGTGAGCTTGCCGGCTGCGTCAAATCGCGGCCCGTGGAATACGATGTCGTAGGTCTGCCACTGGCCGGGAGGACGGCATGCATTGACCAATGGAGCATACTGCCCATAGAGCGCGGCGGCCTGCCCGTCCGGATAGGTCTTGCTTTGGTAGGAATCCAGAACCTGAATTTCAAAATTGCTTTGCAGGTAGACGCCGCTATTGCCGCGGTCCTGATCCTCGCCGTGCGGAGGATTGGGCGTGGACCACTCGACGTGCAGTTGGCAATCGCCGAATGCCTGCTTGGTTCGGATGTCGCCCTTGCCCGGAACGGTTGCGAAATCACCCTTCTCGACTCTCCATTCGGCGGGCCCGCCCTTCTCCGACTCCCAGTTGCTCAAATCCTTGCCGTTGAAAAGAACGACTGCGTCAGACGGTGGCTTCCCCGCTTCGGCTTGCGTGCTGGCCGTACCGGGGTCAACCACAGGAGGTTGGGGCGCGTTTCGATCGTGCTGCGGACCCCAGGGGGGCAGCACAACGCTGGGGGTAGCCGGCTGTTGCGGCGCGGGCGGTGCAGTCTGTTGAGAGCAGCTAACCGTCATCAAGGCTAGCGAAATCGCGCTCACCGCGCCTGCTAAACAGGTAATAGTAAGAACCTTCCTTCTCATCGAGTTCCTCCTCTTTGGAAAAATGTTGAACTGAGATGCCAGAACGCCAGCGAGATTGTACACCAAAACTAGCTCGACGGCTCGACCCGGAAATCAGTTGTCGCGGCAAAATGATAATGTCCGGTTTCAGCAAAGTAGAAATGTCCTGTTGAACTCCGTCAAACTTGATGGATGGAAAAACAGGAGATGCTGATGTTGAGTGGAAAAGAGCGGGACCGG
>JBELAJ010000411.1:0-7819 GCA_049508935.1 Terriglobia bacterium | reverse complement strand
CCAGGCGGCCGCTATCATGGCGAGGCAGGCCAGACCGCATTCACTAATTTCACCTTGCAGAATCACGGGAACTCGCCGCCGACGAACTTGGGACGAGGCAGGGGCGTTACTCATTGCTTCAGAATCCTCCTCGGAAAATAATCGCCGCGGCAGCGCCGGTAACCAGCGTCAAGCCGGCGATGAGCCAGGTTTCAAAACGCGACCGCTTAGTCCAAGGGTCGCCGGCCTGACGCGTCGTGCAGGCTTCCACCGCTTGCGGACGGAATATTCGATAGTTGTGTGTTGACATCTAGTTCTCCATGGCGCGATCCACGGTCTGGCACAAGCTGGCCCAGAGCGCGCGCCCAGCCGCAGTCAGGCTTTCGCTTCGATCGAGAGAGGGACGGTAATCTTCGGCAAACCAGGTGCAGTGCCGATCGAACCTCGCCCGCGAGGCCGGGTCAAGCTTCGCCCCTCGGCGCAGAGTGGCGTAGTAGATAATCATGTTGCCGACGGCATGCCCGCCCGTCAGCACCCGGTCTATCGTGCGGTTCGCACGTTTAATGGGTGAATACGCCGTCTCCGCGCTGCCCGGCGTCACTAGTGGCGCGACCATTCCGTAGATGAGCAGATGCTGATGAGAACACTCATGCACCAGGATTTCGCCGCAGAAAATGGGGCAATCCGGCGGTTCGATGGCGATTAACCCCGGGTGGTCATATGAACTCCCGGATTGAGCGCTGCAGCTTGCGCTGGAATCCAGCAACAGGCAACCTGCCGCCGTGCTGGCCACCCAAGCGCCGTACACGGGCGTCAGCTCGAGAATCCTCAGCCATCCTTCATGAATAGTTGCGATGCGGGGATCGGCCGCGTCCGGCCGCTTGACGGCGGCGAGTGGTGGGGCGTTTGAAATCCAGGGAAACCCTTCGACTGAGTGCCGAAGTCCGCTGGCCGTGACGTAGCGCGGCGCCAGGCCGCCGCTGGCGTAAGCCGTCCAGGGGCCCGGGGGGCCATCTGCGGGCGACCAACCGTTGTGTTCGGAAGCAAGAAACAAGGCCTCGCCCAGATCGGAGTTGATCCGGATCGAACGGCCGTCGGAGGTCAGGCGGCAATCGCCGCTAACGGGCGTCAGCCATCCATCCAGGTAAAGCCACTGGGGCGCGTCGATTCGAGCGTCCAGGGAGCCGGCGCCGCCCATGCCCGCGCAGGCGGCAACTAGTTGTAACGCCGCCATGTGCAAGTTCGACGATTCGGGCGTCGCCCGGCATTGGAGAAACTGCATAGCCAGGCCTGTCTCCGGCCGCCACGCGCTGGCTTGACCCACGGTAAACGCGAGGAGTGCCTGCGCGCTCTCCGGCTGGCCCGAATTATCGAGCGCGGCCGCGATGCGGCGGCGTGTGCCGTTCAAGCGCGCAAGAGAGATAGCGCGCACTGCTCCAATGGCCTCGCCGCCATCGGGACTGGCGAATGCGGGAGCGAACGTAAGCATGTCCGGCATAAAACCCTCCTTCATCAATTCCCCATCCACGGTCTTCAGCCCTGGAGGCGGGATGAGATTTCGGAAAACGGCGTTCCGTTCCGCACCAGGAACGCTGCAATTTCCGCGTAGACGTCTTTGAGGCCTGAGCAGTAGAGCGAAGGATTGCTGAAACCCATCGCTTTCGAATACCGGTTGATCGGGCGGCCGGCTTTGCAGATCTTCCACCATCCGCAGCCTTGACACGCGTTGGGCCGCTGGGTGGCGGCATTCTCCTGCTCGCGCCATGCGTCGGACTCAATGAGTTCGCGCAGATCACTCTTCGCAACATTCAATCCCATTGAACTGAAGCGAGGATCCAAAATCCGCAGGGTATCTTCCGGCCCCAGATCGCCATTCGAAGATACCGAAATAATGTTGCGATAATCGTCGCGGTAGGTTTGAAGGACCTCCATGGCGCGAACATCGATCATCGCGGTCAGCAGTTCCGAAAATACCCGGATGCGAATATTTGGATTCTTGTCTCGAAGCCAGGCACGTAGGCAGGCAAGCAGAAACCGCTCGACGCCACGTATCACGGATTCAGTCACTCCCGAATCCCAGGTGTAATCGGGGGTGAGAAAGCTCATCCGGTCGACGCCGAGATCGTGCGCGAAATGGCGATAAACCTCACCGCCATCCGCAACTGGATTGATTACGGAGAGTAGTCCCGGAGCACCCATTTTGCCGTGGGCAGCAGCTTCCTGAATGCGGCGCAGGCCGGCAACCGTGCGGTCGTAGGAACTGCGGCCGCCAAAATCCAGGCGGTGCTGATCGTTGATGGCGCGAGTGCCGTCCAGCGACACTCCCACGGACACCTTATAGCGCTCAAATAGGGAAATCCATTCGTCGTCCACGAGTACGCCATTCGTTTGTAGTCCGAAGTCGAAGTGAAAGCCGTTCTCGTAGCGACGCAGTGTGTCGCACATTTCCGCGAAGCGCGGACGCTTCATCAACAAGGGCTCGCCGCCATGGAAGATCAGCGTGATGAACTCGAGTCCATAGTCGCGCGCCGCTCGCGCCGCGAAGGCTCCGAGATCTTCGATCACTTGTTGGGGAACCATTGGCGGGTGCAACTTCCAGGTCTCGTCACCGCCGAAAAAGAAGTAGCAGTAATCGCATTTCAGATTACAGCGCTCGCTGATTTTGAAGACGACATTCAGATTTTGAAGCGATGCGGACTGCATGACGAATCCTCTCTTGGCCTCCAACCAAGAACGATGCGCCCTTCCTCTTCAAGAATCGGAGAGAGCGCATCATCCTTCGGTTGACGGAGCGGGCCCGAGTTAATACGGCGTTGGGATGGGGGGGTTCCAATTAATGTGCAGGCTGAACCCGCGGCCAAGCATTCCGGCCGTCACGTCGTCGAGATGGGCGTCGACGAGATCCTGAGCGCCCTCCAGATCAGCATTAGCGGAAACACGGTTCATCACTTGCTTTTCGATATCGGTCATTGTTTTATCCTCTCTCAATTGTTTTATTGTGGCCCTGTCAATCTGGGCATCAACCAAATAGTGACGGTCGCCTCAAAACCGTTTCACGCTGGAACCGCGGCCGCCACTCAAGCCGCCAGATTTTCGAACCGGATGCGATTGACGCGTTCCCCGATGACATTCGCAAAATAAAGAAGGATAGCGGTCATATTCATCAGGGCCGGCTTTTCGCGCCACCGAAGCCAGTGCCGTATGACGAGCAGAGCATGTAGGACTCTGAAGTAAAGGATCAAGCGGAGCTCTTCCGAGGTGTAGGACTGATTGAAGTTCGCCGTGTGCTTAAGCAAATAAGTTAACCCCAAGAGATCGCACCTGAGTGCCGCTGTTAGCCGAAAGAATTCCGTGGGCTGAGCGAAATCCCCGCTGGTGTTTCTGATCAGGAGGAATTCGAAGCGGTGCACAGTGACAATCTGTTGGAAGTATTCCCGACCAAACGGGCGTGCCAGGATTCTCCGGCAGTCAGCCTGAAGCCAGAAGCAAAGAAGGCCAGTGAGCACTATCAGGATCACAGCGGGCATGAGCATAATTCACCTTCCAATGGATTTCTGTCGCTCTTGAAACATTCCACGCACTCGCCGCAGTGCACAGCCACAGGCAAATGCTGACGAGTGAATTCGCCTGGCGACGCGTGCCTATCTTTCCGAAGAAACATTGCGACTGAGAGATAGTGACGACAAGGCGAGAAGCGTTTCTAAGCAGTCGCGCATGCCCGTCGGCTGGCGGGCACCCGGAAAACATGAAAATGGGCCGACGGCGCAGAGGTGGCACGGGCGTCTCGCCCGTGGCTTCGGCCTGGCAACACACGGGCGGGACGCCCGTGCCACGATTTTCAGAGCAGGGGGCTGAAACGCTGAACGCCCGAATGTCACTAATTGTACGAATGTGGCGCACGCTTTGGGACCTAAGGGGAGACGCTCGGGCAGCGAGGGGGGCGCGTAGCGGTAAACCCAGGCTGCCGGCCTTTGCAAGGTTTCGCTTCTGCCCGTTTTGCTCGGGTACTCAACACCGAATGTCAGGAAAGAACGTGCAGATGAAATTTCTTGTGTGGTTTCTGATCTTCTCAATGCTGAACGGTGCGTTCGAGCTTCTCAACGTCGCGGCGGGTGACTTCGTCAAGCGCAAGCTTGGTCGAGGTGTCAGGAGGCAGGCAGAAAGTTTCGGAGCCACCCGAACGCCGTCGCCCTTCGTTTCCGGTTCCGCGGGGGTGGCGCCGGTTGTTGGTGCGCTGCAACGTAAAGAGCTCGAATCCACGGGAAGACCTCTCGGGAGAGTATCCAGGAGCGAAGCCGAATTCCGAATCGAGGCGAGGCGGTGATATGGAAGGTTCAGGCGGTCTGACGACAGACACGGTTGCTGTCAAATCGACAATTCGGTTGCGGTGCGATAGACTGAGAGCACCTCACGGAAGTGTCGCAAGAACGCACGAAACGGGGCGGCGTTCGACAGCCATAACCATGGAGAGGCAGGATTTTGACGCCGAGTACGTGAGACTCCTGACGGACGGGGACGCTTCCGTCGAGCGCCATTTTACCGCCTACTTCAGCGAGTTTCTGAATATCAAGCTTCGCCGGCGCTTCTACGACACGAGCGAAATTGAGGATATACGCCAGGAGACATTTCTAAGGGTGCTGCAAGCTCTTCGCCAGAAGCGCGCCTTGGAATACCCGGAGCGACTCGGCGCATTCGTCAACTCGGTTTGCAACAACATTATCTTCGAATTCATTAAAGCGCGCGCCCGGCACCCAAGCTTCGACCCAGCCGAGTATGACCCCGTCGATCACACGATTGACATGGATGGGAATGTGTTGGCGGAAGAAAACAGGAAGATGGTTCGCCTCATTTTGAATGGGCTTCCGGAGGCAGACCACACGCTCCTGAAAATGGTATTCCTGGATGAGATGGACCGCGACGAGGTCTGCCGGGTCATGAACGTAGACCGCGGTTATTTGCGGGTGCTGCTACACCGGGCCTTGACAAGGTTCAAGGAACTGAAGGACAAGGGGAAGTCGTAGGGATGGCCCGCGGGAATGGCCACGGTTGCCCTTACGACGGTGGCTCGGGAGAATCGACATGCAACATAATGAAATGGAACAAACTCTGGCAGTCGAGCGTTATCTGCTGGGCGACATGACAACAGCCGAAGTTTCGCAATTCGAGGAACACATGTTCATCTGCCGGGAATGCGCAGAAGCTGTGAAGACAGGAGTGGTATTCGTTGAAAACGCGCGCGCCGTTTTCCGCGAACCGCTCTCTCACCTCGGGCGGGAAGCGACAACGAAAACAGTCAGGTGGAAGCCAACGGCATGGTGGAAAAGGTTGCTGGCACCCGCCTTCCTCCCGGCGCTGGCAGCGTTGGCGCTGGTGTGTGTGGCCGGTTATCAGCAACTTGTCGTTATTGGCGGCCTGCGGACGCGGCTAGCGGAAGCAACTGCTCCGCAGCCGCTCGCCTCATTTGCGCTGCACGCTGTGTCGCGCAGCGCGCCGCAGTCCATACTCGTCCCTGCGAACGTACGCTTTTTCAGTCTTTACTTCGATGTGGCGCAAGAAAGCGCTTCGGGATATAGTTGTTCCATTCTGGATGGGACGGGCTCCGTCAAGTTCACGGAACATCTGTTGCCGGCGAAGCCGGAAACGGGGGATGTCTTGACTCTGCTGATTGGGCGTTCAGGGCTGCCGCCGGGCAGCTACACGCTGGTCGTCAGTATTGAGTCTCCACACGCGACGGAAATCGGCCGGTACCCATTCAAGATTGAATACCAATAGGAGATTCCCGTGGAACAAACTTTCCTTTACCATGCACTCGCCACCGGAGTATCCGGGCGCATCACGTTGCCCTTCGAGCACTCGATCGCCGTCCAGGCTCCCAGCGCTCTTCCCTTCATAGGAGGTTTTTCGTCAGCGCGAGTGGAAGGGTATCGCTTTGAACAGATTCTATCCTTCGGCTCCGCCGAATCGTCGACGGTGGGAAGCGAAAACCGCGAGTTCTTCAATACACTTGCCACGGCGACCATCGAGCGACTCAATATCCAGAACGTGCTCACAGCCGACCGCGTGGTGGCGCGTCTGGCGTCGAAGTACTCGAAGGAAACCGGCGAACGGTCAACCACTTTTGCCGGGAGCCATTTCGAGAACCTGCGCATTGCGGGCTGCCCGGTTGAGGTTCGGGTTGACCCCGAGCAGCTGAATTCCTCGAGGCAGTCAGATAGGGCTCGCTTCGGCACGTTCGCCGCTCCCGTTAGCCTTGAGCGATGCTACGGATTGGAGCTGCTCGAGGATGGTGCAATTCACGTCCCTCAACTGGGCGAAGTTTATCTTGCAGAGTGTCTGTCCACCGCCAACTTCCAGAGCATCTCCATGCTTCGCGTATTATTGGGCTGCGCCGTCGAAGGACAACTAACGGCCGCCAATGCCTCCAGCAATGGAGAGCCGATGCCTGGGCGGATTAAGCCTTAAGGTCCTGCCACATCGGATTTTGCTGTGTGACGACTCTCGGTCGCATGAGAGGGGAGTTGCGGCCCAGCGTGCAATCAGACAATCAAGCAAGGGCGAGCTGTCCCCCTAGGCGTGGTGTGGGTGGGGTATGCTGTATCCTGACAATTCTTTGGCTTTTCCTGTCGCCGGCAGCGTGTGGGCGACGGCCTGTCGCTGACCCTGATTCCCTTTATCACCAGGCGGCCTTGCTTCGCCAACGCGGCGACGTGCAGCAAGCCCTGGCCCTCGCTGATCGCGGATTAGCGCTATTCGATACCAACACTCATTCTGAATGGTACTGGAAGTTTCGCCTGCTGAAAGCCGAAGTGTTTTTCACTCAAGGTAAGGCGGCAGAGGGATCCAAGCTGCTTGAAGCCCCGGCGTCAGGGCTCCCCGCGTCGCCGGAGATCCAGTCGAGGTTGCTGCTGGACAAGGGACTCGCGGAATTCTCCACATCTCGCTATCCGGAATCGAAGCAACTTTACGATGAATCGCTCGAGCTCGCAGAATCCCACCAACTGGAGCCCCTCATCGCGGAAATCAAGGTGCGGCGCGGCGCGGTTCTTGCCCGCTTAGGCGATGCGGCAGCAAGCGATCGCGATCTTCATGACGCACTCCGGTTTGCTCGCCAAGCGAAGGACACTTACCTCGAGGCAACCGCGCTGGGAAATCTCGGATTCATCCGAATGACCTCAGCTCGCTACGACGAGGCTATATCGTGGTTCAACCAATCCCGTGCCCTCCTCGGCCGGCTCCGGGCCAAAGTTGCCACGGCCCGCGCGCTCAACAACACCGGTTATTGCTACACTCAACTCGGACAGCCGGAGAACGCCGTTCCGTTGTTCGAGGAGGCGGTGCGCATCGCAGCCGACGCCGGTGATTTGATAGATCGTTACCTCGGCCTCGGACGCCTGGCGGAATGGTATGAGGGCAAAGCCGACCACGCGAAAGCCCTCGTTTACTATCAACAGGCCATCGACGTGGCACAGCAGGCCCACTCCCCCTATTATACGGCCAAGTGGCTTTATGAGATCGCCGCTATGTCAATTGCCGCCGGCGATCTGGCTGGGGCGGAGGACTACAACCGGCGCGCGCTCGAGCTCGAAGCGCAGATCCGAAATCCGGTGGAAAGCCTCCCTCCGCAAATCAATGCGGCCCGGATCGCCGAAGCGAAACAGCAATCAAGCCAGGCTGAGCAAATCTACGGCTCGGTAATTGAAGCGGCCGAAAAGCTCAAGGGAACGGAAGCGACAGGCTTTCTTCTCGAAGCGCGAGGCAGGCTTGCGAATTTCCTGGTCCGCACGCACCGGGAACGCTCGGCCGAGAAGCAATTTCAACTTGCTCTGGCTCTCATCAATGC
>JBELAJ010000410.1:0-7552 GCA_049508935.1 Terriglobia bacterium | reverse complement strand
CTTCACTTCGTTCAGGACAGGCTCTTCGCGGAGTTTACCCTGAGCGGCAGAGCGAGATTCTTCGCTCCGCTCAGAATGACAAGCGAAGGGCTCAGGATGACAGCGAAGGGCTCGGAATGACAGCGTTAAGAGAGCCTAGCTGCTTTAACGAAATTTTTGGTAAATCCTTATGCCTTCTTTATGCCCGGCCTTGCATACTAAGCATGGGAATCACTTCCTAATTGCTTTGGGTGTAGGTATCCATATGCTGGATCTGATTTACGTTCTCGTCGGGTTAGTGTTGTTTGTCGCCTGCTGGGCTTCTACCAAGGCCTGCGACCGTCTTTAAGAGGGAGACATTCGGTGGACTACATCATTTCAGGAGTGACGGCGCTGTTTCTTTTGGTTTATCTGCTTTACGCCTTGCTCCGGCCGGAACGCTTTTGACACCACCCCTTAGTCCCCTCCTCAATGAGGAGGGGAACCTGGGGTGGTCGCCCGGGCTTGTCATTCTGAACGAAGCGGAAAATCCTCGTAGTTCCAGCGGATATGAACTGCCGAGATTCTCCGCTTCGCTCAGAATGACACCGGCAGACGCAACGGGAACCATAATCCGCTTCCGGGGAAAAGTAGAAGAAGAGGAACAAACATGACCGCGCTTGGAATTCTGCACATCGTCGTTTTCTTCGTCCTCATCCTGGCGATCGCGAAACCGTTAGGGGCGTACATGGCCAAGGTCTTCCAGGGCCAACGGACGTTTCTTCACCCGCTCCTCCGGCCGGTGGAGCGCCTCATCTACCGGCTGATTGGCGTGCGCGAGGATACCGAGCAGCGTTGGACGCAATACGCAGCGTCGGTGATTGCCTTCAGCGTGGCGAGCTTCCTGTTTGTTTATCTCATCCAGCGCTTACAAGGCTATTTACCTTTCAACCCCATGCACTTTGGCACGAAGGCTGCGCCGCAGGGCGCTACGCCGGTTACGCCAGATCTCGCCTTCAACACAGCAATAAGCTACCTGACCAACACCAATTGGCAGGCTTACAGCGGCGAGATGACCTTCAGCTATTTCGTACAGATGGCGGCTCTGGCTGTCCAGAACTTTGCTTCGGCGGCTGTAGGCATCTCCGTTGCGGTGGCACTGATACGCGGTTTTGCCCGCCAGGAGGCTAATAGCATTGGTAACCTGTGGGTGGATCTTACTCGCTCGACGCTCTACGTTCTGCTGCCCATTTCCTTCGTAGCCGCCTTGATCCTCTGCTCGCAGGGGGCCATCCAGAACTTCCATCCCTACACCACGGTCAAGACGCTGGAGGGCGCGACCCAGACGATTCCGCAGGGTCCGGTGGCCTCGCAAGAAGCTATCAAGATGCTGGGAACGAATGGCGGAGGATTCTTCAACGCCAATTCCTCGCACCCTTTCGAGAATCCCACCCCCTTGACAGACCTTCTCCAGGTGGTTTTGATCTTCATGATCCCGGCCGGGCTCACCTATACGTTTGGCCGCATGGTGGGCGACACCCGACAAGGTTGGGCGTTATTCGCCGCCATGGCGGTAATGTTTCTGGTCGGTGTCTTCGTCTGCTACCACTACGAACAAGCGGGCAATCCCATCCTGGCGAAACTCGGCATTGAGAGCCGCTACACCAATACTCAGCCGGGCGGCAACATGGAAGGCAAGGAAACTCGCTTTGGCATCGCCAGTTCAGCATTGTTTGCGACCGTTACCACCGACGCAAGCTGCGGCGCCATCAATAACGTTCACGACAGCCTTACTCCCATCGGCGGCCTGGTTCCGTTATTTAACATCGAAAGTGACGAAGTCATTTTTGGAGGAGTCGGGTCAGGCCTCTACGGCATGCTCTTGTACGCCATTATCGGGGTGTTCATTGCGGGTTTGATGGTGGGCAGAACGCCGGAGTACCTGGGAAAGAAGATCCAGCAGAAGGAAGTCAAGATGGCGATGGTGGCCATCCTTGCCACGGCCTTCGTGATTCTGGTGTTTACCGCCGTCAGCATCGTCGCTCCGTTTGCCAAGAACCGGTATTGGAATCCTCCCGGCCCGGCCATCGCCAACCTCACCAATGCCGGGCCGCATGGATTCAGCGAAATGCTCTACGCCTACTCGAGCACCCCGGAAAACAACGGCAGCGCCTTCGCCGGGCTTAATCCGGACACTCCCTGGTACAACCTCACCTTTGGTCTGGCGATGGCCCTCGGGCGCTTCGCGTTCATCATCCCCACCTTGGCGATCGCGGGAAGCCTGGTCTCAAAGAAGCGGGTGCCCTCATCCAGCGGCACGTTCCCAACCCACGGCGCGCTTTTCGTTGGGCTCCTGGTGGGGACGGTGATCGTAATCGGTGCCTTGACGTTCTTCCCCGCCCTTTCGCTGGGCCCGCTGGTCGAACACTACCTTATGCACCAGGGCAAACTGTTTTCTTCGCTGATGTTCTCTATCTGGAGCTAATCCATGGCCACGACAGCAACTCCTCCTGTGATCGACGATCTGACGACACTGATCCCCAAAAGACTGGTGCGGGCGCGTCCTCTGTTCGATCGGGAACTCGTGGGGCGTGCCCTGAAGGACTCGTTCGTCAAGCTGAATCCTGCCACGCTGTTCAAGAACCCGGTGATTTTTGTTGTAGAAGTGGGCGCGGCGCTGACCGGAGTGTTCATGATTCGTGACGCTTTCATCGGAGCGCCGAGCTTGGGATTTGAGATTCAGATCGATTTGTGGCTCTGGTTCACAGTGCTCTTTGCCAACTTCGCTGAGGCTATGGCGGAGGCGCGCGGCAAAGCGCAAGCCGACACGTTGCGCAAGACCAGATCCGAATCCATCGCCAAGCGCTTCCTTGATAAAGGCAAAATGGAATCGGTGCCAGCCTCGAAGCTGCGTGCCGGGGACACCGTCTTATGTGAAGTGGGAGACATCATCCCCGGAGACGGAGAAGTCATCGAAGGCATTGCCACCGTGGATGAATCCGTCATCACGGGAGAAAGCGCGCCGGTGATTCGCGAGTCGGGCGGCGACCGAAGCGCGGTTACGGGTGGAACGAAAGTTCTTTCGGATCAGATCAAAGTCAAGATTACCTCCAACCCGGGTGAAACTTTCCTGGACCGGATGATCGCCCTGGTGGAGGGGGCTGAACGGCAGAAGACACCCAACGAGATCGCCTTAAACATTCTCATTGCCGGCATGACGCTGATCTTCCTGTTTGCTGTGGCGACGTTGCAGCCGTTTGCAATCTACAGCATTGCTTCCGCGGGATCCGGGACCGTGCCAACGGTGGCGGTGCTGGTATCCTTGTTGGTCTGCTTGATTCCAACCACCATCGGTGGACTGCTGTCCGCTATCGGGATCGCAGGCATGGACCGCGTCATGCAGCACAACGTCCTGGCCATGAGCGGCAAAGCGGTGGAAGCCTCGGGCGATGTCGATACCCTCCTGCTGGACAAGACCGGCACCATCACGCTCGGCAACCGGCAGGCGGTGGAGTTCATTCCGGTGAAAGGAGTGAGTGAAGCGGAGCTTGCAGACGCCGCTCAATTGTCGAGCCTGGCCGACGAGACACCGGAGGGACGTTCGATCGCTGTCTTAGCGAAACAGCGGTTCCAGTTGCGCGGCCGGGAAGTTGCCGAACCGGGGGCGCACTTCATTCCCTTCTCCGCTTATACGCGCATGAGCGGCGTGAATTTGGATGGGCGCTTCCTGCGAAAGGGCGCAACGGACGCCATCGTCAACTTCGTGAAAGAGCAGGGAGGGCAAATACCGGGCGACTTCATAGGGATTTCAGACCGAATCTCCCGCGCCGGAGGCACGCCCCTGGCGGTGGCTGATGGGTCGCGCATGCTGGGCGTCGTGCACCTGAAGGACATCGTGAAGGGCGGAATGAAAAGCCGGCTCGCCCAACTCCGCGCCATGGGCATTCGCTCTGTGATGATTACCGGCGACAATCCGCTAACCGCCGCGGCCATTGCCGCAGAGGCGGGCGTGGATGATTTCCTTGCCCAGGCCACTCCCGAAGACAAGCTGAAGTATATCCGCAAAGAACAGGCCGGCGGGCGCATGGTGGCCATGACCGGCGACGGGACGAATGACGCGCCGGCGCTTGCGCAGGCGGACGTCGGGGTGGCCATGAATACCGGCACTATGGCAGCCAAAGAGGCCGGCAACATGGTCGACCTCGACAGCAATCCCACCAAGCTTATCGAGGTGGTGGCGATCGGCAAACAGTTGCTCATCACGCGCGGCGCTTTGACGACATTCTCCATCCTCAATGATGTTTCGAAGTACTTCGCGATTATCCCGGCGATGTTTATGACCACTTATCCGGCGCTCGCGAAGCTGAACATCATGCACCTCCGCACCCCGCACAGCGCGGTGTTGGCGGCGGTGATTTTCAACGCCCTGATCATTGTGGCCCTTGTGCCACTGGCGCTGCGAGGCGTGAAGTACCGGCCGCAGAGCGCCGCCGCCATGCTGCGGCGGAACCTCTGGATCTATGGAGTGGGTGGTTTCATTGCACCCTTTCCCTGCATCTTCCTGATCGACCGGTTGCTGGGGTTATTGCGCCTGGCGTGAGTCTAGGGAATAGGGAACAGGGAATAGGGAATAGATAGTATCGAATGCCAAATTGGGAAAAGAGTGGTAAGGAGCGGTCAGACAGGGAGTAACTGGGACGGAATCCGGCTGTTCCCTGTTCCCTATTCCCTGTTCTCTGAAGGAGCTTTTATGCGTCATCAGATTACACCCGCGTTTAGATTGATGCTTGTGCTGACGGTGCTCACCGGGCTCGTCTATCCCGGCATCGTGACGGGCTTCTGCCAGGTTTTCTTCCGGTGGCAGGCCAATGGGAGCATGTTAAGCGCCGCGGGAAAAGAGGTCGGCTCGGCCCTCATCGGCCAAAACTTCGCGAAGCCGGAGTATTTCCATCCAAGGCCTTCGGCGGCAGGCAACGATGGCTACGATGCGACGGCTTCAACGGGGTCCAATTACGGCCCGACCAATCAGAAGCTCATCGACCGTGTAAAGAGTTCCGTAGAACAGTTCCGCAAAGAAAACCCTGACTATACGGGGCCCATTCCAGCCGATCTGTTGACCGCCTCGGCCAGCGGCCTCGATCCGGAAATCAGCCCCGCCTCCGCCAAAGCACAGGCTCCGCGGGTGGCCAAAGCGCGAGGCGTCGGCCTTGAACAGGTCGAGGCGCTAATCAACCAAGATGCCAAGAGTGCGGAGTTGGGTTTCCTGGGTGAGCCTCGGGTGAATGTTCTTGAACTCAATCTCAAGCTGGACGAAGCGTTTCCGGCGAAGGGAAAATAGAAGATCTGAGGGTGAAGAGCAAAGGGTAAACCGTAATCAGGTGTCATTCCGAGCGAAGCGAGGAATCTCGCCCTGAGCTTTCCTCCGCAATCGGCACATCACATGGCAAGATTCCTCGCTCCGCTCGGAATGACAGGGCTCCGAGAACCCCCAACCTGTTAGGCGTCAATGGGCACAGGTGCTCGGACCACCCAGTCGCCCATGGGATGCTGCTTGCGGCAATCAAGGCACATGGTTAGGGGGTATTCCACCCCGCAGTTTGGGCAGGTGGCACGGTTTTGGAAGGTGTCAAAAGCCTTCGCACAGCGACTGCATTTCCAAAACTTCCCCACCGGCGGCGCAACCTTGCACGAGGGGCAAGCGAATCCCTCGCGGCGTGGCAACTCATTCAAACGAGTCAGAATCCGCACTTCACGCCATCCCCCCCAGCAACTCGAGAGGATAAATAAAGCGAGGATGGCCATCCAGAAGGAACGAAAGCGCACGGCCAGATACAGGAGTCCAGCCACCCCAACAAATCCGATCGCCACCGCCCCCATCAGGCTGCGGGCGCGTCCCACCACGAACCAGAGCAAGCAGCGAAGAATCTGGCCGCCGTCTAACGGATAAATGGGCAACAAATTGAACGCCAGCAAAAGTATGTTGATGGCCGCTAGCGCCAGCAGGAACGAATGGATGTTGGGCGCCGTTCGGTCCAATTTGAAGGACTGGTCAAGCATGTATCCCGGCGGTCCAAGAACGATCAGTAACGCTACGTTCACCAGCGGCCCGGCGACGTTGCACCACAGCGTGGCGCCGGGCCGTAACGGCGGAGCCACATACGCCATTCCTCCCAGGGGCCAGAGCATGATCTCGTTGGCCGTTCCACCGACCTGCCGGCAGGCCAGCGCATGGCCATACTCGTGCAGCAGCACAACGAAAAAGAGCGCCAGATACTCCGCCGCATTCCAGGCCATGGAGGTGTAACTGTTCGCCCGGTTGCTTATTTCGAACGCTGCAAATAGAAACCAATACCAGTGCAACCACACATCCACCCCTGCGAGACGGAACAGGTGGATCCCACGGCGTCTGCTTTTCATGGCTTGGCATTATAGAAGGGTAAAGGCTAAAGGGTAAAGGATAAAGGCTAAAGATTAGCCGTACCTTAGTACTAACTGCCGGCCAGTTTACCCTTTACCCTTTAGACTTTAGCCTTTAGACTTTAATCATCGCCGTCATGAACAAAAGCCGAAGGCTGCCCTTACTGTTCCGTCATGTCACGTACAATTTGCGTGGCGGCTTCCTGGTTCGCCCGCTGACCATTGCGCTGACTCTGGGTTGCGCGGGCACATTCCTTTCGTGGTGGGAAGAGGCCGTTCCAGCCATCAGCGCTTGGGTGCCGAAGGCGCTTTTCCCTTCCCATGCCGACCCTCAGGTGGCGCAGGTGATACTTGCCGCCATTGCGGCCTCGATCATGACGGTGGTGTCCATTGTTTTCGCCATTCTGCTTATGACGCTCACGCTCGCCTCGATGCAGTTCTCGCCGCGCATCATCGTGAGCTTTACCCGGGACCGCGTGACGCAATGGACCCTGGGCATATTCCTGGGCACCTTCTCTTATTGCATGGCGGCGCTTCCCACGGCGCATTCTCTGCCTCATCCCTTCGCGCCCGTGGCCACCGTTCTGGGGGCAATGCTACTGGCCCTGGCTTGCGTCGCCTGGCTGCTTTATTTCATCCACCACATTTCGCAGGCGATCAGCGTCAACCAGATCGTCGATCGGATCGCCTCCGAGACCGAAGCCATGATCGACGAGATGATGCCGCTACCGCACCGGCCTACCCGCATGGCAGACAACGACCTGGTGAAGCCCGAGGCCTGGGAAACGCCTGTCTTCAGCGATGCCTCCGGCTACATCCGGTTTATCGACACGGAGCAGCTTGTCGCCCGGGCGAAGGCTTACCGCGTCAAGGTCCGCGTCCTGCGCCGCGTTGGACAATTCGTGCCCGCCGGCATCCCACTTCTGATGGTGTACAAAGGCGAGCGTCTCTCTTCCGAGGGAGTCATGGACCTCCGCACCGCGTTTGATTTCGGCCCCTCGCGGACCCTGCAACAAGACCTTGAGTTCGGGGCATTGCAAATCGTGGACATCGCGCTCAAAGCCATCTCTCCTGCCGTTAACGACCCGAGCACGGCCATAAGCTGTGTAGACCAATTAAGCCGCATACTGATCCGTTTCGCGTCCAGGGAACTGCCGGAGTCTGTGCTCTACGATCC
>JBELAJ010000041.1:0-25294 GCA_049508935.1 Terriglobia bacterium | reverse complement strand
CGCGCCGGCTGGGCATTGCCCGCGGCTATCTGCATCGGCTGATCAATCAGTTGCGAATCGAGGATACCCCCGAGGAGAGTTTCGCGGAATCGCCGGAGCTTAACGTGCCGGTCATGTAAGGCCAATCAGAAAATCGAAATGAGAAAGCAGAATACCGAAATCTGGAGACCGAAGCTGGAAATAGAGAACACGAAAATAGGGATTTGAAACTCGCCGAGCGAAGGTCGAAAATCGCAACTCGAAAATCGAACGCCCCACGCGCAGTTCCCGGCTTGTAATTTCCGATTTCAAATCTCAATTCTCAAATTTCAAATCTTGGAATTCTGAGCTTTGCCGCTTGCCATGCCTGAAAGCTCCCCCGAAAAGACCATAGGCGACACAGCGTTGCTTGAACGGGTCTATTTACCGTTCTTGCTGGGGGCTCATAACGCGGACGGAGGATGGGGGTACCGAAGCGGCGGCCAGAGCGCGGTGGAGCCGACTTCTTGGGTGCTTTTGGCCCTTAAAGGAGTCGGGGAGTCGAGGAGTCAAGAAGTCGAGAAGTCCAGAACCCCCCAGCTTCTCGACTCCTCGACTCCTCGACTCCTTAACTCGTTGAACGTAGGAGTGCGTTGGCTGAGAGAGTCCCAGTTGCCGGACGGATCGTGGCCGTCCTTTGCGAGCCAGCCGCGCGGGTGCTGGGTAACTGCGGCGGCTAGCCTGGCGTTGTACGTGTACCGGGATTCGCCGGACCGCGTAGCCCGCGGACTTCGTTGGCTCGCAGAAACGTGGCCCGTGGAGGGCCGCCTTTGGCGTCGAATCGGCGCCAAGCTGTTGCGGCACGACCGCGTGGTGCGTATGGACTTCTCATTGCGAGGATGGAGTTGGACACCCGGCACGGCAAGCTGGGTCGAGCCGACCTCTTGCGCCCTGATTGCCTTTCGCCACATACCTCAAGAGCTGCATCCCCGCGGTGCGGAGCGACGCCGGCGGCTTGCGGAACGCATGCTCTTTGACCGGATGTGTCCGGGGGGCGGTTGGAACAGCGGCAACCCCCTCGTTTATGGGGCCGCGGGCGTTCCTCGTATTGGTCCGACCGTCTGGGCGCTACAGGCCCTTCAGGACTACAAGGACCGCCCGGAAACGCGCCGCAGCTTGGACTGGCTGGAACAAGCCTATTCTCAGATCCAAGGGCCCGGCTCGCTCGCACTCGCCCACCTTTGCCTGCAGCTCTACAACCGTTCGGCGCCCGCGTTGGAGCCTGCTCTTGCGGCTCTGAATTCGAACAATCAGTTTCTCGGCGATACCCTGGTGGCGGCCTGGGCGGCGATGGCGTTGGGTGGCATGCCACGCTGGCTCTCGCCGGGATTCAGAAAATAGACATTAGAAAGCGCTTTCTATTTTCTGGTTTCTGGTTTCTAATTTCTGCTTTGGAAGATGAGTGCGAACAACAATTCGTTGGTGCCTGCCTTCAAGCGGCCGCCTTCCCGCGTTGCGATATGCAAAGCGCCCAATTACCAGGTTGACCTGGCGGCGTTGCTCCATGAAACCTTGCGCGAGTTCGGTTTGAATGTCAAAGGCAGCAGGGTGTTGCTGAAGCCGAACTTCGTCGAGCCTGACCCTCAGGGTGTGATCAATACTCACCCGGCGGTCGTGGCAGCGGCGCGGGAATGTTTCCTGCGCCTGGGCGTTCGGAGTGTGATCGTGGCCGAAGGAGCCGGCCACGAACGGGATACGGAAGGCATCCTGGAGACGAACCGCCTCCGCCACTACCTGGGGCCGCTCGAGGGAAAGTTCGTTGACCTCAACCTCGACGACGTTCGCCTGGTGCCCACGCGCACGCGCGCCTCCCGAGTGAAGGAGCTCTATTTGCCGCGAACGGCGCTCGAGGCTGACTTCGTAGTCTCCATGCCCAAGCTCAAGACCCACCACTGGGCGGGGGTCACGCTCTCACTCAAGAACATGTTCGGCATTGTGCCTGGCAACTGCTACGGGTGGCCCAAGAACGCTCTGCATTGGGCGGGCCTGACAAACTCCATCCTCGACATCAACAGCACCGTGCGGCCAGATTTTGCCATCGTGGACGGCATCGTCGGCATGGAGGGCAACGGTCCACTGCAGGGTGACGCCAAACCCTGCGGCCTTTTGGTGGTTGGGGACGATCCGGTGGCGGTCGATGCCACTTGCGCACGCATCATGGGATTGGCCCCGGAGCGAATTAAGTACCTTGCCCAAGCCGGCTTGCTGCTGGGCCACCTGAAGAGTGAGAACATTCGGCAGCTCGGGGAATCTCCGGAGAGCGTGCGGACCTGCTTCGCGGTCCTCGACGTATTTAAGCGCCTCAGAGACGAACATGCCCACTCTTGAATCCACATCGGAGCCCGCAGTGGTCCATGGCCCGCCTCGTTTCAATCTTCTAAGGAGAGCCTTTTCGTTCCCCTGCTTCCTGGCCATCCTCCTGGTGGGCAGCGCTTTTGTGCTGCAGCACATGTTTTTCCGGATAGACGGCGATACGTGGTGGCACTTGCTAGTGGGTGAACGCATCCTCAGCACGCACCACTGGCCCACTTCTGATATCTACTCTTTCAGCGCGCCGGGCGCCGAATGGATCGCCTACGAGTGGCTGAGCGAAGTTATCCTGGCGTGGGGCGCGCGGCTTGCTGGCCTGGCCGGACTGATGGGACTGGTCTTTGCCCTCACCAGCGCCGTGCTGCTGCTTATTTACTATTACGCGTACCTCCGTAGCCGGAACTCAAAAGCGGCCTTTGTGGCCACCTGGGCCGTTCTGCCGTTGGTGTCCGTGTGGTTCGCCGTTCACCCGTATCTCTTCGGTTATATCTACCTGCTTGTGACGCTGATTTGTCTCGAGCGCTTCCGCGAAGGCCACCGCAGATCCCTGTGGCTGCTTCCGTTAGTATTCTGTCTCTGGGTCAATTCGCACGGCACTTTCACGTTGGGAGCCGCGGTCTTCGGGGTTTATTGGTTAGGCGGGCTGATGAAATTCCGGGCGGGAAGCCTTGTAGCAGACGCCTGGACGGCCTCCGAGAGGCTGCAACTTGCGGCGGTCGCCTTGCTCTCCCTTCTGGCCGGGTGCGTGACGCCTTATGGGACACGCCTTGCCGCTTATCCGTTACAGATGATTTTCTTCCAGCACGGTATTACAAATAACATGACGAGCTGGAACCCCATCCCCTTGAACCAGTGGCACGGTGAGGGCTTCCTGATCTTAGTGTTGCTCTTCATCGTGGCGCTCGCCACGGGTCGATTCAAGCTCCGGCCAGAGGAGTTGGGAATGTTCCTCTTCGCAGTCTACATGACCGCCGAGCACGCGCGGGCGCTTCCGCTCTTCGCTTTCGTTATTGCTCCGTTCCTAGCCGCGGGCCTGGCACGCTGGGTGCCTGCCTATGAGCCTGCCAAGGACAAGTATGTGCTTAACGCCGTACTGATGGGTCTCGCGGTCGTGGGATTCGTCCGGTATTTCCCCTCGCGACAGGATCTGGAACAAGAGGTGGCCAAGACCTATCCACATGCCGCAGTCGAATACCTGCGCCAGCACCCGCTGCCCGGCCCCTTGCTTAACGAACTTACCTGGGGCGGTTATCTGCCTTACATGCTGGGCCCGCAACAACGCGTATTCATTGACGGCAGGCTCGATTTTTACCAATACCGGGGAGTGTGGCCTGACTATCTTCGCATCACCAAGCTGGAACGCGATACCCCGCGCTTACTCGCTAAGTACAACATACAAGCCTGCCTCCTGCCTCCGAACCGAGACACTCCGCTGGTGACTTTCCTGGAAACGTCGCCGGGGTGGGAGAAGGCATTCGAGGACGAGGTCAGCGTACTTTTTGTCAGGAGGGCGGCGGCGCCGTGAGCCTAGCGCACGCACAGCCGGCGCTTGCCACCACCGGCGGACGTCACGTTGGGGAGTGGTTTCCGCGCGAAGACGCCGAGGTCTGCAAACTCGAGAGCAGAACCTCGAAGATGACCGTTAGCAGGGCGGTATGAAAACTTCGGTAAAAGCGGTCGCCTTGTGGGTATTGTCGGCCGTACTCGCCGCGGAAGTCGTGTTCCTCGCGCTGCACGCGAGTCTCGATTTCCCTTTCCTGGCTCCGGCGCTACTGGGCGCGGTCGTCGTGCAGATCCGCACCTGTCGCAGCCGGTTCGAGCTGCTGGGGGCAGTGCTGCTGGCTGTGCTGCTGGCATTGGTCCGGTTCCGATTGCACCTGCGGATTCTCTACGAGCATCCTGGCAAATGGGGGATATTTCTCGGGCTGGCAAGCCTGTTCTTTCTGGGCGTTGCGGTCCTGCGCAGCCGCCCGCAGGAGGTGGCGGGCCAGGTCAGAGCTTTTAGTGTGGCGCTGGCCATTCCCGGCTTTGTGCTGGTTGCCACCGCTGCACTCTCCGGCACAGGACACGTGCACCCCATGACCTTGGACCGGGTCTTGTATGCCTTCGATGGCAGTCTGGGATTCCAGCTTAGTTTTGTTTTGGGCCGATTGTTTGGTCGCTTGCCATGGCTGGGCGTGCCTGCCGGGCTAGCCTATGAGCAGGTGCCCGTGGCGGCGCTCATCCTTTACACCGCAGCCACGGGCCGCGGAGACCGGAGAAGGCCTGATCTGTTGCTGGCGCTGGGCGCGGGAAGTCTGCTGGGCTACCTGTTGTATTCTCTAGTACCCGCGGCGGGCCCCATAGATTTGTTTCCTTCTTGTTTTCCTAACTCCGCTCCGCCGCTGGCCGGCCTTGCGGTTGTGCCTGCCTCGATTCCTACGGGCATTCCCCGCAACGCCATGCCCTCGTTGCACATGTTCTGGGCTGTGCTACTGTGGTGGAACGCTCGCCGGTCAGGTATCTGGCTGCGCGCCGGTTACCTTGGGTATTTGATTTTGACCATCCTCGCCACGCTCGGTTCCGGCGAACACTACCTGATCGATTTAGTGGTGGCATTGCCGTTCGCCTTGGCGATCCAGGCTGCTTTCAGTGTGCGGCCTCGCGATGTGCTCCGGTCTTTACCCTTCTGGGCGGGCTCGATCACCACTCTGGCCTGGCTGGGATTCCTGCGCTTCGCCACGCCGCTGTGGTTAGGCTCACGGGTGCTGGACTGGATCCTGGTGGCGGTGACAGTGGCGGGGTCGTTGATGCTGGAACGACAGACGCATCGAGAGACACTCACGCCGGCAGACAAGCGACGGATTGCCGGGCAAGGCCAACTCGAAGGCGCGTCGGCGAGAGTCTGAGGTGTGGGACGTCGAATGAAAACGCCACAGCAACCTGAGACAACCCCTTGGTTGCGGGCGCCAAAGCCCGAGGGCGCGGCAAGCCAGGCGGAGCCCGCGGGCGACCAGGGCGGCCATCCATCCGATTTGCAGATTCCGCGGCAATCCCTCGCGAAAAGGCTGATTTCCTTTCCGGCGCTGCTAGGGTGCCTGCTTGTAGCAGGGCTATTTGTGCCCTTGCGCGAGTTCGAGGTCGACCCGGATCTTTGGTGGCACATCAAGGTCGGCCAGGACATCCTCGCGACCCATCACTTTCCCACCGTGGACGCTTATTCGTTCACCGCGCACGGGACTCCGTGGATGGCCTACGAGTGGCTGGGTGATGTGCTGTTCGGGGCAGTGCACCGGGCCGGCGGGCTCCGGGGGCTGTTGGGGCTCGATCTGGTCCTGGGCGCCGCAATCCTGATTGCGTTGTACGCCTTTGTCTGGCTGCGGACGCGCAACTCCAAAGCGGCCTTCGCGGCCTGCGCGTTGCTATTGCCGCTGGTATTCGTCTCACTTTCACTCCGTCCCCAGATGCTCGGCTACTGCTTGCTTATTCTCACCCTCATCATCCTGGAGCGTTTTCGCCAGGGCCGATCCGCCACTCTATGGCTGGCCCCCCCACTTTTCCTGGTATGGGTCAACACGCACGGAAGTTTCGCGGTAGGACTCTTCGCCTTCGGTGTTTATGGGACCAGTGGCTTGTTTAAGCTTCGCTGGGGCGGTCTTGAATCCACGCCATGGACGCCCCCCCAGCGGTTGCGTTTGGGCACCGCGTTCCTGATAATCTTGAGCCTACTCGCCGTCACGCCCTATGGGGTGAGACTGGCGGGCTACCCTATCGATATGGCGTTTTTCCAGCCGATCAACGTGGCTCACATCCAAGAGTGGGAGCCCATGCCCTTCAACCAGCCCTTCGGCCAGTACTTCCTGGCATTGCTGGCCGCCTTCCTGCTGGCTCAAATCGTGCTCCGGCCCACCTGGCAGTTGGCGGAATTGACCCTCTTTTTAGCCGGCCTGCTCGCGGCTTGCCTCCATACACGCTTCCTCCTGGTCTTCGTCCCGTTCAGCGCGCCGCTCTTTACCACAATCTTGAGCCGTTGGATGCCCCCCTACGAGCCCAGAAAGGACAAGTACGTGTTGAACGCGCTTTTGATGGCCGCCATCGTGGCGGGCATAATTCGATTCTTTCCTTCGCGGGGGCAACTCGAAAGCCAGGTAGCTCGCCATTCCCCAGTCGAAGCTGTCCAGTACATCTTGCGGCATCCCCCTCCGCAGCCCATGTACAACAACTACGAGTTCGGCGGCTACTTGATTCTTGCGCTCGACGGCCGGAACAAGGTGTTCGTCGATGGGCGGACGGATATCTACGAACGCGCTGGGGTTCTCGCTGACTACGGGAGCATTGCTGGGGTCGCGCCAACCGCCCTTCCTCTGCTGCGAGCATATAATGTGCAGTCATGCCTTCTCGAGCATGGCGAGGCTCTGGCCACTCTGCTAGGCGCTTCTTCGCAGTGGCAGAAAATCTACGCGGACGGCCTGAGCGTGCTGTTTGTGCGGACTCAATCGGGAAAACAGAACCTGGAGACTGGAAAACTGAAACCCGAGAATCGAAAAACCAAGATCGAAGCTGGGATGTCGAAGGTCGAATGAAATCGCTGCTGAATTCTACGGAAAGTCCTTTGTTGCGGCCGCCAGAGCCCGAGGGTGCGGCAAGCCACGCGACGCTTCCGGGCGACCCGGGCGGCCATCCATTGGATTTGAAGATTCCGCGGCAGTCCCTCGCGAAAAGGTTGATTTCCTTCCCCGCGCTACTGGGCGGCTTGCTCGTGGCAGGGCTTTTTGTGACCGTGCGCGATTTTACCGTTGATGGGGACCTTTGGTGGCACATCAAGGTAGGGCGGACCATTCTCGCAACCCACCATTGGCCCATCGCGGACGTTTACTCTTTCACCGCGCATGGCAGGCCTTGGATGGCTTACGAATGGTTGGGTGAAGTGCTTCTCGCCGCTGTCCAGCGAGCCTGGGGACTTGAGGGGCTTCTGGCGCTTAATTTGGCGCTCGGAGCGGCGGTCGTGCTGGGCCTGTACGCGTTGACCTCACTGCGTTCGGGTAACTCCAAGGCGGCATTCGTGGCTTGCGGCCTCGTCCTGTATTTCATCGCGGTATTATGCACCTTGCGCCCGCAAATGCTGGCCTATGTTTTCCTCATCCTGACTCTCATTATCCTGGAGCGCTTTCGACAGGGGCGCAACGGGACGCTCTGGCTGCTGCCTCTGCTGTTTCTGCTCTGGGTCAACACGCACGGAACATTCATAGTCGGGCTCTTTGCCGTGGGCGTATATACCGTGAGCGGCCTGTTCGAGATGCGCAGCAACGGTCTGGAATCCAGACGCTGGACAGCGGTCCAGAGGCTGCAGTTGGAGTCGGCATTTCTGGCCAGCCTTGTGGCCCTTACGGTCACTCCCTATGGGTCGAAATTGGCGGGTTTCCCTGTGGACATGGCCTTGTTCCATCCTCTCATCGGGGCGAGCATCGTGGAGTGGCAATCCATGCCGTTCAATTCGCCGCCAGGGAAGCTCTTATTGGCGCTGCTGATGGCTTTTCTGCTGGCCCAAGTGGCTCTCGGGCTCACGTGGCAGTTGGCTGAATTCACGCTCTTTCTCTGCGGATTTGTCGCCGCTTGCCTCCATGCGCGGCTCGTTCTGATCTTCGTTCCGTTCTGCACGCCGCTCCTGGCGGTCATTCTGAGCCGCTGGGTACCGCCGTATGAGCCCGGCAAAGACAAGCTGGCTCTAAATGCCGTCCTGATCGTCGCGATCGTCGCGGGCATCGCCCGATTCTTCCCTTCCCAGACACAACTCGAAAGCCGTGTGGAGGAGCATTGGCCGGTGAAAGCCGTGCGGTACCTTGAACGGCATCCCCCCCCGCTCCCGATGTTCAATACTTACTCATATGGCGGCTACCTGATCTACGCGCTCGACGGCCGGAACAAGGTGTTCATCGACGGGCGGACGGACATCTACGATCAAGTAGGCGTGCTGGCTGATTACGGGAGGATCGGCCGGGTCGAGCCTATCGCCCTGCGGCTCTTGGATGTCTATAGCGTACAATCATGCCTTATTGAGCGCAACGAAGCGCTGGGCACGCTGCTCGCTGCCTCGCGACAGTGGCAGAAGGTGTACGCTGACGACCAGAGCGTACTGTTTGTGCGCAGCCCGGTTCGAGAATAGGAACTTCATGGACAATCCCGCACCTTCGGAGAAAAAGGCCATCAAGCGGCTGTTGGGTCAACACTGGTCCCTGTTCGCGGCCACTGCAGTTTTCTTCCTCGCTACCGTCTCACTTTTCGTCCTCTGCCGGAAAGCTGACCGTGGTCACTTCGTTTACGCCCTCGATGACATTTACATCACTATGGCAGTGGCGAAGAGTTTTGCTTTCCATGGGGTGTGGGGCGTCACGCCGTACGAGTTCGCTTCTTGTGAGTCCACGACCATTTGGCCCGTGCTGCTCGCGGCGATCTTCCGCCTCGTGGGGCCGAGTGAGTTGGCGCCCTTGGTCATGGCAACTTTGTTCGCTTGCTTCTCGATATGGCTGAGTTATGGCTTCCTGAAGAGCTTTCGGCTGGCCCAAGTCGACATATTCAGCGTTCTGGTGGCGTTCATTTTTTTCACCCCACTCCCGACGCTTGTCCTTAGTGGGATGGAGCACACTCTGCAAATTGCCGTTGCCATTGCTTTTTTCTGGCTAGCAGCCGACGAACTCTCCGATGAAAAGCTGCAAACGTCCCGGCGGCAATCGCGTTGGCTCTGGGTGCTCGCTCCCCTCTTAACGCTCACTCGCTACGAAGGCTTGTTTCTGGCATTCGCGGCTTGCTCGCTTTTTCTCCTGCGCAAACGCTGGCGCTTCGCGTTCGGCTTGGGGGGGATGGCGCTCGCGCCGGTAGTGATCATCGGTGGCCTGTCGGTGTGGAAAGGCTGGTTCTGGCTGCCCAGTTCGATCTATCTCAAGGCGAATCTGCCACGGGCGGTCAGAAGTGCGCAAAATATCGTGCCTCATATCCATGGGGCGTTCGCCTGGTCGGCAGTTAACAGCCGGGGCGTCCTTGGGTGCGGGTTCGCCTTCCTATTGCTGCTTTGGTTGTTGGTAAGGAAAGACCAAAAGCTGTGGAGAAGAAGCACGGTACTAATCGTCCTGTGGCTCATTTCAGCCGTATTACACGTGAAATTCGCTGGTTTCGGCTGGCTGCTCAGATACGAAGCTTATCTGGTGGCGCTCAGCTTATTAATTCTGTCGGCGGGAGCCTACGAATGTGTCCTGAGGTCCCGCGAGGGTGGCTGGGGAAAAGTCGATACGGCCGGAGCTGTCTTATTGCTCATCTTCCTGGCCGTCGGGGTATTCCCGGTACTCGTCAGCCGAGGCGTCTCTGCTGCGTGGCTTACCTCGGACGCCTCGAGGAAGATCTTCGAGCAGCAATATCAAATGGGCCAGTTTGTACGTCAGTTCTACCATGGCCAGTCCGTTGCCGTCAATGACATCGGGGCAGTGAGTTACTTTGGCGAGCCTCGACTGATAGATCTCTGGGGAATCGGCAGCATCGATGTTGCAAAGGAGAGAGGCAGAGGGTACTTGAGCCAGTCCCAAATCGCCGATCTCACCCTCGCTAGAAATACGAAGATCGCAATCCTCTACGCCGACGCGTTCAAAGACGGGATTTTCGCCACGGAAGGACTGCCTTCGCAGTGGAAGGCCGTAGGCACTTGGAAGGATTCGGACACTACATTCGATAGCGAAACGACCGTTACTTTCTTTGCGGTCGATCCCTCTGAAGAGTCACGGCTCACCGATGCGCTGCGCCATTTCGCCCCGCAACTGCCGCCTTCCGTGCTGCAAGCGGGGCCGTACACCGTGGCATCTGACTCGATTCATGCGTCGCCACGATCACCGTAGTGGCGCCGCAGGATGCCCAACCGCCGGCGCTCTCCCTGCTGGAGAGGGAATAAATCATGGGGGTTACCAAGACGCGGGCAAGCACGGAACCGCCGCCTGGCGATGCCGCCGAGAAAGCGCCTCCCGTCGAGCGGACCAGCCGTTCGGCACTCCGCGGATTCTTCCGAAGTCTCTTCTCCTTCCCGGTGTTTCTCGGGGCCTTGCTGGTAGCCGGAGTGTGTCTGAACTTGTGGGTCCGGCTCCAGAATGACGCGGCGCTGCCCACCGGTCATTCGCATGTGACTTTTCTTGAAGGAGACACCTTCTGGCATATTGCTGCGGCCCAGCGCCTAGGGGCGACACACACCTGGCCTACCACCAACTACTATTCCTTTACCGCGCCGAACAGCCATTGGCTGGACTACCAATGGCTGGGCGAGATGGTGATGGCCGCGGCTTCCCATCTGGGCGGACTGCGGGGCCTGGCGGGACTGCTCGCGATCCAAGTCTCGCTGATTTTGCTTCTACTCTATTACTATGCTTACACGCGCAGCGGCAACGTGAAGGCGGCGATTGCCGCGTGTATGGCCGTGTGGCCGCTACTCGGCCTGTGCTTCACCTTGCGGCCCCAACTCCTCGGCTATGTTTTTCTTCTCGTCGTTTTGATTTTCCTGGAACGTTACCGCCAGGGTTTCGAGAGATCTCTCTGGCTGCTTCCGGGCATATTCGCGCTTTGGGTGAACACGCACGGCACATTCAGTTTCGGGATACTGGCGGTCGGCGTCTACTGGGTAGCGGGCCTGAAAAAGCTGCAAGTGGGCGAACTCGAGTGCCACCAGTGGACGCCCGGCCAGAGGCGGCACCTTGGCCTGATCCTGTTCCTCTGTGGATTGGCGCTGCTGGTGAACCCCTACGGCCCGCGCCTGCTTTACGGGCTGGCTGAACCCTTTTCCCAACCCCTGGTCATGGCTTACGTTGACGAGTGGCAGCCCTTGGCCTTCAACGAGTTCTACGGTAAATGGTTTATCGTCCTCCTCTTTATGTTCTTGTTAGCGCCCGTTGTGTGGCGTTTTCGCCCGCGCCTCGAGGACATGGCCCTCGTGCTCATTGCGGCTTACATGGCTTGCGTCCACCAGCGCATTGTGGTGTTCTTCGCCATACTCATCGCGCCTTTGCTGGCCGTCCTGATTGCCAGGTGGTGGCCCGGATACGAAGCGGCTAAGGACAAGCCCGTTTTGAACGCCGTTCTGATCATGCTATTTGCTGTGGGCCTCGTCGCTTTCTTTCCTTCCACTGCCAGGTTGCAGGGGGTCATCGACCACAATCAGCCCCGCCGCGCTGTGGATTACCTGCGACTGCACCCGGTTCCCGGGCCCATGTTCAACGACCAGTTCTGGGGGGGCTATCTGATTTGGGCTTTCGCCGGCCACCCGGTTTTCATCGACGGCCGCTGCGATGCGTACGAGCCCTCCGGCGTGTTTTTGGATTACATCAAGATTATGCGCCTCGACCCGGATGCGCTGGCGCTGCTCGAGAAGTACAGCGTTCGCTCGTGCCTCATTGAGCGCACCGCGCCTCTCTGCACTTTGCTCAATTCGCGGCCGGAGTGGCACCGCGTTTACCAGGACGATTTGAGCGTCCTATATGTGAAGGAGATGCCTTGATGCGGCATCGGGCTTACGAGTTTGTGTGAAAACCTCCTTTGGACTGTCATTCCGAGCGAAGCATCGTTCCATGACTGAGGCCCAACCCCCAGCACGCGGAGAAGTTGCAATTGCCCTTGGCCTCACGGTGGCATTGCTGTTTTTCATAGTCCTTCTGAATGCTGTGATCGGCGACTCCCGTCACGTGGATTTTGCCGAATTCTACGCGGGCGGGCTCATCATTTATCAGGGAAACGCATCAAGACTCTATGATTTGGACACGCAGGCCCGAGTCGAGGGGCAGTTTTTGAACGGTGAACGAGCTCTCATTAATCCTCATCCTCCGTTCGAGAGTTTGTTGTTTGCTGGGCTCGCCCGGCTGTCATACCGCGAGGCTTACCTCCTTTGGGGAGCAATCAACGCGTTCTTCTGGCTCTTGTTTCAGCATCTCCTTCGGCCTTACGCGCCCGTTGCCAGGTGGCCGTTCCGCTACTTCATGCTCTGTGCAATATTCTTTCCGCTGTGGGTCGCACTGATGCGGGGACAAACCTCAGTGCTTCTGCTGCTCGCGTTTTCGCTCACTTATGTCTGTGTGAAACGCGGTCGGGACCTGCTGGCGGGCGTCTTTTTAGGCCTGGGTCTGATCAAATTTGCGATAGTGATGCCATTTGCTTGCATCTGCTTGGTGCGCAGCAAGTGGAAGATGCTGGCCGGTCTTGCGACGGCGGCTTCCATCCTTGGGCTGCTCTCCCTGGCCACAGTGGGGCCGGAGGGCCTGAGGTCCTACCTGCGACTGCTGGGCGCCATCCTTAGGAGGCCCGGCGATCCGGCATACGGTGAAAGCTTCCGGGCGTGGGGGATGCCGACCGTCGGGGGGATCTTTGCAACTCTGCTGACCGGCCGAGTCACCACCGCCCACCTGGCCGCGCTGACCGCGGTCACCTCCGCCTCGCTGCTTCTCTTCACCGCCTGGCGCTGGCGGAAGCAGGACAGGAATGGAGGCGAGAAGTCATCACCGCTGATGTTCGCAGCAGCGCTCGTTGTATCCCAGGTGACGGCTCCCCATTTATACGTGCACGATCTCACCCTGACGTTGCTCGCCGTACTTCTGGTGGCCGGAACGTCTGAACTGCAGGAGAAATCACCAGAGCGTACGGTGCTCATCGCTGCGATGGTGATTCTGTATGCTGCTCCCTTATATGTGCTGCTACTGCGCTGGGAGTTGATGTACCTGCTGGCGCCGGTCCTCACCGCTTTTGCCTTAGCTCTGATAAGCCTCGCGGGAAAGACTGGACTTCCCTTGGGCACGAAAGCATAAGCAGCGTTTCATGCGGCGGTGCTCCGGGTGCTTTTGCAGGAAAGGGTGAGTTCGAGCCGCCATCGCCTCAACCCTCGCGGGGTAAAACGCTGGCCCTTTTACTAAGAGCTTGGCAGGTGTTCAATCGCCGTTCGACTTGCCGTACGCTATCACTTTCGGGGGAGTCTCGTCTGCTTCCACGAGCCAAACATGGCGATTCGGGAAATAATCTATCAGTTCCTTATTCTCAGCCGGGCCCATATCGCGTGCCCAGATCACCTTAGCTGCATTAATGTCGGCCTCGTTGTAGACCCACTCGTGCATGTCGATGGGGTGGTGAGGGCCGTAACGGACGATGACAAGGTGGGATCCTGGCGTGTGCTCAAGCTGCGACAGGACGGTCGCGCGCTCAGGGTTGACGGGGCCGAGTGAGCACCACGTTGCGAACGGGCTCCCACCGGCAAGCCAGCGGCGCGGCTCAGGTAAGCCCAGCGGCTTGGCGCCCATCCTGACCACCAACATCAGTAGGCAGACCATCGGAACCGCGCGTGTCAAGAAGAGGCCGGCCGGCTTGCCGCGCCATGACTGGGATCGAAGCCGGCGCATGGCTTCGAGGACCAAGGCCAACATCGCGCATGTAATCGGCGCCGCATAATGGGGCAGGTAGCGCACGATGGGCAGCATCGACCCCGCTAAGACCGACCCGCAGACGATCAAAAGAATGCGGGTATTCGCACTGAGGTGCCTCCACGACACACCATACGGCAGGCTCGCCCACGCCGCGGCCAGCGGAAGGGTCAGCGCGGGCCCGAGAAAGAAAAACCATACCGTTAGGGGCACGTTTATTGTTCCACCTGCCCGGGCCACCACCGATTTCGGGTGTTCCATGGCGGCCTTCCCTACGTACCACTCTCGAAGCTGGGGATGGTGATACAAGGGCACGTGTTTCAACGACTGCCAGGGGAAATATAACAGGCCATAAGTACGCGCATTGACGAGATAGGGCGTGTCCCAGGGGCTACCGGTGGTTCGCCAGTAATAGTAGCCCATCGCGAGACCGGTGAGAACCATCACCAGCAACAGGGGCGCCAGGAGGCGTTTGGCCACAATACCCAGCGGAGGACGGTCTTTTCCGAATACCCATACCACTAGTGCAGCCGCTACAGGCAAGTCCAAGAACAGCCCTTCGTAAGGACGGCTGTTGGCCAAAACGGCAAAGCCCAGCCCCAGCAGCAAGGCGTCCCCCAATCGCAGCGACTGCCTGATCCTCGGCAGAGTCCCGAGGACCAAAGCGCCACCCGTCGCGGCCATCGCGCCGCCCCAGTAGCCGTTTGCCCAATAGCTAAAAGTCCCAAGGCGAATCACAGCAAGAAACCCGCCCAGCAACGCCCATCCAGGTGGCAGCCAGCCTTGCAGCATCCAGCAAATGGCAGCGCACATGATCCCTACGCTCAGCCATATACCCCAGAAGGCGTGGCCCATGACGACTTGGCCGAGGGCCATAACCAAGCCCTGCGCCGGATGAAACATGCTGTTGTATGTCGGCTGCCAGTTGATATGAAAACTCTCGAAATGGACCCACATGGGGTGAGTGGGATTGGTCAGTCTTCCGTGCGCGAAGGTGTCGGCCATAAGTAGGTAGCTAAACTCATCGTCACCGGCTGGCGTGGGAATCGGCAGGACAGGCAACAGCGCCGCTCGCAGTGCCAGCGCCGCAAGCCCCGTAATTATTACAGCCAGGCCCTGTCTCTGGGCCAGCCGCTTTAGTAGTTGCTCGGCGCGCCGGAACCAACTCGCACCCAATCCGGGACAGGCATAGGCAAGCGCGATCGCCAGCGCCGACAGCCCAAACTCAATCCAGAGGAACATGACACAGAAACCGAAAACCGAAATTCGAAAATCGAAACTCAACACCCGCGAAT
The DNA here is from genome assembly GCA_049508935.1 of Terriglobia bacterium. GTDB lineage: Bacteria > Acidobacteriota > Terriglobia > UBA7540 > UBA7540 > CAVROP01. The sequence goes on along the minus strand of JBELAJ010000041.1, from coordinate 10,266 downwards.
CGAATATCAAAATGCGAAACGAGAGGTTCGAAGTTTTTCTACATACCTTCAGGTTGCATCGAGGCGATTTTCGAATTTCGGTTTTCGAGTTTCGAGTTGCGATTCATGGCGAAGCGCTATAGGGCACGACCCTGGGAGGTGTCTCATCTGCCTCCACCAGCCAGACACGGCGGTCCCGGAAATACTGAACCAACTCCTTATTCTTGTCGGGACCCATATCGCGCGCCCAGATAACTTTTGCTTGGTCAATATCAGCCTCATTATATACCCATTCGTTAAAGTAAATGTCGTGATCGGGGCCGTACCGGACAATCGCAAGCTGCCGCTGTGGGAGTGCCCGGAGTCTGGCGAGTATCGCTCCGCGTGCCGGAATCGAGGGGGTGGGCGCACACCAGATTGGCATGCCTCCCTGCAAACGCGGGCGCGGCTCAGGCAGGTGCAGCGGCTTGGCGCCAACTCGAAGCACCAGCATCAGCAAACAGATCGCCGGGACGCTACGAGTTACGAAGAGGCCCCCCGGCCGATTGCGCAGCCGGCGCATGGCCCGTAGCACCAGGCACAGAAGGGCGCAAGTGATCGGGGCTTCATAATGAGGCGAGTACGAAAACGGAATCAAGGAACACCCTAAAACCACCCCGCAGACCAGCAGCAGAAAGCGCGTGCTCGAACTGATATTCCTCCAGGAAAAACCGTAAGGGAGAGTCACGAACCCGGCTAAGAGCGGGAGGCTCAAGGCGGGCCCCAAAAAGAACATTCCAAAAGTGTACAAGTTGGCAAAGCAGATTTCCATCATCCCCCGAATCGTCCTCGACTCATTGTGACGGTATATAAGACCCATGCAAAACTTCCGCATCACAGCGTGGTGATAAACAGGGATCGGTCTCACCGATTGCCAAGGGAAGAGAGAGACCGGATAGTAAGTCCGCAAGCCGACAAGAAAGGGAGTGTCCCAGGGGCTGCCCGTGGTGCGCCAGAAGTAATAGCCCATTGCACACCCCGTCAAAACCAGTGTCAGACCGATGGGCAGAACAATATGTTTTCCGACGAGGCGCAGTGGAGGCCGGTCTCTCCCGAACGTCCAATACACAAAAGCGCCGACGACCGTCGCGCCGAAGAACAGGCCCTCGTAAGGGCGGCTATTGGCGACAATCGCAAAGCCCAGGCCTGCCAACAGTGGATAGCGCAAGCCTTGAAATTGCTTGAGGCGCGGCATCGCCCCAAGCACCAGCGCTCCGCCAATGGCTGCCACCGCGCCTCCCCAGTAGCTGTTTGCCCAATAACTAAACGTCCCGAGGCGGACCACCGCCAGTAATCCGCCCAGCAGAGCCCACTCGGGGGGCATCCAGCCTTGCAGCATCCAGCAAACGGCCGCGCACATCAGACCTACGCTCAGCCACACACCCCAGAACGGATGCCCCATGAGGACTTGGCCCGCCGCCATCATCAGACCTTGAGCGGGGTAAAACATCGCAGTGTAGGTCGGGTTCCAAATGATATGGAAGCTCTCGAAGTGCATCCACATGGGATGGGTGGGATTCGTCACTCTTCCGTGCGCGAAGGTATCAGCGAGAAGCAGGTAGCCGAATTCGTCATGTACACCTGGCTGAGGAATGGGTAGGATCGGTAACAAGGCGGCGCGCAGCGCAAGCGCCGCAAGCCCCGTCATTAATACAGCCAGGCCCTGTCTCTGGGCCAGCCGCTTTAGCATTTGCTCTGCGCGCTGGAACCAACTCGCACCCAATTCGGGACAGGCGTACGCAAGCGCGATCGACAGCGCCGACAACCCAAACTCAATCCAGAAGAACATGACACAGAAACCGAAAACCGAAAATCGAAACTCAAGACCCGCGAATCAAAATTCGAAAGTGCAAAACCAGAGGTTCGAAGTTTTTCTTCAGACCGTCAGGTTGTATCGTGACGATTTTCGAGTTTCGATTTTCGAATCATGGCGAAGCGCTATAGGGCACGACCCTCGGAGGTGTCTCATCTGCCTCCACCAGCCAGACATGGCGGTCCCGGAAATAGTCAACCAGTTCCTTGTTCCGGGCGGGACCCATGTCGCGCGCCCAGACGACCTCTGCCCCATCGATGTCGGCTTCATTATAGACCCACTCGTTGTACCAAACGTCGTGGTGGGGGCCGTAGCGCACAATCGCAAGCTGACGTCCAGGGAGCCTCCGAAACTTTTCCAACGCCCTTGCACGCGCCAGGTTGGTCGGCGAAGGGGCGCACCAGCTTAACACACCCGCTCCCGGCCATGTGTGCGGCAGGTGCAACGGTGCTGCACCGACTCGCACGAATAACATGAGCAAACAGATCAAAGGGACGGTTCTCACTATGAGCAAGCCCGGCGCCCCGGCGCGGGTACGATGAGATCGCAGACGGCGCATGGCCTGCAATACCAGCGCCAGCATTGCGCAAGTTATGGCTGCAGCATAATGCGGGTAGAACCAGGTGCTGAGCATGGACCCTGCAATAGCTACCCCGCAGACCACCAACAGGAATCGTGTGTTCGAGCTTACGTCTCTCCACGAAAAGCCAAACGGCAGGGTTGCTGCGGTCAGAAAAAGCGGCAGCGTTAGAACCGGGCCGAAAAAGAAGCACCACAATCTGACCAGCGCCGTTAAGTCGGCTTTTGCTAGTCCTGTGATCGACCGTGATTCCTGATAGTGGCGTACCATGACGTCGCGGTAGAAATCCCGAAAGATAGCATGATTATAAGGCGGCATCGGTTTTAGCGATTGCCAGAGGAAATGGGAAGCCGGATTGTAGGTACGCTCGTTGATCAGAAACGCCGTGTCCCAAGGACTGCCGGTGGTGCGCCAAAAATAATAACCCATGGCACATCCTGTCAAAACCAACATTACAAAGAGGGGGGCCCCAACACGCTTCATTCTCCTTTTGATCTCTTCCTCTTTGGGGATGGGACAAAGAGGTGGTGCACCCTCCACTCCCAAACTACGCCGGTTTCTTCCAAGCGTCCAAACGGCCAGCGCGCACGCCACCGGCAAACCAAGAAACAGCCCTTCGTAAGGGCGGCTGTTAGCAATGATCGCGAAGCCGAATCCCATCAGCAGCGCATCCCGAACGCGCTGCGAACGTTCGATTCGCGGGAGCGCTCCTAACGCCAGTGCTCCGCCCGTGGCTGCAACCGCGCCTCCCCAATAACTGTTTGCCCAGTAGCTGAAGGTGCCGAGGCGAATTACAGCCAGGAATCCGCCTAGTAGAGCCCATCCCGGAGGTAGCCATCCTTGCAACATCCAACAGATGGCCGCGCACATCAGCCCTACGCTCAGCCATACGCCCCAGAAGGGATGCCCCATGATCAACTGGCCGGCTGCCATGATCAGGCCTTGAGCGGGATAATACTTGGCCGTATAGGTCGGTCTCCAAATGATATAGAAGCTTTCGAAGTGCACCCACATGGGGTGAGTGGGATTGGTCAACCTTCCGTGGGCGAAAGTATCTGCCAGCAGAAGGTAGCCGAATTCGTCGTGCACGCCGGGTTGAGGAATGGGCAGGATGGGCAACAGGGCGGCGCGGGCTGCGAGCGCCGCGAGCCCCACAACCAACACGGAGAGACCCTGCTTCTGCGCCAGGCGGTTAAGCAATCGCTCGGCGCGCTCAAACCAGCGCGCGCCCAAGTTGGGAGAAGCGTAGGCAATGACGACCGAAGCCACTACCAAAGCGAATTCTATCCAGAAAAACATACCAAATACTCTTGAGCGGAAATCAAAACTCGAGAGCTGTAGGGCCGCCCTGGTGGCCGCCCTCGGGCATTCGGCGGACTTGCCATGCACGCCGAAACACGACTATTTGACACACTCAGCCGGGGCAGCGACCCTCGCTCGCCTGACGAGCGTTATTCCCGCCAAGACCACGGCCACGGCACTCGCCAACAAGGTCCCGAGAGCGAGGTACGGGTCCCGATAACGGACGACAATTCGATGCTGGCCCGGAGGTATGCGCAAGCTCATCTGGTCGTACTCATCGGTGCAGATCCCGACTGGAAGGCCATCGATGGAAGCGGCAAAGAACGGATTGCTGGCAAACCTCAAATGCAAGCGGGCTTCCTGGCTGGAAGTGACGTCGACCTGGATGCTGTTGGTCGTCAGGTGGTAGTCGATTCCCGCGACTGCGCCGGATTCCCAGGAAACCAGCGGGGCGGCCTCGGGATCCTGGTACACGGTGCGGTCGGCATCGTGGAAGGTCGGAATCAAGCCGTTCGCGAGCAGTACGGGCGCGTACTCTGGGACCCCGTTTTTCACGATATACCAGCGTACGCCCCAGCGGCGGAGATGAGCAAAGGGCAATTGGTTGGGTGGATCGGCGTAAGACGCACAATAGTTAAGGCCCAAAGCGATCTGGCGGTTTGATGCCGGCACTAATGTGTCGTAGCCTGCGATCGATTGCAGACCCCACAACGTCGCGTAGTCGTAGCCAATGGAGTTGGCGCTCTTCTGATCTCCAGACCGGTAGCCGATGGAGATCAGTCTGCCCTCATTCAATTGCTCCTGGAGAGGCTCGACGAGCGGGATACTCTCCTGGTGAGTCAGGAACAGTCTGGGGGGACGCAAAAGGTACAGCGCCAGGAAGTTGGCCAAGGTGGCCACGATCGCCGCGGCAAAGACGGCCCGTGCTGCCCCCCGGCTCTTGAATACGCCCAATAGCCAGGCCAGCCCCACAGTGGCCATCGCCACCAAAAAGAATGCGGTATGAATTTGGAGTTTGAAGGGCCAGCGAAACCGGTTCAGAACTGGTATCGCATACAGGATTTCCGCATACGCGTTAACCGACCAAAAGAGCGAGACAAGCGCCCCAGCCCAGCAGATGAAAAAGTACTTCATCCGCCGGGCATCCAGTGCCTTCCGGAAGAACGCGATCACTCCGACCCCAATGAGCACAACGGTCAGGTAGCCGATGTGCGACAGATACGGCACCGCAGTAATCGCCGCGCGGGCGTTGTAGCGCGCGTTGGAGAAAGGATTAAGCAGCCCTGAAAACCAGGAGACCAGGTCGAACGCGCCCCACTCGAATTCCCCCTTCGCCAGAGCTTGCCTGCGGGCTGCGGAAATCGTCGCTTGGTGCCACATGGGCAGCAATATCGGCAGCGAAAAAACGATCGTCAGCGCCCAATTCGCCGCGTAGCGCCGGACGGCCGCCACGACTCTGCGGCGATGCAACCGGAACTGCAGCATAGCCACGAGAGTGAAAACCATTAGCTCGAACGCCCCGCAATGCAGCACCTGCTCCGGATATCCAATGAACACAAGCAACAAATGCGCCGTCAACAGGCCGACGGCCGCATAGGGTGTGCCATCGAACAGTCTCAGTGCGAAATAGAGCATCCAAGGGAAATAGGCTGCCGATCCCGAAAGCGTGCTCCAGCCGGCGCTGACGTAGATATTGAAACTGTTCAGTTCGTAAGTAAGCGCTCCCCAAAACGCTGCGCGCGCATCACCGGTGATCAGGCGCAGCAAGAGGAACCCACCGGCGGCGCCGGTGATTAGATAAAAGGTCACGAGGAAATCAACAGCGCCGAAGGGCTGGCCGAGCAGTATATAACTAGCGAACGTGGCGGCGTACCCTGGTACATTCAGTGCGCCCGAGGCGCCATTACTCAGGTGCGGCACTCCCGCGAACTGATGGAAGTTGAACTGGGCGATCTCCCCGCCTCTCAGCGCACGCCAGTTGTGGACAAGGCAGGGCAGGGCGAAATCCCGGTTATCGTCCTGCAGGAAGTAATACGGCCTCCGCAGTTCAATCGCCAGCAAGACGGCCAGAACGGTCGCCGCCAGCAATAGCGGGTATCCGAATCTAGCGCGGAGGTTGTGCATCGCTACCGATCACCCCGGCGGAGGCGCCGGTCGCCGCTGCCGTTCCTGACGCCTCGCGAGGGTCGTTAATTATATTGCGTACAATGAAAGCCGGACGCTGCTTGACTTCCTCAAAGATGCGTCCCATATACTCCGCCAGAATGCTCAGGCAGAAAAGTTGAAGGCTTCCCAGGAACAGGATCGCCACCAGCAGTGTCATGAAACCGCGCGGCGCGTTGGGGAAGATGAAGTAGAACATAATGTAAAGAACAATCGCCCCGCCGGTCGCCAGGGTGGCCAGGAATGCCAAGAACGAGATCATTTCAAGAGGCTGATAAGAAAAGGAAAATATCCCCCGCTTCGCCCACCGCACATTGTCCAGAAACGAGTTGGTCGATTGGCCGGCAAACCGCTCGGCGCGCGTGTACGGAACTCCAGTCTGGCGAAAGCCCACCCAGGCTCTTAACCCGCGCAGGAAGCGATCGCGCTCGGGCATCAACAGCAACGCCTGCACGACGCGGCGGCTCAGGATGGAGAAGTCGCCGGCGTCAAGCGGCATTTCCAGGTAAGAGAGGCGCCGGTAAAGCCGATAGAAAGCCTTCCGCGCCGCTTCCATAAGCCGGCCTTCGCGCCGGTGCTCCCGCACCCCGTAAACGACGTCGTAGCCCGCCGCCCATTCACGGACCAGCGCGGGAATCACCTCGGGAGGGTCCTGCAAATCACCGTCCATCAAGATGACAGCATCGCCGGTGCTCCGCTCCATGCCGCTGGTAAAAGCCATCTGCGATCCGAAGTTCCGGCTATGCGAGATTACCGTGAGGCGGGGGTCTTGGGCGGCCAGTTCCGCCAGCAACTCCTCCGCATTATCGGGGCTGTTATCGTTGACGTAAATGATCTCATAACTCGGCGTCACCGACCTCAAGACCTCCGTGAGCCTGCGGTGCATCTCGCGCACGCTGCCAGCGTCGCGATAGCAAGCCACCACCACGGAAATCATCTTCCCGGTTAGCACCGTACCATCTCCTTCAGCGCCTCGTGAACGCGCCGCGCAATCTTTTCCGCCGTGAGGCCCTGCATTTGACGGAAGTACTCTTGGCTGCCGCACAGGTGCGAGAACCTGTCTGCGGCGCCGTAACTGCGCAACAGACACCGGGCGCCGCTCGCCGCCAGCCATTCTCCCACGGCCGAGCCGAGTCCGCCAACCAGGCTGTGCTCCTCAATCGTAAAGATCGCCCCGTATTCTTCGGCGCACCTGTGCAGCAGAGCTTCGTCGAGCGGCTTCACGGTGTGCATGCTGACCACCCGGCAGCCGATGCCCTCACTTTCCAAAAGCTTGGCGGCGGCAACCGCCACCGGCAAAATTCCGCCTGTCGAAATCAAGGCGCAGTCAGTGCCGTTTCGCACCACGATGGCGCTACCGATAGAGAAAGGCACTGCGGCTTCGTGCACCTTTGGATCGCCCGCGCGCCCCAGCCGCAAATAAAGCGGACCAGCGTGACTGCCCGTGGCAAGCGTGCCCAACTCAGCCTCCATCGGATCACCCGGACACACCACGGTCATATTCGGCAAGCAACGCATAACGGCGATGTCCTCGAGTGAATGGTGTGTCGCGCCATTGGGGCCATAGCTGTATCCCCCGCCGACGCCGACCACTGTCACTGGAGCCTCCTGATAACAGATATCGTCACGAATCTGCTCCAGGCAGCGTAGGGTGGCGAATGGCACGATAGAGTACACGAACGGCTTCAGTCCTCCCAGCGCCAGCCCGGCGGCGACGCCGATCATGTTGGCTTCCGCCACACCCGCGTTGTAAAAGCGCCCCGGGAACCGCGCCGCGAACTCGTCAAAGATCTTGAACCCGAGGTCTCCCGTCAGCAGCACCACGCGCTGGTCCCGTTCGGCCAGCGCCGTCAGGCCGCGGATAAATGCATTTCTCATGGCTGGTGCCCTTCGATTTCGTCCAACGCTCGTCTTAGATCATTGTCGTTCGGCGGGCGGTAGTGCCATTCCAGATCATTTTCCATGAAAGATACGCCCTTGCCCTTTATCGTGTGGGCAATCACCGCAGTCGGCTGCGACGCTTCCAATGGCACTCGCCAAAGCGCGGCAGCGATCGCCTCCACGCAATGTCCATCGATCTCTACGCACGACCAGCCGAAGGCCCTCCACTTCTCCCCCAGCGGTTCCAGATAAGGACTCGTGGCGCCCATCGCGGAATACTTGTTGTAGTCCACGACCGCCACCAGATTGTCCAGCCCGCGCGCGCGGGCAAAGAGAGCTGCCTCCCAGACGCTGCCCTCAGCGCACTCGGCGTCACTGAGCAGCACGAAAACGCGATAGCTCTGCTCTCGGATCTTGGCTGCCAGAGCTAGACCGGCCCCCAACGAAAGGCCGTGACCCAGGGAGCCGGTGGCCACCTCGATACCGGGCACGCAACGCGGCGCGGGGTGCTCGGCCAGCCGCCCTCCGTCGCGCGCATACTCCTCGAGTACGTCCTCGGGGAAGAACCCACGTTCGGCCAAGACCGCGTAGAGTGCCATGCACCCATGCCCTTTGCTCAGGATGAAGCGGTCACGCGCCTCGTCCTGCGGAGCGGCGGGATCAATGCGCAGAACGCTGAAGTACAAAGCTGCCATCACATCGGCGCAGGAGAGTGCCGAGGCCACGTGCGGCGTCTTGCCGGCATGTGCCATGCGCACGATCTTCGCGCGGATGGCTCGTGCTCGCGTCTCGACCGAATCAGCTCCGCGCATGTTTCTCCGCCACCATCACGTACACTGCGCAGCCCAGTGCATTCACCACGGGCAGGCGCTCCACCAACGGCTCCAGCCGTTTCATCAGTCTCGCCAGGAAGTCAGGGCAGAACATCGGCACAAAACCCGCAAACCGGCAGGATACTACCGCTCCCCCTGCGTCCGAGAACCAACGGCCCACGCGACGTGGCGTGTAGGATCTCTCACGGTGCTCGAGGTGGTATTTCGAGACTCGTTCAATCACCTTTAACCCCGGGTTGTTCCCGTTGGGCTCGTGGACCACCACACGCGAAGCCACGCGTAGCGCTTCCCGAACCATCAGCTCGGGCGCGTCGGCGTGATGCAGGATGCTCTGTAGCAGAACGACGTCAAACGCGCCGTCCCGGAAAGGAAGTCGGTGGCCATCCGCCGCCAGGAACCGCACGGGACGCTCACCTAGTTTGCTTGCCGCCACCCGAACTGCCGCCAGTGCCGCATCCAGCGCCACCAACGTCCGGGGTCGCGCCACATCCCAGATGCGTGCGGTATAGAAGCCATCACCGCAGCCAAGATCCAGAACCGAGCGGCCCGTGAACTCCGCAGTGTGGGTGGTGGCCTCGATGGAGCGTTGTGTCGCCATGCGACTGCTCAGGCGCAGACCAGTCGTGTACCCGTAGCTGGCGTTGGCCGAGGCGTCACGGTTGAACACTTCCACGCTTTCACGACGCACCCGCTCTCACCCTCCCACCCGGGCCAAGATCCCCAGATTACCTGCACGCATCGGCACGATCCACCTCCCGCATCGGGACCCCTTCACAGCCGGCAGCAGTCTCGATTTCAACCACCCCGGCAACGGCGCCAGCTTACACCAGTACGCAAGCGGATACTCATTGCGCACCGAAAAAACCCTCACCACGTCGAAACCGTTCTGCCGGAAGAGCGTTGCCATCGTCTTTTGGTCATACAAGTAAGTGTGCTCGATATCGATTACCGGGCTGTACTCACCCAAAAGGCGGTTTGTCCAGGCCCCGACGTCGTGGTTGATGAATAGCGCCAGACCACCCGGCTCCAGAAGCACTCGGCACGCTTGCAGCACTTCGTTCGGCCCGGTCAGGTGATCCAAGACCTGGAAACCGCAAATGAGGCTAAACCATCCCGGCGGGTACAGCCCCGCTTGAAACATCTCATTCTTGATGCGGTCCCGCACTGCGTGGGACGCCGCCTCAACTGCGTGGCGGCTGGGTTCGACCCCGAACACTTCCGCGAATCCGAATTCGCGCGCCTTCTCCAGGAAGAATCCATTCCCACAGCCGATCTCCAACATCCTCGTTCTTCCCTTGCAGAGCGGCAGGCTTTCCGCTACGTAGCTAGCATAGGTCAGACGTGCGCAGGCGGATTCATCCTCATAATCGAAGGCGCTCCCGCGGTATAAACGGGCGAGTTCCTCCTCCGGCAGGACCGGGTCCGAGCGAATCAGCCTGCACTTGCGGCATCGGACTATGCGGTAATGTACCCGGTCCGGCTGCCGCCGGGCTGAAAACCGGCCATAGGTGGCTGCCTCCGCTCCCAATCGAGCGGGGTACAACTCACGGTCCCAGGCGTCGCTCTTGCAGATGGCGCATTGGGTGTGGATCATTGCGACCCGGCCGGATTGCTCCGAAACCATTCCGTGGTCCTCTCGATCCCCTCAGCCAAGCCGATCTTTGGCGCCCATTTCA
>JBELAJ010000409.1:0-7623 GCA_049508935.1 Terriglobia bacterium | reverse complement strand
CTCACGGTTGCCTGCTCGGGAGCGGCCTCGAGCACCTTCAGCGCGTCGTCGTCGAGTTTCAAGTTGGCATAATAAGCGGCGATTTCGAGATAAGTCTCATGCGGGAATTCGCTGCGGATCATGGATTTGAAATCACCAAGCGCCGCAGGGCTCGGATCGAGCAGATACTCCTCGAAGCGCGCCAAATGGTTTAAGGGATCGATGTCGAGAATCTTGCTCAAGGTCTCGCGCGCCTTATCAGGCTGCTTGTGCAGTCGGAGAGCCGTGGCCAGAAGCTGGTAGCTTCTCATGTTATAGGCATCGTAAGAGAGGGACTGGTGGAGATAATCCTCCGCCAGATCAAGTTTACTCTCCTGAAGGTAAATGCCGCCCAGATCGCCGTACGCCGCGCAGCGATACTTCATGGAGCGGGCCGCCCATCCCATCGTCTCCTTGGCGTCCGCAAGGTCGCCCAGCCGGGTCGCGATGATGGCGTAGATATAATTGGCGTCCGCATCGTACATGGCGATATCAAGCGCTTTGCGCGCGTAATCGAGCGCCTCTTCGTATTGGGCCCTGCGGCAATAAAGATCGGCAAGACGCGTCAGCGCGGCAACGTGGAGGGGTTCGCGCTCCACCACGGATTGATATTTGCGCAAAGCCGACTCGTAGTTCCGCTTTTTCTCCTCGCGCTGAGCTGACTGGTAGAGCCCTTCGACGCTGCTCTCGTCGGCATTGTGAAAGTGGAACGGGCGCTTCAAAAGGTCGGCGTTCGGATCATCAGTGTACGAGAGCTTGTCACCCACATCGACACGCAGTTGGCCGGTTGGGACGGAGACGGGAAAAGTCTTTTGGTAGACCTCCATGGGTTTGAGGACGATTCGGTCGTGGGCAACCGCCTTGCCCTCTCGAGAGACAGTCAGGTCTTCCGCAAGGCTTTGAAGAGCACAGAAGCTCACCGTCAGGGTATTACCATCGTTGTGAACATTCAAGGCGCCGTAGGGTGTTGCCTTCACCATCGGCCCGATTTTCTTGTAAGGAAAATACAACTCCCGCCAGTGGTCGGTAGAGCCCGGGGCGAAGAATTCGTGGTCGCTTTGGTCAAGCAAGCGGCCGGTCTGAGCCTCGAGGTACGGACCATCGTTGTCGGTCAGCAGGTCCTGCCAGATCGCTCCGGCGCGGGACATCGACCAGAGAAACAGCTTCTGGCCGGGCACCTCTTCATGCCGTGCCCAATGGCCATACCCGAATTCCCAGTCGTGCCAGTATCCGCCGGAGAAATCCTGAAGCTTGCCATGCACGAAGAGGCTGTCGTCATCGTTGTCTTTCCGGTTGCGGTTGAGGGCCATGTTTCGGCCGTCCCTGGTGAGCGGCCACGGCTCCGAGGGAACGGCATAGTTGTGGGTGATGTACTTGTCTCCAGGCAACACGAACTCGAGGTCGTCGCGCAGCTTCTGGGCTACATTCATCCACACGTAGTAAGACTGGTTGAAAGGCTGCGGATTGTACCAGAGGGAGCGCGCCTCAATGTAGGCCTTGTCGGCGGGGATCCTGTATTCCACGCGCCACTCGGTGCGCGAGGGCAGATCCATGGTCCCCACGACGCAACTCACGCTGCCGTCCGGGTTCTTGCGGATCAAATAATCCACGGGCGAATCGGTCGATGGCGCGTGACCGATCAGCCCGAAGTTGGCTTCGATTCCGCCCGACGTCCAAGGCCCGCGCATGGCGATGCTGCGGAACTTCTCTACGTGGTTATAATAGATGAAGTCCTTCTGGGTGCTCTTTTCGATCGCGCCGATCAGTTTGCCGCCTGTCGCCGGCAAAATGAACGCCTCAATATACGGGTTCTCGAGGTGAATGACGTTCCAGGTTTGGTTCACGCCTTCGTACGCCAGGTCATCAAAAGAATAATACGGATAAATCTTCTGCATCACGCCGCCCCCGGCCCGCACAGCGATGGGGTTGGGGCCGGAGAAAGGATAAGTCTTGATCGTCTGCTTTTCCTCGCGCACATCGGCGGCGCGGGCCAGCAAACACAGGGTAAGAACTGACAGCAAGGTGAACGCAAGCATCTTCATTTGTGAATCCCTCAATTATTGCGGTGGCCTAATGGCACCTTTGGGCGCCCGAAAGGCGCGCCCCCAGTCAGGCGGGCCAGTCTATGTGCGCCGGACACTGAGTGTCAAGCGTTCCTTGAGGTGAGTAGTGTCCTAATTTGATTTTGAAATTCTGCGAAGTGCTTCTTGAATCCGCAGTTCTCCGACTTTGTTAACTCGCTCATCTTGTGCCCAGCGATCCACGATTTCGCTCTTTGGAGCAGCCAGGGTACAAATATGCTCGTTATAAACCGTCAGGTGGTCGGGCGTATCCCTCAAATCCGTTCCCTGGCACTTTTCCACCTTGCTAGACTTCAACACGAATACGTACCACCTATAGACCACCCTCTTCCGTTCAGGCTGTTTTCGCTTTTTCATAAGGAACCTCCACGGCACCGCTCACTTTTTTGCCTTCCACCACGTCGGGAAGTCAACCACTTCAGGGGTACGCCAAATGCGTTTCGGTCTTGGCGGGGGTAGCTCCCACCAAAACGGAAACTCAAACACATAATCACCCACCGGGATTCTCAGGACAGTTTCTAGCTTCCGCTTCTCGTAGTCGCCCTCGTAGCCCTTGGGGGCAGCGAAGTAAACCGCCCCCGCGACACTCTCACCCGGTAACAGGGTGTTCTCCCGGAGACCTTCGCGCTGAATGTTAGAAGCCTCTGCCGCTTTGCGCTCCTCCTCCATCTCAATATCGTTACGCACCCTATCCTCCGCAGCTTGATCGTGCGTTGTGGTGCTGAGATTAACCCGCTGACCCCCAACCGTGCCTGAGGTCCAAGAGGTCTGAGTGCCCATCATAGCCATCGCGCCGAAGATATATATCCATGGCGAAACCTGTCGTACCTTCGCCGCCAATGCATCCGGGTCGAGGTAGCGAAACGTTTTGTGTTTGGGCTCCACGAGGTCAAGGGTCATGCGGGAGGGCAGCAGCTCGATTCGCTGGCCGGTTTGATTGGTAACAGTAACCAGTGCTACCTGTCGTGGGTCGCGGCCTGTCAAGGCCACCTTGACGGTCAACCCATCCTGACCTAGCATCACGATCTCTAAACCGTTCCGAACCACCCAGTCCGAATTGCGTGCGTCTGATTGCCAGCGCACAACGGTAGGCGGGGGCGTTTGGGCTAGCGCCGTAGCGGGCACTATCGCCAGCACACAAGACAAGAACACAAGCGTCTGTGATTTCATTGTCCACCACCTGTCGGAGCAATTCTGCGGGTGATGTTAGACGATTCATGGCGCAAGGTCAACGCGCCTGCGTCCCGGCCCCGGCCTGGAGTTTCTTTATCCTTCGCCTTGTCTCCCCAATGGAGATTTTATTCCTCCATGGCCTGTGTCGAAGATTGGCACTAGTCTGAAAAAGTCTTGTGTTGTCTGCATCTTCGTAGTCAATGAGCAAGGTATGTGGATGCTCAGCAAAAAACTTGATGTCCTTGTCTTTGTAGCCTCCCGCAAACAGAACCGGCAGACTGTCTCGAAGTATGGGGGACACGCCATCAATCTTAACTTTCATTTCTTTCTGATTAAGCGGTTCGATGAAAGGAACCACGTCAGGTAAAAATGAAGCTGTGAGTTCCCCCACGGTAACCGGCAAGACCCGAACGTTGTGAGCCGCATCCTTGTTTGAAATGTTTTTCAGAATAAGCGGCTGAGATCGCTTGGCAGGGCCATCTCTATCCGAGTAACTATATTCAACCACCACATTTGGACCATCATGTGAATCCTTCACAGGTGCTAGCTCGGGTGAACTTGTCACTTGGGACTCGTTGCGCTCGCCCGACGGTAGAGGTGGAGGAATTATATAGGCTGCCACTCGCCAAAAGTACCTCCTCAACCATTGGGTCTCCCGCAAAGCCATGAAGAAAAGGATTATAGTGAAAACGACCAGTGGCCAGACGATCCACGAATGGTTCACTAACCAAGATTGCACTATAACAACCAGGATCGTCATAACGCATCCCCCGACGCAGTAAGCGGCAGCAAGCCAAGCATTGGTTTTTGACATGAGGAAAGTTTACAACTTTTGAGTGGTGATCCAAAATACGCGGGCGCATACATTGTCGCAGGCTGGCGCAGCTCTGCGGGGCAGGTTCTCACTTTCCGGCCACGGCCGCGCCGCAGCATGACATTTCGTCGTAGTCACGCTTGCTCGCGTGGACTGGCGGGGTAGGGCGAGGAAATTCGGGAGAGTCCGCTCCCTTTTTGAATTTTCCACTTGACAACCTCGGGGGCGTGTGATAGCCTATGATCGTGGTCTTTTCGTGGACACATTGTCGCAGGAGAGCGCCGAGGCGCAAGGGAGAGTGGAGGGTCCCGGCTATGTGGGAATGTAGGAAACTACAAAAAATGAAAAATAGTGGGAACGAAGCTAAGAAGTACTTGAAAACAAAGGACATCACTTTTTTGAATGCTGCAAATTATGCGCGTTTTGCGCACCAATTAGCACTAAACAGAGCCTGAAATGAGCAAAAGCAGCGCATTTTGCGGAAACGAAGTCAAGACTTCCAAGCCAAAAGGCAAGGCCGGACAAGTGACAATAAGTCGGCTACACGAGCTTGGGCTTTGCATGCCGCCGGCTGATGGGCTCCCGGAGACCGCCTGGCTGGCGAGTGTCCGACGGGGTTGGTTGCGTATTGGACGGATAGTCAGACCGCCGCTCTTGTGACCTGGAGATTGGCGGCGAGCCAAATGCACGATTTGCCTGTTTCACGCCAAGACGCAAAGCACGCCAAGGCCGCCAAGCGAAGAAGAGACCTCTAGCCCCTAGTCCCTAGTCCCCAACCCCACCTGATTTGACCCTATTCGGACGGCTCTGTTAACATGAACGATCAAACGTTCGGAGAAATTCACGTGCGAGTCGGTGTTCATACTTCGATAGCCGGGGGGCTGGAGAACGCGGCGCATCACGCCCGGAAGATCGGCTGCGACACGTTTCAGATGTTCTCGGCCAATCCGCGCGGATGGAAAGGGCAGGATCCGTCGCCGGAAACGTGCGAGCGACTCCGCACCGCCTGTGCGCGTTACGGGCTGTCGCCGCTGGTGATCCATGACAACTACTTGATCAACCTGGCCTCGGCGGACCCTTTGATCCGGCAGATGTCGATCGTGGCGTTCAGGAAAGAACTCGAGCGCGCGGTGGCGTTGGGCGCGGATTATCTGGTGACCCATCCGGGCAGCGCCAAAGGCGGCACACCCGCGGAGGGAATCAAAGCTTGCATCGAGTCGGTGCGGCAATCCGCAAAAGGCCTGAAGCTCGAGGACCTGCGGATTCTCATTGAGAACACGGCCGGTCAAGGCTCGTCGATCGGACGCACGTTCGAAGAGGTGGCGGAGATCCTGGCCGGCACCTCCAAGGACCTGCCCATGGGTGCTTGCATCGATACGGCGCATTGTTTCGAAGCCGGTTACGCCGTACACACTCAGGCCGGACTGGACGAGACGGTGCAGAGGCTGGAATCGACGGTCGGGCTCGCGAACGTGCGCGTGATTCACGCTAACGACTCGAAGACGGCTTTTGGCTCGCACGCCGACCGGCACGAGCACATCGGCAAAGGGCAGATCGGCAAGGACGGCTTCTGCCGCATCGTCCGCCACCCCAAACTCAAGGTGATACCCTTCATCTGTGAGACGCCGATTGATAAGCCGGGAGACGACCGGAGGAACCTCCGGATGATGAGGAAGCTAGCGGGAGAATTAGCTGTCAGGTCTCAGCCGTCAGCTATCGGCAAACGTCGCGTTACGGGCATTCCCGCGAACGCGGGAATCCAGGTGAGGTGAGGTTCGGTGTGAAGTAGACGGAAGTAACCCCTCACCCGGCCCGCCCCGGCTGATGAAAACGCCGGCTGCGGGCCACCCTCTCCCCAAGGGAGAGGGCTTCGGTTTCTATTTTTTACTTTCTATTTTCCAGTTTCTGATTTCTAGCTTCTAATTTCTAGTTTCTAGTTTCGACGGTTCCCATGGATTCCAACTACGACCCACAACAGATCGAAGCGAAATGGCAAAAGCGCTGGGCTGAAGCGAAGGCTTTTGAGGTCGAGGCAGACGCGACGCGGCAGAAGTACTACGTGCTCGAGATGCTGCCCTACCCATCCGGCGATATCCACATGGGGCATGTACGCAATTACTCGATCGGCGATGCGCTGGCCCGTTATATGTGGATGAAGGGCTACAACGTACTTCATCCCATCGGTTGGGACGCGTTTGGCCTGCCGGCGGAAAACGCCGCCATCAAGCGCCAACGCCATCCCTCGGAGTTCACCTTCAATCATATTGGCAACATGCGCGAGCAATTGAAGCGCTTGGGTTTCAGCTATGACTGGCGGCGCGAGATTGCTACCTGCGTTCCGGAATATTACCGCTGGAACCAGTGGTTTTTCCTCAAAATGTACCAGCGCGGCCTGGCGTATCGCAAGAAGAGCCGGGTGAACTGGTGCCCTCAGTGCGAAACGGTGCTGGCGAACGAGCAGGTGGTGAACGGCTGTTGCTGGCGGCACGAGGAAACGCCGGTGGAGCAGCGCGAACTTGAGCAGTGGTTCTGGAAGACAACCGCCTACGCCGAGCAGCTCCTTGACGACATGAAGCAACTGGTGCGCTGGCCCGAGCGTGTGCTGGCCATGCAGCAGAACTGGATTGGCAAGTCCACCGGCACGGAAGTGGACTTTGGTGTGGTTGAGTTGGGCGAACCGCTTCGAGTCTTTACTACACGCGTGGACACGATCTTCGGCTGCACCGCAGTTTTTCTGGCGGCCGAACACCCGTTGGTCGAAAAGATGGTCAGCCGCTCGAACGCGCCGGAAAAGCTGCGGCAGGATGTGGAAGCGATCAAACCTTCCGCGGCGCGGGCGCGCATGGAACCGGATCTGAAAAAAGTCGGAGTTGACACCGGCTTCCGGGCGCGCAATCCGTTTAACGGCGAAACAGTCCCCATCTGGATTGCCAACTTCGTCCTGATGGAATACGGAACGGGCGCCGTAATGGCGGTGCCGGCGCACGATCAGCGGGACTTCGAGTTTTGCACGGAATATGGGCTCCCCATCCGCACGGTGATCGTTCCGGCAGACTCTGACGGGCGCGTCCCTGATTCTCCGCCCAAGGAGGCCTACGTCGAGTACGGCAAGCTGGTGAATTCCGGCGACTACAGCCACTTCTCATCCACTCAAGCCATCCTGAGGATGACTCAGGACGCAGAGGCGAAAGGCTTCGGACGACTCACCGTGCAGTACCGCCTGAAGGACTGGGGAATCTCGCGCCAGCGCTATTGGGGGACGCCCATTCCCATAATTTACTGCGACCAGTGCGGAGTGGTTCCTGTTCCCGAGGAAGACTTGCCGGTGGTATTGCCGCCGAACATCAAGCTGACCGGCCGGGGACACTCGCCACTCGCCGACGTACCCGAGTTCGTCAACACGACGTGCCCGAAATGTTCGGGACGTGCGCGGCGCGAGACGGACACCATGGATACGTTCGTGGACTCCTCCTGGTATTTCTACCGTTACACGGCGCCCCACTTCGACGCCGCGCCGGTGGATAAAGACGTGGTGAA
>JBELAJ010000408.1:0-7627 GCA_049508935.1 Terriglobia bacterium | reverse complement strand
CGAGATGACAGCCGCCGAGATGCGCGACGTGCTGCGGCAGTTGGCGGACGCCGGCACATTCTTCCTCACTTTAAGTGGCGGCGAAGTGCTGATGCGCATGGATTTCTTCGACATCCTGGAATACGCGCGCTCCCTGCTGTTCTGCGTCAAGATCAAGACGAATGCCTTCATGATCCGCGAGAAACAGGCGGACCGCATGCGGGAGTTGGGCGTGGACTCGGTGCAGGTAAGCATTTATTCGCACCGCGCGGAAGTACACGACGCCATCACCAAACTCCCCGGATCGCTGAAGCGCTCGGTCGCGGGCATCCGCTTTCTTCAGTCGCGCGGGTTAAAAGTGATTGTCGCCAATGTTCTCATGCGGCAAAATCTCGGCGACTACGCGGGCGTCAAGGCGCTGGCCCAGGAACTCGGCGCCCGCTGGACCATCGACCCCACCATCACCCCCATGATGGATGGAGACCGCTCCACTCTCGGGTTGGGAATCGGCGGCGAGGAGTTAAAGCAGGTCTTCCGCAATGGAGATCTGGTGGGTAATGTAGAGGAGTTCTGCGCGCCTCCCCGGCCGGTGGATGACGGCGACTTGGATGGGCTACCTTGCAGCGCCAGCCACACGTTCTGTTACATTTCTCCCTATGGAGATGTCTTCCCCTGCGTGCAGTTCCCGCTGCCTACCGGAAACGTGCGCAAGCAGAAATTTCTGGAGATCTGGCGTCACTCGAAGCAGATGAACGATGTGCGCTCCATACGCGGCCGCGATCTTCCGGTGTGCTCGACGTGTTCGCATCTCGGTTCTTGCACGCGTTGCCCGGGACTGGCCTATATGGAAGGCAACATGCGCGGTCCGTCTTCCCTGGACTGCGAGAAATCATTCGCCCGGACCGGAATCCCCTCCGCCAACATGCTCGCCAAGAAGCGCCAACAGGAAGCCAAAGGCCATACGGATGTCGCTTGGACGGAGTTGGTGCATATCCAATTGTCTTAAATCTTCAGGCTTGGCAACAGACGTACCAGGCAGTAGCGTTTCAGTTGGGACTTGCAGCGAATTGCCGCCTCGACGTCAAACTGAGATGCAATCTGCCTCCCGCCAGTCCTGCAATCACCACAAGTGGACGCCGCGGAGCAAGCACCAGAGTTTTTTGATGCCTGCGGCAAGGAACCATCCTCCGACCTTGACTATCACTCGAAAGGGCCGCAAGGGGTAATAGAGAAAGAAAAGCGACTGAGGCAGCCGGAGGAATTCGCAATCCGCCAAGGTGGGAATAAAGAGGCGAATGCCCAGGTAACGGAGCTTTCGAGTTGGCGTGTCGAGCAACCCGAACAAGAAAACGTTTGACGCGGGTGACGGGAGGGCGGACGGACGCGGAACGCCAACCCGATGCTGGGGCGGCGTGGAGCTGAACGCCGGGCCAACGGGCGTCTCGAACAATGAACTGCAAACCTGGAGGCTGGATCGAACCGCTGCCGCCCAGCCCAACGACATGGCCTTTTCGCCCGTCTTCTTCCAGTCTATCGAGCGTTGACGACAGAATCGATCAAGGTCTACATACCATTTGAGGGAAGACCCGCCATGCCGGTGCGCCGTGATGGCGAGGTACAAGAACTCCCATTCCGCACTCAAGGCGAAAGCAGGGACTCCGCGAAAGGTGATGCGTTGCGCTTCCGCCCAGACTTGCTCGAGCAGGCCGCTCTCGAGGGAGGCGCCCCACACCAGGGCCGAATGCAGCTCGAGGCCAACGGTGTACGCGGGCTCTTTTCGTATCAGCAAGCAATCCTTGCCGTATCGCGCATTGAGTTCCAAAAGACGCGGCTGGCTGTTGATTTCCGATTTCCAGCCAGAGGAGACGAGGATTCGAAAGGCCTCGACCGTGTGACGAGGGAGCACCAGCACGTCAATGTCGTCACTGATGCGCAGGGCGGCGTCGCCGTAGAGCGATTCCGCCAGCGCGATGCCTTTCAGCGGCATGACGGGTATCCCTGCATCAGCGAGCGAACGGAGAATCCGAACCAACTCCCCGGCGATAAGCTCCGTACGAATGGCGTGGATGCGGAAGATACTTGCCCAATTTGCACGGACAGCGTCCGGGACAGCCTGCAAGCCGAGCGCTTCGAGTCCAGTGTAGAGCAGAGGAAAAAGGCCGAATCCCTCGGCGCGCTCGGAGAGAAAATTCCAGCGCAAGGGATTGCGGAGCAATCCCAGCGCGTGTTCCCGCGCCCGCGGAGAAAGCTGGGCGCGAGCGAGGAGCAAACAGAGTTCATCTTCGGGAGGCATTTCCACGCACAAGTGACCTCGAACGATGAAAATGTATCACAAATCTCGGCCCGGCCACGCACCATGTTCAGCTTGACTGGGCGCGAGAGCGGATCTACGTCAGGCAGAAAGGGCTGTCAAGCAGAAAGGGCTTGAAGGGGACCACACAGTGTAGTACGTTACGACGGCGACGTGACTTGAAGACCGTGGTGCAACTTGAAGGCTGTCATGCGAGTTAATTCTTTAATATGAAACAGACGTTCGAACTCCTGAGGCCCCGGCTACAAAAGGCTGTGGCGGAGTTGGCGAATCTTCCGCAGACCTTGTCCCTGGTGTGGACTGCGGCGCGGGGCTGGACCGTAGTTTGGGGCGTACTGCTCTTGCTCCAGGGATTGCTTCCGGTGGGTACGGTCTATGTGACGCGCTGGCTGGTCAATAGCCTGGTGGGGGCAATTCAGGCCGGCGGCTCCTGGGACCACTTGCGGCCAACGCTGCTGCTCGTAGCTCTGCTGGCGGCGATTCAATTGGGTTTGCAGATCCTGCGCAGCGCCACCGCTTATGTCCGCACCGCCCAGTCGGAGCTCGTTCAGGACCACATCAGCTCGCTAGTTCACAGCAAATCCGCCGCCGCGGATCTGGGCTTCTATGATTCTGCGGAGTTCTACGACCACCTTCACCGGGCGAAAAGTGAAGCGGCTTACCGGCCTCTAGCGTTGGTGGAAGGCCTTGGAAACCTGCTGCAGAACGCAACCACACTGTTAGCCATGGGGGCAGTACTGACTTCCTTTGGCGCTTGGTTGCCCGTTGCTCTGATGATTGGCACGGCGCCGGCGCTCTATGTGGCTCTGCGCTATGCGTTGTTGCAGAATCAATGGCGGCGCACGGTGACGCCCGTCGAGCGCCGCGCCTGGTATTATGACTGGCTGCTCACCACGGGTGACACCGCATCCGAGATCAGGCTGTTCGGCCTTGCCCGGCATTTCCAATCCGCCTATCAAACCTTGCGCCAGCGCCTGCGCGGCGAGCGCTTAGATCTGGCGCGGCAGCAAGCGTTGGCCGAGTTCAGCGCAGGCAGCTTTGGGCTCTTAGTTACTGGCGCGGTTATGGCATGGATAGTCTGGAGAGCGGTGCGCGGTCTCGCCACACTAGGCGACTTGGCCATGTTCTACCAAGCCTTTCAACAAGGCCTGGGACTCATGCGCGGTCTGCTGGAAGACCTCGGCCAGCTTTATGGCAACCTGCTTTTCCTTGGGAATCTGTACGAGTTTCTGAAGCTGGAACCGCGCGTCGTCAGCCCTCTGCGGCCCTTGCCGGTGCCACCCGCAGTCAAAAATGGCATACGAATGCTGGGCGTGCGATTCTGCTATCCCGGGAGCGCACGGCCGGCGCTCGAGGATTTTGATTTGGAGATTTGCGCCGGGCAGATTGTTGCGGTGGTGGGATCGAATGGAGCCGGCAAGAGCACGCTGATCAAGCTGCTCTGCCGCTTTTACGACCCTGAGGCGGGCCGCGTAACGCTGGACGGAGTCGACCTGCGCGATCTCGATATCGACGAGCTCCGCAGCAGGATCACGGTGCTCTTCCAGCAGCCGGTGCACTACAACGACACGGTGCGACAGAACATTGCTTATGGGGATCTAAGCTCACCCGCGAATGCTGTGGCAACAGCCGTGTGTGCCGCCGGCGCCGAGGAGATCATCGCGCGCCTGCCTCAGGGTATTGAAAGCACCTTGGGCCGGGGGTTCGCCGACGGCACAGAGT
Organism: Terriglobia bacterium; assembly: GCA_049508935.1. GTDB lineage: Bacteria > Acidobacteriota > Terriglobia > UBA7540 > UBA7540 > CAVROP01. The sequence continues at coordinate 3,615 of JBELAJ010000408.1, read as the reverse complement.
TAAGCATGGGTGAGTGGCAGCGTATCGCGCTGGCCCGCGCCTTTCTCCGCCGCGCCCCCATCCTGGTTTTGGATGAGCCTACGAGCGCCATGGACCCTTGGGCCGAGGCCGATTGGCTGGTGCGGTTTCGAAAACTGACAGCCGGCCGCACAGTCCTTATGATCACGCATCGCTTTTCCACGGCGATGTTTGCAGACGTCATTCACGTCATGAGCGAAGGCCGGATCGTGGAATCCGGGACGCACGAACAACTGTTGGCAGCAGGTGGCCGCTACGCGGAAGGATGGGCCAACCTGAAGTTCGAGTCCTAGTTAGCCCAAATTTCGAAAATGGGTGCAAGGCCGAGATTTGCCCCAGCTCCCACCCGGGTAGTCTGCCCCCGGCCCCAAGCCGTCCCAAGCGGTGGCCTTAGTGTCAATCGTGAGGGCCCGAGCCAACCGGCTGCGCTCCAAGCGGGTCGTTAGTCCAAAATCCAAAATATAAGATTGCGCGAACTCGTTTCCATTCGGCTTGGTTGAACCACTTTGCGGTGTCGCACGTGACACGCAAAGACCGCAAGGCGTAATAGAGGGAAAAACGCGAGTCGGGGAGAGGCAAGAAATTGTAATCGGCCAGGGTTAGAACGAAGAGGTGAATAACCAAATAGTGCTGACCCGGGCGGAATGGTCCAGCGGTCGCGAAATCGTGGCCCGCGAGGCTCTGCATATGTGGCAGGACCATCCAGTCGTAGTGCCTGCGCAGACGGTCGGCTACCATGCGCTCGATCCGCAGGTACCGGTCGTTGTCCTGCTTCCACGCCTCAGGCACCTCCGGCGGAGCCCCGTCTTCGCGCATGAGGCGAACTAGCCCCCCATTGCGCATCTGCGCCCATGCCGAAGGCTCGGTGCCGAGCATAGTTGCAACAGAGGCTTTTGTCCGCTCCAGCAAAGCGTCGCGACACCTATTGAGGCCCGCCAAGCGCTCAAGCGAGACCTCTCCCAGCTTGCGGTCATGAATCCGCAAGGGCATGACCAGTTCCTCGGAATTGGGCCCGCCATTATAAAGCACTGCGACGCGCATCCGATCCTTGTCCAATTTGCGCCAACCAACGTCAAGACCGCATCGCGTCCCGGCCGGGGCTTGTGGCTCCTTCGCTAATGGCACCTCAACGGTAAGGACAAGGAAGACTTCCCACGGCAAAGCAGCCGAGCTTTTCTTGCCCACTAGTGCCACCCGCTTTAGGTAAGCATCGCCTTCGGGCAAGGGCCGGTGCATCATGACATTGAGGCGGACCGGTACACCGTCTACGCAAAACCAGGCGGGGCACGCGCGTTGACGGCGCAGCTCATGCGGATTCCTCATCCCGCCTTTCGGCTGATAAGCGTTCGGAGGCGGAAGCAAGATATGAAACCGCTGGCTTCGCTGGCTGCGCAATCCAAGCACAGGGAGGCCGCCGCTGGTGTACCTGTGATGGAACGCGAAGCGATCCAATCGGTAGTGAGGCTTGGGCGGGCCACCACCCTTCTTCATATTGTTGACCGTAACGGAGAGGCGGTCGAGAATCGTCTCGCCCAGCTCACCCGGCAGGTTTGCTTGCCTCACCCGGCTTTCCGCCCACGCTTGATTAGCTTCATAGAAAGGCTTGGGCGGCCTGGGCCAGTTCTTCCTGCGCCAATCTTCAAAGGCTTCGCCCGCCAGCCCATCAGGAGGGGCTGGGAGGGGATGCGCCATGCGCCATTCCTCAAAAGCGTCCTGATTGTGCAGCGCGATGTCGGTCCAACAATCCTGCATGCGCTTCGCCAGCGCAAAGATGGGCTCCGGCAGCCGGGTTCCATCACCTTCGGCGAACCATGCGCGGTACTTATGTGGCCTTATGTCGTGGGTCTCTTTGCGCTTGCGCTCTCTCTGCATGCTGGTTTTGCCTTTTCTTTCCTCTATCGTCCTTGCGGACATTCTTCGATGCCGTGAGCTATCTTCACCACTCACTCAAGCGCCGGGACGGTGTCCAGCCCACCTGTCCTAGGACGCTGAGCACGATTATCAATATCCCATTCCGCTCTCATTATACAGGGCGCGGTTGCTGAGTGAACGTCTAATTGGCGCCTCGCTCTCCCCTCCGAAGTAGTTCTAACACAGACTGCTTCCACAAATCGTATGCGACAAAAGACATGTCCTTACTGCAAACGAAGATTTAAGCCATCCCGCTATCATCCTAATCAGAAAGTCTGCGGCTCCGGCGAATGCCAACGTCGACGCCGCGCGGACTATCACCGATGGAAACTCGACACCGATCCTGCCTACAAGGAACAGTGCCGTCGCAGCCAGCGGAAATGGCGTAAAGCGAACCCCGATTACATGAGGCGGTACCTTGCGCGGCGTCCGATCCCAAACCGCTCTGTGAGAAGTACGGGCAGTTTGGTTAAGGAGCTCGAGCGGCTCCTGGATCTCGCTAGGGACAATTCTCTAATTGACCTCAGGTCATCCAACGCGACCATTTTGCTTGTCTGCCCCAAAGAAGCGGCCGGAGAAAAGAACAGCCTGGCATATACAAAGAACATCGTTGCCGACGCCAAACTGATTGTATTTGAAGGTTCTTTGCAGTACGTTCTATCGCGTCAAACATAAAAAGAACATCCCTTTGAAGATTGACCGTTGCCGAAGCTATAAAAGGAGTTTAATTGGCACGTACGCTAAGCAGCGCGTGGCAGCTGCAGCCCCGCGGGGCGCCGACAGTAGAAGAAAGGAAACTTCCGCGCAACTAGTTCGAGGCGCCGGACGCACTAGGCTCATTGAGCCACAGCCAGAATGGACCGACCCGACGACTCACAATTGCCGGTTGAACGCGAGGCGATACCCGCCGCCGAGTACGTCCGCATGTCGACCGAGCACCAGCAGTACTCCACAGAAAACCAACAGAAGGTTATCCGGGACTTTGCGCTGAGGCGCGGTATGTCGGTGGTTCGAACTTACACTGACGCAGGAAAAAGCGGTCTCCGGCTAGATGGACGGGACGCATTGAAGCAACTAATTCATGATGTGGAAACAGGCCAAGCCAACTTCCGAGCGATCCTCGTCTATGACGTTAGCCGTTGGGGCCGGTTCCAGGATGCTGATGAAAGCGCATACTACGAATACATGTGTCGACGCGCAAAGATAGCGGTCCATTATTGCGCGGAACAATTTGAGAACGATGGCAGCCCTGTCTCGACTATCGTCAAAGGCGTAAAGCGTGCAATGGCCGGTGAATACAGCCGCGAGTTGTCGGCGAAAGTCTTTAGCGGGCAATGCCACCTTATCGAGCTCGGCTATCGCCAGGGTGGCCCGCCGGGTTTTGGTCTTCGCCGAATGCTGCGAGGCGCAGACGGTAACGAGAAGGGCAATCTGAAGCGAGGTGAAGAGAAGAACATCCAGACCGACCGTGTTGTATTAGTTCCAGGTCCCCCAGATGAAGTGGAGACTGTTCGAGGCATGTATCGGGCCTTTGTCGAGGAGGGAAAATCTGAGGGGGAGATTGCGCGAAGCCTGAACGCGAGGAGAATCACAACAGGCTGGGGGGCGCCCTGGACACGGGTCGCGGTGCATAGGGTCCTTACAAATGAAAAGTATATCGGGAACAACGTCTATAACAGGGTTTCA
>JBELAJ010000407.1:0-8741 GCA_049508935.1 Terriglobia bacterium | reverse complement strand
TGACCATCAGGGGCACGAAGTTCATGTCGACGTCGACAGTCAGCTTCAACGGAGTTGCCCACGCGACGACCTTCCTCAACGTAACTGAATTGCAGGTCACCTTGAGCGCGAGCGACCTGGCCACGGCAGGAACTTATCCCGTGGTGGTGACCAACCCGGCACCCGGCGGGGGCGCCTCGAATGCGGTCAACTTCACGGTGAGCAATCCTTAACCGGAGGCGCCCACTACCTTCCCGTCTGTGCCCACCTGGCGGCAAGCCCGGTGGGTGCGCTCGCTTCCGCTCATTGCGCCGCTGCCATCCGCGACTTTCGCGCCCAGGAATTTTCACCTGGGACACTCACGACTGATGAATGGGAGAAATTCGTAGCCTACGACGGCCCCGTGATCAAAGACGGAAAGTATAGACTCTCAGAGAAGCCGGGCTTGGGCGTGGAACTCAACGAAGACACCGTCCGCGCGCATTTGATGCCGGGCGAAAGATGGTGGGGGTGAATAAGCAATTCCCTGCCCGCAACTTTTTCGCTATAATGTCAAGAGGCTTGCGAGTTCTGGAGAACGGCATGACCAAGACAATCAAGGCAGTATTCGACGGCAAAACTCTCCGCCCGGAAGAACCCCTGGAGCTTGCCCCCAATACTCGCGTTCGTCTCACGATTGAAACGCCCTCGCCCGTTGAAGCCCCGGTGTCCTTCCTCAAGACAGCTCGTTCCCTAAAACTGGACGGCCCCGCAGATTGGTCGGCCAACCTGGAAGAATACCTCTATGGCGAGACGCCTAAACGCGGGTGATAGCGTTTTTCTCGATGCCGCATATGCGATCGCGCTGTCTTGTCCCGCCGATCAGTTTCATGCCTCGGCGACGGCGCTGGCGGACGACTTGGAAGCAAATGCGGCGCGCCTAATTACCACTTCCGCCGTTCTCTTGGAAATTGGGAATGCCCTCGCGAAGCGGCGGCATCGACACGCTGGCGCCCTCTTGCTTGCTTCGCTCCTTGCGGACCCGACTGTTGAGATTATTCCCTTAACGGACCACTTGCTTGACCAGGCGATTGAGCTTTTTTCTTCCCGCCGGGATAAGGAATGGGGCCTAACGGATTGCCTGTCCTTTGTGGTAATGGCGGGGCAAGGTATCGACCAGGCGCTTACGACGGACATGCATTTCCAACAGGCCGGATTCAAAGTTCTAATGAGCAAGCAGACACCTTGAAGAGTGTGCGAACCAACTCGAAGCATTGTATGACGCCGCTGAGGCGATCACGTTGTGCCAGCCCGAGCCAGACTAATCAAGCGACTATCGGCGGAAGGCGTGCCCACCTTGACCGTAGGAGACTGGCACAGGAATGCGCGAAACTTGACGCCACATTTGAGAAAGCTCTCGCCGAAGAAGGACTGTCAGAGGACGTCTCAGAATGGCCCGAATATTGAGAGGCGACTTCCAGTGGGCTGATCTGGATTCGGTGCTAGCCAGCCCGCAAACGGGAAAGAGATCATCCCTCAGAATCACGGCGCATTCGGGCTTGCTTCCACGGGTTCGTACATGACGGCGGAGGGGTGGCGGCTCGCTTCGTAGGCGGCGATTCGGTCCGCATAACGAAGGGTCAGGCCGATGTCGTCCAGCCCTTTCAGCAGGCATTCGCGGCGGAAGGGGTCGATTTGAAAAGATAGACTAAGCCCGAGGTCATCCGTAATGCTCTGGTTTTCGAGGTCAACGGTCAGCCGATAGCCCTCATTCTTTTCCGTGCGCTTAAAGAGTTCTTCCACTTGGGCATCAGGCAGAGTGACCAGCAGGACTCCGTTCTTGAAGCAATTGTTATAGAAGATGTCGGCGAAGCTCGGCGCAATCACGGTGCGGAAGCCGTAATCGAGAATCGCCCAGGGGACGTGCTCGCGGCTGGAACCGCAGCCGAAGTTGGCGCGCGCCAGCAGAATCGTTCCACCCTGGTAACGGGGGAGGTTCAGCACGAAATCCGGATTGGGCTTTTCGCCCTCCAGGTAGCGCCAGTCGTAAAAGAGTACGCGGCCGTACCCTTCGCGCGTGGTCCACTTCAGAAACTGCTTGGGGACCATCTGGTCCGTGTCAACGTTTACGCGATCGAGGGGTACAACCAATCCTGTGTGTTTGCCAAAAGGTTGCATAGCTTAGTCCGTGATCCGAGTTCCTCCGAAGCTTTTACCCTTTAACCTTATTCCGCCCGACCCGTGCTCCAGGTCCGAACATCCACAAAGTGCCCTTCGATGGCGGCGGCTGCGGCCATCAGGGGGCTGACCAGATGGGTGCGGCCGCCCTTGCCTTGGCGTCCCTCGAAGTTTCGGTTGGAGGTGCTTGCGCTACGCTGGCCACTCGGCAGAATATCCGGATTCATTCCGAGGCACATGCTGCAACCCGCGTCGCGCCACTCGAACCCGGCTTCGCGGAATACCCTATCCAGACCTTCTTTCTCCGCCTGCGCCTTGATGCGCATGGAGCCGGGAACAACCAACGCGCTCTTGAGGGTCTTCGAGACCTTCCTGCCCGCCGCGACCCGCGCCGCCTGGCGCAAATCCTCGATGCGGGAGTTGGTGCAGGACCCGATGAACACGTAATCCAACGGGATGTCAACGATGCGCGTGCCCGGCTCAAGGCCCATATAGGCTAGGGCGCGTTCGGCGGCTTTGCGGTCCACGGGGTCTCGAAAACTTCCCGGCTCCGGCACTTTGCCCGTAACGTCCGTAACCATGCCGGGGTTTGTCCCCCAAGTGACCTGCGGTGCAATGCTGCCCGCCTCGAGTTCCAGCACGTTGTCGAAAGCCGCGCCGGGGTCCGAGGCTAGAGACTTCCAATGGTCAACGGCAACCTGAAAATCGCGGCCGCGCGGAACGAAAGGCCGCCCCTCGAGGTACGCGAAGGTGGTGTCATCGGGCGCGACCATGCCGGTGCGCGCGCCTCCCTCGATGGTCATGTTGCAGACGGTCATCCGGCCTTCCATGGAAAGGGCGCGGATGGCCTCGCCGGCGTATTCGATCGCATGGCCGGTTCCTCCGGCGATTCCCATCTTGCCGATAACGGCGAGAATGATGTCCTTCGCGGTCACGCCCGGGGCGAGACTTCCGTTGACCCGCACCAGCATGGTGTTGGACTTGAATTGCGAGAGACATTGCGTGGCCAGGACATGCTCAATTTCGCTCGTGCCGATTCCAAAGGCCAAGGCGCCGAAGGCGCCGTGAGTCGCGGTGTGACTATCGCCACAGACGATGGTCTGGCCAGGTTGCGTGATGCCAAGTTCGGGCCCAATGATGTGCACGATCCCTTGATTGGGATTCTGCATGTTGAAGAGCATGATGCCCGTCTCGCGGCAGTTGCGCTCCAGGGCATCGAACTGCGCTGCTGCGACTGTATCTACCAACGGGAGGTTCCGGTCCTTGGTCGGCACGGAGTGATCCATCACCGCAAAGGTAAGGTCCGGCCGGCGCACCTTTCGCTGTGCCGTCCTCAGGCCGGCAAATGCTTGCGGGGACGTTACCTCGTGGACGAGGTGACGGTCGATATAAATGAGCGCGGGTTTCCCCGGTTCTTCCGCCACCAGGTGTGTTTCCCATATCTTTTCGTACATTGTGCGTGCAGGCATAGTCTCCACCAGCGTTATACAGTGCGAACGCCCCGAACAACAGATTATACCCGAACAATTGACGTCGATCAAATCAGCGGGCAGCCATCAGCCTAAGCAAAGATTCACCACGGAGATCGCAGCGCGGTCTGTTGGCCGCACTGTGACCTCTGTCGTGAATTCTCATTCGCAATCCAGCACAGCCAACGTGTGGCTCCTCGGAAACCGCTTTGAGGTACAATCGGTGTGATGAGATCCGCCTGCTATCACTCCAGCCTAAGGTACGCTGTCCATGGGGGCCGCACTTTCGGTCGAAGGGATTTCCTAAAGAAAGCTACAAGCTTTTGCGCTGCTTATGGGAGCTTGGCGGCGCGGGCCGCTACCGGCAGGGTGGATGCTCCGCAAAGAAAGAGAGCGATGGTTAAATGGCAACAACATACGGTGGCTCAGATTCCAAGTGGCTACCAGGTGGCCGTTGCCGATATTAACGGCGACGGCCGTCTTGACATCCTGGCGTTAAGCTCCGAAGAGAGCATCGTCGAGTGGTACGAGAATCCTTCCTGGAAACCTCGGCCCGTCACCACGATGACCCGGCACAACATCAGTCTGGCGCCCCTGTTTCGCGGCAACTATCCGGAACGAGGTTTGGCGCTGGCGAGCGACTTTGCGCTGAATGACAGCACCTCCGGAGGAAGCGTCTGGTGGGGGCAACCCGGCGATTCGTTGGACTCTGAATGGCCGTTGCACTTGCTTGGCCGGATCCCCACTTCACACCGATTGCGCTGGGCAGACCTGGACGGCAGCGGTCGCCTGGGATTGGTAGATGTTCCGCTATTAGGGTATGGCGCGAAGGAACCCGGCTACGAAGCCCCTGCGCCGCTCACCTGGTTCGAGTCTCCCGAACCGCTCCTGCGCGGGCACGTTTCTGCCACGGATACCGGCCAGGGCGAATGGACACCCCACCTCATTGACGACTCGTTAACGGTTGTCCACGGCGTTCAGATCATCGACTGGGACAACGATGGGCGCGACGAAATCTTAACCGCCAGCTTCGAGGGCGTACACCTCTTCCACTCCGCGGGTATGGGCCCTGATCTTCGTTGGACAAAAACTCACCTCGCGGCGGGCGATCAGCTTTCGACTCCACGTCGGGGCTCGAGCGAAATTGGTGTGGGCCGACTGGACGGCCGCCATTTCCTGGCTACCATCGAGCCTTGGCATGGCGAGCACGTAGTGGTTTATACCCGGGAAAAGGCGGGCGAACTATGGAGCCGCCATCCGGTTGACGATAGTTTCCACGACGGCCACGCGCTCCTTTGCGCCGACCTCGATGGCGACGGCAATGATGAAATCGTGGCAGGATTTCGTGGCCCGGGAACAAGCCTCTATGTGTATTACGCGCTGGACGCTTCCGGCCTGAAGTGGGAGCGCCAAACGCTGGATACGCAGATGGCAGCCTCCGGCGTCGTCACGGCCGACATCAATGGCGATGGCCGCCTTGATCTAGTGGCCATCGGCGCCTCCACGGCCAACGTGAAATGGTACGAGAACCTCGGCGCCAACGCTTAATGGGATGCATAAGGTCGCGGCCACCTCAATTGTTCGCTAACCACGACGGCCTCTGGGCCGCGTTCTGATATGAACCCCCACTGGACGGAAAAGAGAGAGCGACGAATACTGGAGGCCGCACCCCTGTAAGCTGGCTTATCGGCACACGTGGATCACTCGAGGCACCGTTCCCGCGAGTCGAGGGCGCCTCGCGCTGTTGAAGGGCGCACGCAACGTCGTCGTCAGCAACGATACGTTCCAGCCCGCCGTGCCCTTTGAGGGGAACTTCCGGACGCGAAAATAAGATCGCGAACAAGATCACGCCAATAATCACCAGGAATTCAACCAGAAAGAAGGCAAGCAGGAATATGTAGAGCATTTCATCCTCGATTCGCAACGCGATGCCGACTCTCACCAATACCGTCGCTTTTGTTCAAGAGCCGACGCGATCACGCGCCGCACATCTCATTTATCGGCAGATTGGAGAGTTAGATGAGGAAAAACTTAGAAATTCCGTTGCTTCGACACCCCAGGGCGTCGCTCAGGGTTGGCGTTTTGGTGGGCGGCATCGCATGGTGAGCACGGTGCCGTCCTGAAACTTGTATTCGACCTCGTCGATGAGCCGCTGGATCAGATACACTCCGCGTCCGCATTCGCGGTAAATGTTTTCCCCCGCAGTAGGATCTGGCAGTTTGGTGGGATCAAATCCGGAACCGGAGTCTTCGACTGTAATGATCAGTTCTCCGCCAGCCTTGATGGCCACAGACATGCGCACATACTTTGCAGGGTCGCGGTGGTTGCCGTGAATGATAGCGTTCATGAGCGCTTCATGGAGGGCGAGCCGGATATCTCCCACATCTTGACAGCAGCCGCTTTCTTCTACGAGATCAATTGCCCTGCCGACAGCGCCGTCGATGTGTTGAGTGTCCGAGGGGATCAGTTCTCTGTGGCTGATAAGTACGGAATCGGGAAATCGGGAGATCGGGTGATCGTGTGAACAATCTCTTTCTGCGATTGCCCTGCCGATTCGTTTTCCCGCTCTGCCCAGTTGGTGTGATCGCCCCGTCATCCGATCCCCCGCCCGCCTCACTCGAACGCCGAAGAGCTCCTATCGATACCAACAATCTGGCTCCAAAAACTTGCTCTGCCGATTATCCAATCGGCCGATCACGAGAATCCTTAAGGCTCCGGGCGCTCCTATCCTTCTCACCTTCCAGCCAGGCGACGTCGGCATGCGTGTCCGCAAAGCGCCGCAGCCCTGTTTCCTTAATCGCTGAATCGTGTACCTTCTGAAGCGGCGTATAGCGTGGATGGTGAGATTCCTTGTAGGGATCATTCCGTGCCGCATTGTAACAACAGATCATGGACCAGCGCGGCTGGTCAGAGTGGTTTTGATCGGAACGGTGCAGCAGGTTGCAGTGAAAAAAGAGAGTATCGCCCGGCTCCATCTCGACGTGGACCAGTTCCAGTCTCTTCAGCACCTCGCGAACCCGCTCCTGGTCAGCGCCCGCCTGTTCCCCCGTCAAAACGTGATCGATGCGACCTAGTTGATGCGAGCCGCGAATGACTTGCAGGCAGCCGTTTTCCCGCGTGGCCGGATCCACGGCAATGAAAGCGCTCGTGAGCAGCGGGGCCAGAACGCCGTTCTGGTACCAGTAACCATAGTCCTGGTGCCACGTCCATGCGCCGCCGACTTTGGCATCTTTCATGATCATCTTGGAATGGTAGTGGTACACCTCGCCGCCCAGGATTTTCTCCGCCGAATCGACCATGGACTCGCAACGCGCGAACATGCCATACAGCGTATCGCCGGGATGGTTCCAGAGAGAAAGACGAACACGCCCGCCTTCACCGTCTCCTCGACCGAAAGAATGCTGATCGAGGTCCCGGTCTTCCCTGGCGGCGCGCCTCAACAGGCTCGTCTCTTCGTCGTCGAACATTCCTCTCGCCAGGACAAAGCCGTTGCGTTCGTATTCCCGCAATTGTTCATCGTTGAGAGCGCCCTTCGCCATCGCAGACCTCCCCTTAGAAGCACGACTTTCAAGACAAACTCGAAGCCCCTAATAAATTAAGTATATACCTTATGACTTCAGTTTTCAGGGGTAGGTGTCCCAATCCAATCTATGGATGGGGTTGCGTGGTGAGTCGCTTCCTGATTCTTTCCTCCAGGAGTGTAAAGAATCGTTGCACGTCGGCAAAGGTCGTCTTGGGATCGTTATTGTAATCCATCAGCCGGTGGTGGTAATGGTTGCCCTGGGCCAGCACTTCGTCAATCATGGTTAGCAAAGTTCGATAGGGTCCCAACTTTACTCCTTCAGCCCATAAAGCTGTCGGCGCGCTGGTACGCGGCCGTGCGGCCCAGGATCGTGGTCAGGTTGCTCCTCACGCTGGGCGCCGTGGTGGGGTTCGAGAACCGGCCGCCAGTGACGTTCTCATAGAAAGTCGCGATATTGCGCACCGCACCGTCCTTGTACAGGCCCGGCGACTTTCCCCCCTCGTAGGGTTTCTTGCCCCAAAGGGCGACGCTGCCCGCGTAATGGGTGTCGATGACGCCCGCCGTGCCGTACATGCGGCAGAGGATGTCGTCGTAGCCTTCGCCGAACTGCTTGGAGGCGAAAGTCACCATGACTTCTTCGGGAAACGTGAAGACGACCGAGAAATGGTCCCAGCAACTCCCTTCGATACGCGACTTCAGGCCGCCCATCCCTGTAGCGCGAAGCGGATGGGCGTCCATAATCCATGTAGCTACATCTATAGAGTGAATATTTTGTTCTGTAATAATATCTCCTGAGAGCGCCCGGTCCACGCCCCAGGCCCTCAGGCGGCGCTCCGGGTCTGCAGGGTTCACCCGCAATTGCTCCACCTGGCGCGTGAAAGGCGAACCCGCCCAGTAAGCAGCCTCGCCGCACAGAATCGGGCCGATATCGCCGTTGTACACGCGCCGGATCGCTTCCTGGTAAAACGGGTCGGTGCGGGTCTGGAAGTCCACCAGTAAGCACCGGTTCTTGCCGGAGGCTTTGGCGCTGCTTTCCTCGATGCTTCGGCAGCCGGGCACGTCCACAGCCACCGGCTTGGCAAGATAGACGTGCACGCCCGCGTCCACGGAGGCGGCTGCCTGTTCGGGATGGAAATAGGGCGGACTCTCGATGGCCACGGCGTCAAGCTTCCCTTCCAGCATTCGCCGGTACCCCAGCAGGCCCGAGTAACGGCGCTCCGCCGCCACGTTGAACTTCTCGCCGAATGGGTTCACCTTGTCCGGGAAGTAATCCATCGCGGCCACGATTTCATATCCGCCATGCTGGCGAAACAGTTCGGCAATCCAGGTCCCCCGGCCGCCGCAGCCGATCATACCAAGCGCGATTTTCGAGTTGGCCTGCGACCCACGCACCAATTCGGGTTTTATGATTGAGAAGGAAACGGCCGCCGCGCCGGCGCTCGTCATGAACTCCCGGCGGTCAAGCATCCTCCGCCGCGTCTCGTCGTTTGAGACGGGTGTTCACCATTGAGTTGGAGTGACGCTTTACGTGCAAGTTGCTGCAAGCTAACGAGGTTTGCGACGCTCGGGCAGTTTTTTGCGCGTGACTACAACAATCTTCCGGTGCGGCAGCA
>JBELAJ010000406.1:0-7635 GCA_049508935.1 Terriglobia bacterium | reverse complement strand
CGCAAAGAACATGCCCGCCAGTGTCGGGACGATTCGCCAACCGCGCAACCGGCGGCCGGACCTCCCGACAATGAGTCGAACGACCGCGAAGCCGAGGAACTGAGTAAGCTCGTGGGGCTCGACGGTGCCGAAGTAGCGCCGAGCTTCAGTTCGGCAGATGCCCCGACAGGTCGGGGCGCTACGACTACTCGGTCAGAAAGTGCTGGCCTGAAGGTCAGCGCTACGACGGAAAGCCCGAAAGAGGAAAACGCCACCGAAACACCAAAATCGCCGGAACAAAGCGAGAATGTTACAGAAAACAAAGGGCCGGCGGCAGAGGAGGCGCGCGGATGAGGGAGCGGGGAGATCCTGGTTGTGGGGGGGACAGCCACTGCGGGCACGCTGGCCGCTACCCACCGGCGGGAAAGGTGAGCGATGGCGATCTCTTCAAAACTGCGGTTTTGGCGGCGGCAATGATGTCGCTCCGCTCAGGTTGCCATGCATTTCAGAGTGCGGCCCCTGCAGGTACTGATCGAGCTTTTTCTTCTGGTCGTCGCTCAGGATCTCGCGGATTTGTTTGTCGGCTTTATAGCGCTGGGGCCTCACCTTGGCCAAGCGCTCTTCGCGCGACAGGCTTTTGTCCTGCACGAGTTTCTGCGTGGCGTCATGCAGTTCTTGGAGGATTGGCGTGATTCTGGTCTGCTGATCGCCGGTGAGATCAAGCTTCTTGGTCAGCACTTTCAGTTGCTGTTCGACTGTGGGCGCGTCGCCTTGCGCGGCGCGCTGGCCGTGCTCGTCTTTGTCAGTACCACTAGGTCCGGTAGCGGTCTGTTGCGCGGGTGCAGTCAGTCCTCAACTTAATCTCCACAGCCTTGTGAGTCAAAATCCGCCGGAGGCTGCGTTTTTTGAGGACTATAAACCATGCAAGCGGTTCTCGTTTGAAGCCGGTCGTTGCGACGATGATCCTTCCCTACGCGAATTGATTTTATCGCCACTCTTGCGCGACGCAGGCAGCTTAGCAGGGACTAGTTCGAAGTCCTTGACACTCTCGTACCATGGCATTATCTATAACTATAAGACAGCTGCGGTGTTGCCGTAACTGTTATTGAAATGGCGGGATAATCGTTCGCTCCCGATGATCCCAAATTATTACCTGAGACCCACTGCCCGAAAATTCAAAAACAGATTGTGCTGGGTTTTTGTAGGCTCCACGGCGGATTGACGACAGGCTTTTTCGGTATTCTTCGGAAGGAGTTACTACGGGGACAAAAGGCAGCCAATTTCGTCGGTTTAGTGGGGTTTGGTTGGCGCAAGGCGCGCCCGGCACGCAACACGTTACCTGTACAGACCACCGGCGAGTTTCCGACAAGCCGACATAACCGGCAAATGGCGGCGCTGGTGCTCTTCTCCAGATCTGTCTTAATTATTCTTACTCGTCCGCGCAGTTGGTCAAACTGCAGTGAACGAGACTTTGTGGCCTCGCTCAGTCAAGTCTTTGTTTAGCCGCCATAAGGCACACTTTGCGAAGAAGGGTAATTTGTCTTTCGGCCTGCCAAGTGAAACCAAACGCAAATTCCAGTCGTCATTAGCGGGCCGGGCCTTCAGCCAGTCAGCATCAACGGTCGGGTGGTACTTCTTGAATACCTTAGCCAAGACCCTTCGATAGCTCCCATCCGTGCTGAACAATAGTTCTCTGGTTCGGCGAACCTGCTCGACGAGGTGGCTCATGCCGCTTGACTTTGAGGCGATTTTCGCAAAGAAGAGGGTCTTTGTCTTTTGATCCAAGAAGTCGCAGAATTCAAATCGTGAATAGCCATCTCCGAAGATTACGTTGGCACGGTCAAAGTGGAGAAAGGCCGGCGGGGTTGCACAGCGCCTATTGTACTCAGCTTCAGTTTCTGCTCCGTTCCATGGGGGCAGTGTAGCCGCGGGTTGTCCGATATCGGCGATAGCTTTATTCACTCTTTTTAAGAAATCGAAGACTACCTCGTACCACACACCTGACGATAGAATGAACTGCTTGTCGTCGAGTGACAGTTCGTAACACATGCACTGGAAAACCGTACAGTTGTTGATTTCACTCTTGTCGGCGTCCAGCAGATGGATGCGGGATTCTCTGGCCGCACTGACGGACGGAGAGAGGTTTTCTTCCTTGAGGAAGTCAAGCCAGCTACCAACTAGCAAATATGGTCTCAAAGCCGCGCTCTTAGACATTCGCCCGAGCACGTACGATTGAACCACCTGCGCCTCCTCGTTCCGGCGCTGAGCAGGCGTGAAGAGCACAAGTTTCTTGTGAGCATGTCCGGAGGCGAACTCCGAATCCAACTGAGCTTCAAGACGGGCTACGACGGATTCGTCGCTCACCGGTCTAACGTTGCCGACTTCGGGCCACCGTTTCTTATACTCGTCGCTGGCGAACAACTGGGCGGACTTGTCCCAAACTTCCGGCAATTGGGAAAAGGGCAGATCGAGCCGCAAGCTTGTTCCCCCGCGAACGTGCTCGCCGAGCAGTTTCACGGATGGAATTCCTTCCATTGCAGCGACCACATCCCTATCGAACTCAACGCCAAATTCATTCACAAGTGAAGCCCGTGGAGCGCGTTCACTCGCGATGTGCCACCTCGCGAAGACCTGCTCGGCGCGAATCTCCACGACCTTGTCAGGTGGAATTGAATTGAGGGCCACCCGTAGGCCAAAATCTCCTTCAACCCACTCGTCCTTTAGGTGTAGCCACCCGTGGCCAAAAGCAACCACAAAAGTGTGTGAGCCACGCCGGATCACCAGCAGACCAGCCGGCGACTGGCCTTCCAAGGTTAGGTTGTCCGGGTCTTGCAGAGCAGAGCGAACTGCACCCAGCCAATCCGGCTCCTTGGGCTCTGATGGAAGAGAAATAAACTCACCATCGAGAGGCTCGGCAAGTTGACGCACGTCAGCCGCAAGCTTTTTCACAGCTTCTTCAAAAGCTTTGACCTTGTCGGATCTCAAAAGGTAAGTGGAGAGATTTATCTTTCGGTTTTCCATGTTTGCAGCGTGTAGTGCGCGCGCTGCTAACGCGCCCAGATTCTGTTCACCCAGGGACGTTTGTGACCAGATTATTCACCTGCAGAAACTCCACCGGACTAGTGAACGCGCTGAAGAACAACGGTCTGCCACTGAATGCAAGTGGGGACACTGGCCCCACGGCCATGAAGGGAAATTCTTGGAGGTCCCGTCTTGGGAAGCTCTGCGGGTCCCGGAAAGACTGGTACAGCTCGAGTGCCCGCTTGTCGCCTCCAGCAAAGTCCCGAAGACGGTCGAACTCGCTTCCCATCGCAAGCCCAAACCCAAATGCGAGGATTCGCAACTGCTGCAGAATCTCGTTGTCCAGTCCACCCAGTGTCTGGCTGATGAAGAACCATCCCACCCCGTACTTTCGTGTTTCACGAACTGCCCTTCTGAGTAAGGAACGAAGGCGGTCCGCCTCTGAATCCTCATCTAACCTCCCGCTCGGCGCGTGTCGATGCGCCTCGTCCAACAGGACGAGCACGTTCGCACTTTGTTGTGTGCTCAGGCTTGAGGTCGCTTGGGAAACAAGAATGCTGAGCAGCTTGCTAAGAATTCGCCTCTGAAGCTCTTCTGACCAGAAGCGCTGATTCCCCTGCCGAGAAATGTCGATAACCACCACTGGACGAGGACGCGCTCCTGCGGTGGGGGCAAGTAGCATGTTGATGATTCCTGGCTGCTGACCTGGGTACGAAAATAGGCGCCGACGATTTTGGCCGCGACTGAATAACTGGCAGATCGGGATCCAAACGGTGGTGAGAAGCTGATTCAGCGTCTGGGGGTCGTTGATGAAACGCTGTACACGTTGTTGAAGCTGCTGCGCTCTTGTCCGGGTAGTGTAAATGAAACCTGCATTATTCGTGTTATTTATGGCGTTTAGGGCATCCTGGAGCGGCGGAAGTGCACCCAGAGAATCGAGATTGTGTGTTCCCTCAAGCGCTCCCCGTATCACTTCTGCCGCGCGCCTCGCGTTTTCTGCAGAAGCACTCGGGATTGCGAGTTGCTCCAAGAAACGCAACGAGATCACCATTTCCTCGAAGGAGATCCAATCGTCCAGTTGGAGGTCCTCGATCCGATAAACGTGGATTTCGCGGCCTCGTCCCCGGATTGCTTGATCGAGTTGCAGCCCTTGCTGCCCGACACGAGTACCCGAGAATTCCAGTGAAAACTCTCCTTGCGGATCGATGACGAGGATTCCCATCTCTGGATGGCGGGCATAGGCGCATAGCACCATTTTGGCTAGCCCTGACTTGCCAGAGCCGGTCTTCCCGAAAACTCCAAGGTGGTAAGCTTCCCCGGCACCGCCAGTGCCACTGCCGAAATGCTTGAATCACATGGGGTAGAGAACGTCGTTGGCATAAGCTCGGCCAAGGTACACGAGTTCAGAGCGGTGGAGTGCCAGTAAACGGTCCAAGAGCGCCTGGTCTACGCGAGAAACCATTGTCCCAGTCGGAGGAACCATTCCCAACACTTCAGGCTCGAACCCGTTTGCTGCTTGACGGAACGTCGCGCCTACTACTAGGTCAGCCGTTCTTGTGTCTTGGCGATTTGTAATTGGCGGGATTTCGCCGGTTCGTTTTATTAAGTTCCGAAAGACAGAATCTTCGTGCCACCGGTTCCTCAGTTCGATTCCTACAATCTGACCAACGGATGTAATCTGTTGTCCGTTTTGGACCGCCTCGAAAGAGGTCAGAGCACCGACCAACCTTTCCTCAGTCGCCTCTTGCAGGAGATCGAGCGTGATCTCCGTGTTGGTCGAAGGGCTTCCCACCACCGCTATGTCTCTACTTCGATCGTTCGGCACTAGCTCCCTCCTCTCCCTCCCTCAGTCCGGTAGTTTTGCAGGCACAGCAACGTTGCTTCTGTATCCGGAGTCGTCCCGACGGCGTGCTGAGCTACGCTTTGCTCAATTACAGCCACTCCGGCGCCAAGGCTCTTCACCATTCGGTCGGCAAGGAAAAGCGGGTATGGCTCCTTAACTGCGGGGCTGAAAAGCTGACGCTTGATTCCCTCCAGCACCATGGAAAGCCTTGACCGACTTGCTGCGATGGGACCCGTGACCTCAAGGCGCATCGCGGGCGCCCACCCATAGGGCCGGTAGAAGACCACCCGCATGTTTTCGATTGACTGATTCATACGGTCTTGCTTGTCGCGGGGGCAATACGCCTCGGGTAGATGGTACTCCGTGTCTTCAGAGTCAAAATGAAAAATGGGCAGCGGGGAAATGTACTCATCTGGTTCGAGCATGATCGTCGCGAGAGTCCTTCCGTCCGTTGCTGGGAGGCCGGGGTTGAGTAGAAGTCGATCGAACTCATTCCTGCCGCTGTACTTCGGAACGGCTACCGTCCGATCACTCTCAATGAGTGCGAGGAAGCGATCCAAAACCCTTTGCCCACCCCACTGGCGCTGGAACTCGTCACGCAGGGCCGCTGGGGCACCTCCAAAGCTTGTTAGCCCCTGATTTAGGTAAATGAGCAGAACGATAAAGGACCCATCCAAGAGCACAAGATCGTGCGGCGCCTCTGCAGCAAGGTCTAGCTCCATGCAAATCATCAGCCCCCTGAGAGCGTTCGTGGCATTCTTGCTGTGCTCCAACCCATTCACCCACATCCGGTGGAATGGCTCTTGCCAATGGCGCCGGGCCTCCTTTGCTGTGCCCTCGACAGCCACTGCGGCAGCGGCGCATAAGTCTACGGCGGTGAGACGATGCGCTTGATAGGAGCCGTCGATGCCGACCACGGACGGTTCTCTCGTGACTTCAAGGTCAGCCTTGTGCCCAATCAGCCCTTGTGACTGAACGAGCTGACGGATAGAACCGCGGGCTTGTCGAAGGCTGGTCAGGTGGGCAGAGACTCTTTCAGCAAGCGGCGTTGCCTGGGCGAGAAGATCGCGGACGAGCGCATCAGGCAAATCCGAAAAGGTGTCACCCATGGCTGGACTCCCCCTTCAACCAGATTGCCCACTCTTCCCTGCGCCAATATTGGAATCGTCTGTCCCATGAAGCTCTAGGGAACATCCACCGCTTGCAGAAATGGTCGAACACATCCGTTGCCGACCGGTGATACCACAACAAGCGGGAATGGAACCCTGTAAGGAATTCCCTCGTGTTTCGGGCGAGGGGTACCATAAAAACCTCGCGCTCAATCCCGTGATACGCCCAATTTCTTGGCAGCTCCAGGGCGTGCAGGCATTTTCGGATCACCTCTCGGCGATTGCGGAATCCTGTTCCCCACCGTTCCTGCTTTGCCGTCGGCTCGCAGTTCGCCACGGCAAACTTCGTCAAAGCTCCGTACAAACCGTTTGAAAAATGAAAGTCGCCAGACCCTCGTGTAAACCCCACGCTTTCGTACAAGAGCCCGCCGCCAAGCCGGAGCCTGTTGTACACCGACGAGCGGCCGAGGGCCGAGGTCGTAGTAATAAGGGCCAAACGACCGTCATGCAGATTGCGCTTGATTAACGACCGTTCGCCGCCATATTTTCTCGCGAACGCGGAGCGTATGGTGTCACTTGCAGCCAGCATTGCTATGAGCTTTCCGCAAAGGAGGAAGGAATAGGGAGGGACGGCACCCAGCACATAGGCATCCATGACGTTTTGCAGCCGTTTCTTGCGTTCACTTTGGGACCAGCCAATCCATTGATCACGCGGTCCAAGGCTGTAAACCGGATCCCCGAGCCCAATGATCCCCATGAGTTTGCCGTTCTGTTCGTCCCTGACAAGAAATCTGATTCTTCGCCCATAACCGGATGACACCGGAATACTCCAGTGCAAGCTAGCATATCGGAAAAGGAGCTCCCCTTCAGAGTCGGGCGCAACCTCGATGAGGCGGGGGGAAATCTTTGTTGGGACAACTTCGGTTCCATTTGCAATCAGGCCAAGCAGGTGGTTTTCTTTCCGGATAAGTCCGCCTCGGGCACAGTCGATCCTGTGCTCAACCGCGGTTCTGTGCAATTCCCGCAGTCTCTCTTTTGTAAGGTCCTTTGGGGGTAGGATAGTTCCATTTCGGAAACGAAATCCCTGGGATCGGAGAGAGTCAATAATTCGGTTTCGGAGGTTAGGAGCAGCGGGAGTAGTTACCGATTTGTCCATCACTTCATTAGGAGCCGGCGCTGAGGCTTGGGCCAGACAATCTCCCCAGGTCAGCCAATTTCATATGATAAATGGTACCTCGGTAGTCAAGCTTTTGTTGCACTTTAGATTAACACCCAAGCAGAAGAGGAGCGAGTAGCGCACAGGTGCGAGTTTGGTGCCCTCCTGCGCAGCTCTTCCTAGCGCGCTCACACCAACCCGTAGCCGGACATCCCCACTCCGTGGGAACAACGGCGGAGGAACCCGTGACCCGGCAGATCCGCCCAACCGTCAGTGGTCGGATCTGGCGACCCACGGGCTGACGTGTGCGTCCAAGACCACTCCCACTTGTAAGCGAAGTGATCATCGAAAATCCAAGTTGGCCGATAAACGGGTATTAACCGGCCAATCTTTTAATAACACCTGTAAGCGCTGTAGCTGAGAAGCGTTATTCTTCTCCAGTTGGGGTTTTCTTCTTCAGGAGGAGGGGCCCCGCTTCCGGCTCAGATCTTGGCGGGTCAGCGCCGGGGCAGAGCCCCTACGAACCA
>JBELAJ010000405.1:0-7677 GCA_049508935.1 Terriglobia bacterium | reverse complement strand
CAACGCCGTGACTCACTACTCCAGCAGGAGAAAGAGAGAGAAAGTACGTGAAAGAGAAACCTGAAAAAGGGGACATTTCTATTCGGTTAAGGATGGGGACATTTCTATCCGGGCTTGACACCCTCGGGCACTCGGGCTTGCCACGCGGAAGCAGCCGCGCTACGATATGTGGACTTCGGTCTGCCGAACAGGGCACGGCAAACCATGGCGCATCGCGACATCTCATCACTGGCCTCGCTCCCCGTGATTTTGGATGGCAGTGGTACAACTCCGTCCGCCACTATGGCACCAGCATTAAGCAGCTACCCAAAACTGAAAATTGAAAGGTTACCACGATGACCAGCGAGATGCGGAAGACGGCCAACTTTTGGTGTCCGTTAGCGATACCGGCGTGGGGCTACCCCCGCAGCAGGCGGATCAGATCTTCAATACGTTCTTTACCACGAAGCCCCAAGGGACCGGAATGGGACTCCGGATCAGCCACTCCATCGTGGAATCGCATGGAGGCCGCTTGTGGGCTGCCGGCAACTCACCGCGGGGCGCCATCTTTCAGTTCACGCTGCCGGCTGACGGTGACAGGGTTGTTCCAGGTAAAATTCAAGAACGGGGGTGTGAACCGGAGATACCGTGCTGGGTACCATTAGCAATCCAGGATTCAAGGTCTGCCCAGGGCCCATCTAAAAGTCCTTTCGCGTTTCATACGCGACTGGACGAATGCTGACCAGTGACCCCCGAGCGAACAGGAAGGGAGTGGAGGATGAGCGAATTCCTGATGAAACTGTTCTCGTCCGATTTTATGGGACACGGGTACTGCTATCTCTGGCAGCCGGAAATCGTCTGGTTACACGCTATCTCGGACAGCATGATTGCGCTGTCTTATTATGTGATTCCCGGGGCACTGGTCTATTTCGTCCGAAAGCGGCGCGATCTGCCCTTTCACTGGATGTTTTTGATGTTCGGTATCTTCATTTTCGGTTGCGGAACCACGCATTTGATGGAGGTCTGGACCCTCTGGCACGGCACCTATCGGCTGGCTGGTGTCATCAAGGCCATTACCGCCGTGTCGTCCGTGGCCACGGCAGCATTGTTTGTCCACCTCGTACCGGAAGCCGTGGCTCTCCCGAGCCCGGCTCAACTGCGCGCCGCGAATCAGGAGCTCGAAAGAGAAAATCGGGAGCGGCGCCTTGCGGAGCAGGCGCTCCACAAGGCTTACGACGAAGTGGAAAACATGGTGCGGGCACGCACCGCCGAACTTGCCAGAACTAACGAGCATCTGCAAGCCGAGATCGTGGAGCGCAAGCGGACGGAAGAAAAGCTGCGCCGCAGCGAGGAGTTCTTGGCCGAAGGCCAGAAGCTAAGCCACACCGGGAGCTGGGGATGGAATGCTTCCTCCGGAGAACTCCTGTTTTCGCAGGAGACGTTTCGCATCCTGGGCTTCGATCCGGAACAGCGCGCTCCGTCCTTTCAAACTGCCTTGCAACGATTTCATTCCGACGACCGGCCTTTGGTGGACGCGGCCCTCGATGCGGCCATTCGGGAGCGGAAAGGCTATGAATTCGAGGCCCGGCTCGCGCTTCCGGACGGTCCCGTCAAGCAAGTCCACTGTGTCGGCCGTCTCTTGGCTAACCCCTCCAGTGACCCGGAGTTTGTGGGCACGATCATGGATATCACGGAGCGCAAGCGGGCCGAACAGAAATTCCGCGGGCTGCTGGAATCGGCGCCGGACGCGGTCGCGGTGGTGAATCATAAAGGCGAAATTGTTTTGGTCAATGCGCAACTGGAAAAGCTGTTTGGCTATCACCGGCGAGAGGTCTTGGGGAACAAGATCGAAATGCTGGTGCCGGAGCGGTTCCGGAGTAAACATCCGGAACACCGCACGGCTTTTGATGCCGACCCTCGCGTGCGGCCGATGGGGGCCGGGTTGGAACTGTACGGCCTGCACAAAGATGGTCGCGAGTTTCCCGTTGAGATCAGCCTCAGCCCGCTGGAGACGGAGGAGGGGATGCTGGTTTCCAGCGCCATTCGCGATATCACGGAGCGCAAGCGGGCGGAAGAAAAGATTCGGCAAAGCGAAAGGGAGCTTCGACAGCTTATCGATGCGATTCCCCAGCAGGTCGTTGTTTTCGACGCGGATTGGAACCCTCTTTTTGCGAATCGGCGAGAGCGGGAATACACCGGCCTCACTCTTGAAGAGGCGCAATCAAAAGACGCCCTGGCCAGAATCTTTCATCCGGACGATCTGAAGAGATTAGAGGCCCTTCGTCAGCGCATGAATGTCCCTTTTGAGATAGAGGCACGAATACGGGGGAAGGACGGGCAGTATCGCTGGTTTTTGATCCGAGACAATCCGCTGCGGGATGAGCAGGGACGCGTCCTTCGGTGGTATGGCACTCGTGCCGACCTCGAGGACCGAAAGCGGGCCGAAGAAGCGCTACGCCAGTCGCAGGCGGACCTCGCCCACGTCAGCCGGGTGACCACCATGGGCGAGCTGACTGCTTCCCTGGGGCACGAAATAAATCAACCGATTTCGGCCGCTGTCACCAATGCCAATGCTTGTTTACGCTGGCTGGCGGGCGACGTCCCCAATCTCGACAAAGCGCGCGCGGCCGCCCTGCGGATCGTGCAGGACGGAACGCGGGCGGCGGAAATCATCAGCCGGATTCGCCTGCTTTTCCAGAAGAGTACTCCGCCATGGGAGTTGGTCGATGTAAACGAAGTCATTCGAGAGATGATCGTCCTGCTGAGCGGCGAGGCCGCGCGATACTCCATTTCAGTCCGGATGGAACTGGGGGCAGATCTTCCCCAGGTCATGGGAGATCGCGTGCAATTGCAGCAGGTAATGATGAACCTCGTGATGAACAGCGTGGATGCAATGAAGGATGTGGACGGGACGCGAGAGCTCGCCATCCAGTCGCAGCGAGCGGAAGACGGCCAACTTCTAGTGTCCCTTAGCGATACCGGCGTGGGGCTACCCCCTCAGCAGGCGGATCAGATCTTCAATGCGTTCTTTACCACGAAGCCCCAAGGGACCGGAATGGGACTGCGGATCAGCCACTCCATCGTGGAATCGCATGGAGGCCGCTTATGGGCTGCGGACAACCCTCCACGCGGCGCAAGTTTTTACATCGCACTACCCACCAAGGTCGAGGCACAGGGATGATACCCGCAGGCGCTCCAACGGTGTTCATCATTGATGACGATGCCGGTGTGCGTGCGTCCATCCAAGGTCTGCTGGAGTCGGTGCGCTTGCGTTGCGAGTGCTTCGAGACGGCGGAGGAGTTCCTACGAAGCAAGCGGCCGGATGGGCCAAGTTGTCTTGTCCTGGACGTCAGACTTCCTGGAGTCAACGGTCTGGACTTTCAGCGTCAGTTGGCTGAGGCGGGTGTCCAAATTCCCATCATTTTCATCACCGGTTATGGAGATATTCCCATGACGGTGAAGGCCATGAAATCCGGTGCGGTGGAGTTCCTGACCAAACCTTTCATCGACGCGGACCTACTGAATGCGATCCACCAGGCTTTGGACCGTGACCGGGTGGGGCGCCAAGAGCAAGGTAAGCTTGCCGAATTGCGCAAGCGCTATGAGGCGCTGACGGCACGCGAGCGCGAGGTCATGGCCTTGGTGGTATCGGGCATGCTCAATAAGCAAATAGCTGCCGAGCTCGGAAATAGCGAAGACACGGTGAAGATCCAACGCGGCCGCGCAATGAGAAAGATGAAAGCCGAATCACTCGCGGAGTTGGTTAAAATGGCGGGGAAATTGGAGCTTCCGCCCGGCAGGAAGTAACGTGATGCTGCCGTCGTTATACCAGACAGCTTGACAGTTTGCTGTCCCTCCTCTTTATCTTGCGCTTACCCAAGCCTCCAAAGTGTATAGCTCCTCTAATCAGGGCACCTTTCGACCTCATACCACTAACGTGTGATTGCGCCGCTTTTGGCGGAGCTGGTAGATTTCAACTATGGCCATCGAGACCAAGACCGAAATGGTGGCGATTGTCGATGACGATAATTCGATTCGCACCGCAGTGCAGGACCTGCTGGAAGCGGTCAGCTTGCCAGTACAGGGGTTTGCATCGGCGGAGGAATTTCTGAGTTCCGGAAAACAGCGCGTGACTGCATGTCTGATCGTGGATATCCGCATGCCGGGAATGTCGGGTCTGGAACTGCAGGAGAAATTGAACGCCGAAGGTTGCAGGATCCCTACCATCTTCATCACGGCACATGGCGACGCAAAAATGCGGGCGCAGGCGTTGAGGGCTGGCGCAGCGGAGTTTCTGACCAAACCGTTCGATGACGAAGTCCTGATCGAGAGTGTTAGAGCGGCTCTGAGGAGCTGAACCCAATAGCGGAGGCGTACATCAGTGTGCGCCAGGAGGTACCCCATGGGAGCTTCCGAAAGGTATGTGTACGGCGACCTGAACCGCGATCAGCGCAGATTCGAGCAAGGGGTCGGACAGAGTCGTGCCCTGAAAGCGGTGTTTGATAATGTCGACCGCGTCGCGCCGACAGATTCCACGGTTCTTATCCAGGGAGAAACCGGCACCGGGAAGGAATTGATCGCGCGCGCGATTCACAAGATCAGCTTGCGGTGCGGACGCCCGTTCATCAAGCTGAATTGCGCCGCCATCCCGTTCGATCTCTTGGAAAGCGAGCTTTTTGGACATGAGAAGGGCGCTTTTACAGGAGCTATCGCACAAAAGGTCGGTCGTTTTGAAATGGCCGACGGGGGGACGCTTTTCCTGGACGAAGTGGGGGACATTCCCCTGGCGTTGCAGTCCAAATTGCTGCGTGTCCTTCAGGAACAAGAGTTCGAGCGCCTGGGTGGTACCCGGACCCACCAAGTGGACGTTCGGCTGGTCGCGGCGACCAACCGGGATTTGGCGGCGATGGTGAAGCGGAACGAATTTCGCAGCGACCTCTACTATCGGCTGAACGTGTTCCCGATCCTGCTGCCATCGTTGCGGGAGCGCATTGAGGACATTCCGTTACTGGTGGCACACTTTGTCGAGCTCTTTGGCCGCAGGATGGGTAAGCAAATCGAACACATTCCTCCGGAAACGATGTCTGCGCTCAGCTCGTACGAGTGGCCGGGGAACATTCGCGAACTGCAAAATTTCATCGAGCGGAGTGTAATCCTGACTGCCGGATCCGTTCTGCGCCCTCCGCTCCACCAACTTAAGAAATCCCCCGCAACTGCACCGTCGGCGGCAATCACGTTGGAAGAAGCTGAGCGGGATCATATCTGCAAGACACTTCACTCTACCAGGTGGGTCGTCGCCGGCCCCGATGGGGCTGCGGTCCGCCTTGGAATCAAGCGGTCTACCCTGTACTTTCGCATGCAAAAGCTTGGCATCTCACGATCCAGCCGGGAGCCCCTTCCCGCGTAGCAGAATTGCCGCGATGTCAGGATTGGACATGGTGTTGAGCGGGTTGACATCCGACGCCCGGCTCTCACTTGGGGTCGGCCTCTAACTTCCGTCACTTGCAAGCTCCACACGTTTGGCAGCCCGGTTGCCCATTCCGATTGTGTCGCACGCAATGTCAAATGAAGGGGGAAATATGAAACTGCAAAGAGTTGCGCTCGTTTTGCTAGGAATGCTGTTCCTGATCGCGGGCACGTCATGGGCACAGCAGGTGAAGACCGATTACGATCGGAGTGCAAACTTCGGGCAATACAAGACATACTCGTGGGAGCAAGTTAAGACGAGAGACCCCCTGTATGTCGATCGCATCAAGAGTGCCGTCAATGCCGCCTTGGCACAAAAAGGCTGGACCCAGGTGAATTCGGGCGGCGATGTTTCGATCGTCGCCATGGAAGTTACACACGATCAGCAGACTCTGAATACGTTTTACGACGGGTTTGGAGGAGGTTGGGGTTGGAGACGCTTTGGCGGCGCAGGCTTTGGAGATGCAACCACCACAACAGAAACGTATAAGGTGGGCACGTTGGTCGTCGATTTGTTCGATACCAAAACGAAGCAGTTGATATGGGAGAGGCTCATCGAGCGACACACTCTCCAGCAACTCGAACAAGAACATTCAGAATCTTGATAAGGGCGTGGAAAAATTGTTTAAACAATTCCCCCCGGGATCATCAAAGTAATAGCGGTGTCGGGCACGGGTCGCCGCCTGTGTGCCTCCGTCAGTCCAGCGCTCGTTTGGGCCATGCCGGCGCGGCAGGCTGCATGACCGGTAATCCTCATGACCGCTGGCGGCGGAGGCCGCAGGAGGTTTTTCGAATATGATGGCGAAAATCCTTTTTGAATGAGTACCCTAATGCGCCTCGCCGTTGGAAGATCGAAGGCCACCAGGTCGAACGATTTGGGCGCGAGGATTCCATTGCTGCCTCTCCTACGGAAGGATGTGGCGTCGAATGGACCGGCCTGGCTGCCACTTGTTTTAGTCATTGGGGCGATGGCCGCGGTCGCATATACAGACCATCGTGTCGTCTCGATTTCGCTTCTCTACCTCTACATCTTCCCTCTTGGCGTGGGCGCGATGTTTTTGCGCAGGGAAATCAGCTATGGCCTCATCGCGGTTTGTATCTTGTTCCATTACTTTGACTCCCCGCGGAATATCAACCTGGGGCTTCGGATCTTCCACCATTTCTCCGCGATGCTGTGCTTCATCTTTGTCGTTTACTTCATCCAGCGGTATGTCGAACAGCGGGAAGTGCTTGCCAAAACGGTCGAGCGCCAGCGTGACAACCTTCTTCAGGATGTGGATCTGGCTGCGCAAGTCCAGCGCTTGTTTCTTCCCGTGGGCAAACCGGCAATCGCTGGACTCCAAATCGCCGGCATGATGCAGCCAATGCGGGGCGTGGGTGGTGATTACTATGATTACATCCCTATCGACACGCATACCATTCAGATTGTTGTCGCCGACGTGGCCGGAAAAGGGATTGCCGCTGCTCTCTTGATGTCCGCGACAGCGGCGGTCATGCAGCTTGAGACCAACCATGATCGCAACATGCTGGAAATCGTAAAA
The DNA here is from genome assembly GCA_049508935.1 of Terriglobia bacterium. Lineage (GTDB taxonomy): Bacteria > Acidobacteriota > Terriglobia > UBA7540 > UBA7540 > CAVROP01. The sequence continues at coordinate 691 of JBELAJ010000405.1, read as the reverse complement.
CGGTTGAACGCGGAAATCCACTCCGTCTCGGACGGCAGCCGCTATGTGACGTTGCTGCTTGCGGAAATCGATGCCTGCAAACGCACAGTCCGTTATGTCAATTGTGGCCACAACCCCGCGCTTCTATTTCGAGCAAAGACCGGCGCGGTCACTCGCCTGGAGTCGTCTTGTCCGCCCATCGGAATGTTTTCAGGGGAGATTTGTGAAATAGCCTCGGCAGACCTTCTTGCCGGCGACACGTTGGTTTTCTATACAGATGGGGTTACGGAGGCGGAGAATCGGTCGCAAGAGGAATTCGGTATGGAACGCCTTTGTAACGTGGTTCGCCGCGGTTCCTCGCTGTCCGCGGAGGAACTTATGCACGACATCTTCAGCAGCGCGGCAAATTTCTGCAGCGAGGTTGGTTTCCACGATGATGTCACTATTCTCGTGGTCAAACGCGATTCTGACGGCTCGTCAACCGGCGCTTTGTGACCCATTGCATAAAAAGCATGTCTTAAGTCCTGGGGGATCGGGGATTGCGCAGGCGGGTCCCGTCCAGATCCCTTCTACCTGGTCGTGGAGGTCGATCCCTAGCACTACTACGTTAAGTTAGATTGACCTCACAGAAGAGAAGTGTTAAGCTCCGGTTCATGACCGGGAGCGAAATCGCGAAATGTCGAACACGTTTGGAACAATTCTTGGCCGACCT
>JBELAJ010000404.1:0-7679 GCA_049508935.1 Terriglobia bacterium | reverse complement strand
GAGTAATCCACCCGAGTGGCTTAGCTGGCGAACGTAGTGAGAACCCCGAAGAACTGAGTCATACAACTGAACCACTGAGCCGAGCTTCAAAAGGGAGGCTCCCCCCCTTCGCTTCATTGCTGCGGTGTACCCGGTGGTGCTGGCGAGGTTGAGCATGGGAAAGCTTCTCGCAAAGCAGCCAGAATCAGACGGGAAGAATTCTTGTCCCTCGACTCCGGATGTGCATACCGGATGTGCATAGAGGTAGTTCTTGATTACGTCCATTATTTGTCGCATGGTGACTCCTGGTCCAGGGCAGGCGAGCGGTGGATTTACCCCATCAATGCCGATGCCATTCTTGTTAGCGCCGGCTATCGCCTGAAATACACCCAGAACGTAGCCCTGACAGAAGAAGGAATCATAAATGGTTACTGTTGGTGTATCGGGTGCGTATGGCGTCTCAATATTGAGGCAGTCGAGCAGGGCGTTTCCTGTAGTGGCAGCCTGAATACCATGTTTAACCTGTGCCAAGCCGCTTGAGCCTAGCAGTATGCAGAATGTCATAATCGTGACCTTTGTTCTCATTGGGTTTTACGCTCCTTAACGTGTCCCAACTCTAGGGATTCAATTCAACCTTAACAGTCACATCGGAAGAGCGAGCGGACGACACCCCTAATGACGTGTCTCGCAGCACCAGATAGTAATTCCCCTGCATGAGTCGCCCACTTCGTTTGTAGGTTGTGGTTTTGGATGCGGTGAAATCTGTATACACCTTGAATCGCTGGCGCATTTTCAAGTTGTTAATCTGGTCGGGATTCATAAGAAACACGTCCAGCGGATTGCCCCTTTGAACCGCTAGGTCAACGCTGACTGTGCCAGTGTACGGAAGATTTAGGGCAATGGCCTTCCAAGATGAGGCAGGCAGATTCTCAACTTCATTCTGAATCTCAATTGGCGTGTGAACAACGGTAGCAACCATCCGTACCGTTTGTTTGGTTCCAACGCTGTACCAAACTAAGCCTACCAACGATAACAAGATTGCGAGAAGCACAAGGACAAACGAAAGGCGGACGGCGGGTGGTTTTGAGGATTTCTTCTCGGTAGAAGAGGGTGCCTGATGCTTTTTCAGGATGGCTGCTTTAGCATCAGCGAACTCTTGATCCGTGAGGTTCCCTTTTTCGTGAAGGCCTTGGACAGCTTGAAGGTCTTCGGGTAGGCCCATAACACCTCCTTCAAAGAGTCTGAAATCAATTGACTGTATTATACGCCTAATGGGTCAGTGCCCACTCTCAAAGCCCGCCCCGCCGTAGCGTTAGACGTGCAAGCGTCTGCCAGTGCCGTGGGTGCGGCAAGTACCGACCCGCGCGAATCTCCGCCGCGTAAGGCTCCGAGAGGCCCAGAGCCGATGATAAGGCCGGGACCGTGATGCCCGACAAACGCGGTTGAATCTTCTCGCGATAAACTTCCTCAGTCAGCCAGTCGGGTTTGTCAGAAGAATTCCATGCTTTGACTTCGGCGGCATGTCGGCGTTGTTTCTCAGCTTGTCGCGCACGCGCCTCGGGGGTGTGCGCAGCGACCCGCCCTAGCTTTGCTGCTTCGATAAGAGTTTCTTTTGAAACAGTAACAGCACATGAAGCGCAATAGCTTTGACCGGATTGGATTGACACCCCGCAAACTCGGCAGACAGCCGGGGGCCGGGGCGTTGACTGGGCGGGCGGCTCCACCTGACCGTCTTTAGCCTCGCGCCGATGACCCTGAGTGAGTCGCGTTGCCGGGAAAAGCTGGCGGGCAGGCTTCGGCTTCGTCGCCCAGAGCGTGCGGACAACCCCTTCAGCTATTGGCGCGATAGCGCGAGCCCAAGTTTGCGCAGTTTCGGAGAGGCGGACGGCGAATGAGCCCATCAGGCGACAGTTGCCGTCGCGCTGCTCGAAAAACCATTCCCGCCGCAAGCACTCGCGAGTAATCCAGTCCAGCACAAATGCGTCCACCTGTGGCCGGACTGGTTCCATCAAATCGCAAGCCAAGCTCTCGCGAGTCGGCATGTCCTTATGAAGAAAACCGAGACCGGGATCGAGTCCAAGCGCCGCAGCAGCTAAGCAGGCTTCCGATTCGAGCACGGCATACATGTAATTAAGAATCGCGTTGGGGGGATTGACGGCAAGGCGGGGCGACCCGGTTAGTGGCGACCTGCGTGCACCAAAACTGCGCCAATGCTCGGGCACACGTTGAATATCTTTCTTAGGGAACATGACACGCAGGGTGTGCCATGCAGACCAGTAGGCACCCGCTCCCTGCGATTCGAGCCGACGTATCGCTTCGACCGAATCCGCTTTAGCCACTGCGGAGCGGGCCTTGCCAATCGTCTCCGCAACGGTTGAATTGCATAGCTTTTCGCCCGCGAGCCGTTCCTGACCGGCAAGCTTCTGGCCAATCAATTCCCGAACGATGTGCAAGGCTGCCCCGGATTCAGGCGCAAGGGCTTGGGCGCGTCGGAGCCGGGCATCGGACGGGCGGACTGGCCCTGTTGTCGCAAGCACGGAGCCACGCCGGTCAAGCATGGAAAAGCACACGTCCTGGTCGGCTAACCAGCGGAGCGCGGCAAGTGATATCAGCCCATCGGAGCCGATGATTACCAGACGCCGAAGGCCGTGCCCCACGCGCGAAAATCTGGCCACGTGGCGGGTCGAACCGATCCCATCCTCAAGAATGAGGTGGCCTCTGCCCACCCGGACGCCTATTCCGTAACCAAAGAGCGTCACAACACCATGGCGTGGGGTGAGGACGCTTGCATATTGCGGGGGCTGTGATATGTCGTTGGGATTGCGGGAATTAGAAAGATGATGTACGGTTTGCGAAGCTGCCATTGGAGTTTAGCCCTCCATCGGTGGTTAGGGCTTGCCGTCTGCTGGTAACAGCCGGCAGGCCCGCTCTGCTTTAGAACTTCTTCAGGTAGGCCACGACTGCGCGCCGGAATAATTCGGCCATCGGCGCACCCGTCTTCCGGGACAATCTCTTGAGCTTTTCCAATACGTCTTCCGGTAGCCATACGGTTGTACGTTTCTTCATATTGCAAGTCTACAACGTATGTCAACATATGTCAATGTAATTGCAGATGAGAGTATATCCTAGGCACCTTCAAGCCCCAAAAGCACCAGTGAAGGAGAAAGCTGGCCGGTCCCGCACTTGGGACATTTTCCGTGGAGGGCGGGTCCTTTATACCTGCAAGTGCATTCGATGTAGTAATCCTGCCGGATGATGTAATTCACTTTCTTCTTCCGCTCTTGGTCGCAGATGTCGCGGGACCGGCGGGCGCTACGCACGCCCCTTGCCGCCAGTGAGTCCGCAAGGAAGTTCATTTGGGGTCCGCGTCTTTTTGGGAAGTCCTTATCGCGCAGAACCTTTAAGATTAGCCCAGCTAGGGGGGCGAATTCCGGCTGATAACTGAGCCAGGGATCGAACGCCTGAATCACCTCTTCCTCTGTTTGTGCCTTCAGCAGAGCATCTCCCACACCCCTCTGAGTCTCTCCCCGCGCGTTTGTCGTGTCGTTCCAAATTTGACTAAATATAAGACGGTAGTTGCAGGCCCTGCCGCTTATCAGTGACGGGCGGACCCCTGGCCGCCCCCTGCCACGTTTTCCGGGAATCGTGTCAAGCAGTTTTTTGGGCTTCAAGGTAGATTGTTTGCGTTTTGGCATTTTTGCGGTCAATTCCTGAATTCCAAATCTGAAATTTGCGGGAAGTGCCCGACGAACGGCGCAGAATAATGCGGAAAATCAGAAACCTGCTTCGCGCCCATCTAATACCCCTCCAAAGGTCTGTCCGAAAACCGACTCCATAATATGCCACAGGACGGCCCGTGGAGCGAAATTCCGAATCGCACGGGTAAGAAGTTCATTGAAGGACAAGAACTAACGAATAGATGAGGCACAAAAATGAAGAGGCAAACGCGACGGAGATCAGCTAAGAAGGGCCGGTCGAAACCCTCGCTGAGCAAGAGCCACCCCATACGGTCCAGCATTGCCACTCCGCAAAGCGAACGTGAGGGACGCACGCGCGAGCGTGCTCTGGCCGTGCTCGCCAACATGCGGCGGAAGCATGTTTCGCTGGCAGCAGCAAGTCGGTTGGAACACATCAAACCTACTACTGTTCTGCGCTACGTGGGAAGCGCAGTTCGGCACGGCAAGCCGGGCGGGCGTTTCCGCGCGACAAAGGGAGACAGATTCAGACGTGACCTTCAGATTCCCTCGGCGAATGGGCCGATAACCGTTCCTATTTACGGCAGCAAGAATGCCGAGAACATTTCCAAATACTTAAATGCGGTCGCTCATTACTTGCGGACGGGGGACGAAGCGAAACTTCGACCGTTCAAGGGTAAAGCTCTCAAGGTCGGCGGGAAGCGGATTAAGTTGCTCACTGACCCCCGCGCACTGTTAACACTAGGGGAAGCAGGTTTGTTGCACCTTGACCAACTTTATGCATCCGTGACGCGACGTTGATGAGGGCACAAGCGCCAATTCGCAGGTCCTATACCAAAGGCAACCCGCCTCGTTGTGTCATCTGCGACAGCGAAAACGCTGAAAAGAACCATGTGGGCGGGCAGAATCACGTGGCATGGTTCACGATGCCGTTCTGTCGCTCGCACCACGAACATTATCACACGCTACTCAGGAACGCAGGTGTTGATCTGGAATATACACCCTATCCGTGCAGACGACTGCTGCGTGCACTGAAGGCAGTCCTGGTCTGTGCATGGATGCTATTGGATGCGCTGGAAAACTTGATTTCGAAGCATGAGAAGTGAGGCAAAGGAGACAGGTATGTCAGAAACTCACGACATTGTTGTGCGAGCGCATACGGTCATTCCAAAGAAGAAAAAGAAGAAGCGTAAGAATCGAGATGACATACCGAAGTGGCCGGGCAGCGTGCTTGTGTTCGACACAGAGACTACCACTGATACATGGCAAGACCTGACCTTTGGCGCATACCGGCTCTGCCAGCTAATTGAGGGAAAGTACATCTGCTCTGAAGAAGGCTTGTTCTACGCCGACCGCCTTGGGCCGTGCCAAGTCAAAGTACTCCAATCTTATGTTGCAACCCAACTCGCCGAAATCGAGGTTAGGTCCTTCCCGCCCAAGCTGAATCTGAAACTATATTCGCGGTCCGAATTCTTGGAGCAAGTCTTCTGGAAGGCAATCAAGAATGGGGCAATGACCGTAGGATTCAATCTCCCGTTCGATCTGTCGCGGATAGCCGTAGATTGGCGCATAGGGTACAACGATAGCTGGTCACTGATTCTGTCCTTGTGGCGTTCGCGAAAAACCGGCAAAGTGGAGCCAAATCCGTACCGCCCACGCATTCGGCTCAGATCAAAAGACAGTCAATCCGCATTCATCTCCATGACGCGTCCACAAAACCCAGAAGAATGGTCACGTGGACGATTCCTCGATTTGCACACGTTGGCCGTTGCGCTCTTTGCTGAGAGCTTTGGACTCGATGATTTGTGCAAGAAACTGAAGATTCCCGGCAAAATCAAACATGAGCCGACTGGAAAAGTCACGCCCTCCGAGATCAACTACTGTCGCGGAGATGTTCGAGCTACAACTGGCCCTCAATGGGCTAAAAGAAGAATTTGACAAGCATCCCTTGGACCTGCCTCCAGACAATGCATATTCACCCGCATCTATGGCGAAAGCGTACCTCGACGCAATGGGCATTCTTCCTCCAAAGATGAAATTCAGAGTGTCGAATCGTATGCTGGGCATTGCGATGCAAGCTTACTACGGCGGGAGAGCGGAATGCCGCATCCGGCATACGCCAGTGCCGATAGTGCACACCGATTTCAAAAGCCAGTACCCGACTGTCAACGCGCTCCTCGGTAACTGGAATATTCTGACGGCCAAAACCGTTTCTTTTGATGATGTGACCGATGAGGTGAGGGAATTACTAGGCGCGATAACTCTGAAAGATACGTTTGATCCCGATTTTTGGAAGAGATTGGGATTCTTCGCGCTTGTAAAACCCGACCAAGATATTTTACCTGTCCGCACGGTGTACAACGGCGAAACCCAGAACATCGGAGTAAACGCCCTCAGTTCTGACACACCAATCTGGTTTGCGGGTCCGGGTGTCATCGAGTCTGTATTGCTGGCAGGCAAGCCGCCCCACATTGAAAAGGCAATTCGCATGGTGCCACATGGGAGGCAGGCGGGACTAAAGACAACAAGCCTGCGAGGGATGGTGTCAATAGACCCGCGAAAGCATGACTTTTTCCGCTATGTCGTTGAGCAGAGAGAACTCCACAAATCCGACGATACTCTTGGAGGCTTTCTAAAGGAGCTTGCCACTTCCGGCAGCTATGGGTCATTCGTTGAAATAACGCCAGAGAAGCTGCCCAAGCCAGTAAAGATCAAGGTCTTTTCAGGTGAAGATTCGTTCGAGCCATCACAAACCGACATCATTGAGAAACAGGGGCGATGGTACTTTCCGCCGGTTGCCGCCCTAATTACTGCCGGAGCCCGGTTGCTGTTAGCAATGCTCGAACGATGCGTCACGGATGCCGGTGGGGCGTACCTCTTCTGCGACACGGATTCGCTGTGCATCGTCGCCTCAGAGGATGGCGGACTCGTGCCCTGTCCGGGTGGGTCACACAAACTGCCGGATGGAAGCGAAGCGGTGAAGGCCCTTTCATGGAAGGAGGTACAGAATATCGCGAACGAATTCAAAACGCTGAATCCCTACGACCCGGCAATTGTCCCGGACCTACTCAAGATTGAGAAGGTCAATTTCGATTCCACTGGGCATCGGCGACAACTGACCGGGTATTCGATCTCCGCTAAGCGCTACGTTCTTTACGAGCAAACCGGCAAAGATTTGACCGTCGTTGAACCGAAGGCTCACGGGCTTGGATACCTATACCCGCCGATTGAGAAGAAGAACGAGAACGAGGCCGGATGGGTATTCGAGGCGTGGGACTTCATGCTCCGGCAGGGGCTTGAATTACAACCAATAGCCCCCGCTTGGCTCGACATTCCCGCAATGATGCGCATTGTCGTAAGTACACCACACGTACTGGCACGCCTTAAGTATTTAACCCAGCCTTACAATTTCGTGTTTTGTCCGCTCATCGACCGAGTTGGGGGCTATCCCGCCAACGTTGACCCAAACAACTTCACACCGGTAACGGCATTCACGCGTGACCGGGGGCGCTGGTCATGTGCGGAGTGTATCAACGTGCATGATGGTAAGGTCTACCGCCTCGCACTGCGGCAAACCACCAAACTCGACAAGCTCATTCCTCAAACCTTCGGATACATTCTGAGACTCTATTTTTGCCATCCTGAGTCCAAATCGCTCGCCCCCGACGGCACGGCCTGTGTAGCAGGCACGCACGGTCTGCTGAAACGAGCCTCCATTGTTGCCGGGAAGCTGCGCTATGTAGGCAAGGAAACCGACAGGCGCTGGGAACCAGGCGAAGACCTGAGTCTTTTCACGTTTAAGCCGATTGAATATGTCCCATCCGGCAAAGTGACTGCCGACCCAACCTTGAGGTATGAAATGGCAAAGCGGGGTTTGCGTGAACTAATGTTAGCGGCGCCGAGGATGGGTCCATTATGGCGGGGCCAGAGGGGGCCAGGCCGCCAAGCCTAGACGGCGGCGAGCCAGGGGACCATGCTGGGCCGTTGATCTCCGAGTTCAGTTTT
>JBELAJ010000403.1:0-7687 GCA_049508935.1 Terriglobia bacterium | reverse complement strand
CCGGCCGAGGCCAACGCCGTGACTCACTACTCCAGCAGGAGAAAGAGAGAGAAAGTACGTGAAAGAGAAACCTGAAAAAGGGGACATTTCTATTCGGTTAAGGATGGGGACATTTCTAGCCGGGCTTGACAGCAAATATTCTGCATCTTGACTTTGGCACACCACTGCGCTACCCTCAATTCTAGAGGGTGCGCACTCACTTTCTCAGCGTTAGAGCGATTGGCGTCGCGTCTAACGCTTTTTAGTTTTGGCCACCAAGTCTCGTTCGGCACATTAACCTGTCACCGAAGACACTGTGATTTGCCTTCTCTGTGCTCTCTCGGTCGGACACCTCCCTAGCATAACACCGGAAATCAAACTCAGTAAGATAGCGGTGAGGGGGCTCGCGGCACTTGACACCTTGAATTAAATATGGTACAGGTATGTTTGACATGGAGTATTCGACCGCACAGGCAGCTCGGAAACTCGGTATCGGCCGACAAACGTTGCACCGCTGGATTCGAGAGGGCAACGTATCTCCGCCTCGGAAGCAGAAAGTCGCCGGCGTAACCGTTCGCATCTGGACGGCGGTAGACATCGAGCGTCTTCGCAAATATAAAGAAGGGAATTATTGCAAAGGGCGGGGTCGCAAGCCCCAAAAGAAAAACGGCAACCGCTGAAGCGGGAACTTCAACGGCTGCCTAACCACACCCAACCTACAGAGGAGGTTGAATATGGCTTCACCGAAGATACACCCACCTACGTTTTCCACACAACTAGGCCGCACCAGGGCGGCAATCTACGCAAGGGTCAGCACGGGCCACAACGGGCAAGACCCCACGATGCAAACCCGAGAATCGGAAGAGTACTGCGAGCGCCGGGGCTGGTCGGTCGCCGAAGAGTATGTGGATGTCGGGATTTCCGGTAGTAAGGAAGACCGCACCGAACTGAACCGCCTCATGGCCGATGCCCACCGAAGGCGTTTTGATGCCGTCGTTGTTTGGAAGTTCGACCGCTTTGCGCGGTCGGTTTCTCACTTGCTCCGCGCTCTGGAAACTTTCAAGGCCCTCGGGATTGACTTCGTTTCCCCCTCGGAGCAAGTGGACACCAGCACGCCCACGGGCAAGATGGTGTTCACCGTCCTCGGTGCTGTGGCTGAGCTGGAGCGCAGCCTGATCGCCGAGCGGGTTCGCGCCGGCATCAGGAATGCGAGGGCCAAAGGCAAGAGGCTCGGAAGGCCGAGAGTCGCCGTGGACAGTGCCAGAATCGCCGTTCTACGCGCCCAAGGCCGCTCCTGGAGAACGGTCTGCCGGGAAGTCGGCGTTTCAAAGGGATGCGCCCAGCGGGCTTTCTATAGCCTGTCTGGAATTGGTCCATGTTTGACCCGCTGATCCTCTGGTAGCGTATCCTTGCATTGAGGTGAGATGGCCACCACTACGCCATCAGCTCCCCCGGAGGTTGGGTCAGTCCGCCTTCCCTTTGTTTAACACATGGGGATTTCCCGCCAACAATCAGCGGTGGCTTCCGTTGGCAAGCATTACGCCATCACGCAGGGTTTAGTCTGCGAGTCGAACAAGTGTATGCAAAGGATGTGGTGATACAGCTCTGCGATGTGGGAACCCGTTTCCCAGTATAGACGCTTGTGCTAAATCTCTTAGAGATGCGGATTAGAATTGCGTGCTCCCTGATGCCCGTGATGTGTGCATTTTCGTGCGCCATAGCGGTCTATAATAAGTCGCAATCGGAATATCCGCGAACGCAATGGGGAGGCTACCCCTATGCCAACGTCCTACGACGCCGACATCGCCGATCCGGACGTTCACCAGGTAGTTTTCGAGGACGAACACATAATGTTTTTTGCGGAGAGAAACGCCTATGAAACACTTACGGTTCACGATTCTGATACTTATTACTGGGGTCGCTTTCGCTCAGCAACCTGAGAATGACTTCATGAATTCCATCGGTCTTGCGCGTCTGAAAGACTATGCTGCCTTTCGGACCTCAAGTGATAATCGCTACATGTTCAGCAACGACGACAGCAAGCGGATTATGCCGGGTGAAACGTTGGTGATGGCCGATCTGCACGGTCCGGGAATGATCACCCATATATGGGTAACGGTAGCCGATAACGAATATGCCTGGCCGCGACTACTTCGGCTGCGCGCTTACTATGATGGCGAAAAGACTCCCAGCGTGGACGCCCCGCTGGGTGACTTTTTTGGTGTGGGGCACGGCTATGAGCGCGATCTTAACTCTACCATGGTCCGGGATAGTTCCCTCGGCCGCGCGCGCAACAGTTACTGGCCGATGCCGTACCGGAATTCGTGCAAGATTACTGTGACCAACGAGGGCAGTCGCTACGTACTGTCGTTTTACTACCACGTGGATTTTCGCAACTATGACTCCTTGCCTGCGGACATCGGCTATTTTCATGCCTATTACCGGCAAGAGCGTCCTGCCATGGCCGGCCGCAATTACACTTTTCTCAACATCCGGGGCAGGGGCCATTATGTAGGCACGGTGCTGAACGTCATTCAGGCGCAGGTCTCATGGTTCGGCGAGGGTGATGACCTGTTCTATGTGGACGGTGCGGTGCATCCACAGGTTTACGGTACAGGCTCAGAAGATTACTTCAACGAAGCCTGGGGCCTACGGATTTCCTCCGGCTCCTGGACAGGTACGCCAGTTGCGGAAGGGGAGCGGGTGGGGTCGCGGCTTACGGGGTACCGCTGGCACGTGCCTGACCCCATACCCTTCCGCCAATCACTTTGGGCGGGAATCGAGCATTACGGCTGGACGGCAAATCCCGATGGCAGCGTGCGCTCCAGCTTCGAAGAGAGGCCGGATTATTTCTCCAGCGTCGCTTTTTGATACCAGGAAGGCGTGAACCAGGGATTGCCCGAACCTCCCTATGGCGATGAGCGGCTGCCCTTGGGAGACGCCCGACAGATCGCGGTGGAGGACTCGATCAAGGAAGTGATGACGCAAAAGGGGAAAGCAGAAGTGCAATGGGCTGTTGACTGGGGGAAAGACCTACTTTTGCTGGAGGCGGAAGGGAAGGGCGCCCGCATCAATATTCCCCTCGACATTGCGGAGAGCGGAAGGTATGAAATTGTGGCGCGCACCGCACAGGCCCCCGACTATGGCGACTATGTCGCGCTGATCGATGGCGAAGCCTCAAACCTCGACAAGCGCAAGCCCGCGACTTCGGAGATTCCATTTCCCGGCCCCGAGGTCTTTCACGGCTATCTGCCGGAGGTGTACGTGGCGGTGGATCGGCCGCTGGGCTGGTTTGAGCTGACGAAGGGACGGCATATGATCAGTTTTGTTTGCGTAGGGCGCGACGAGCGTTCGGCCGGCTATAATTTCGGTGTCGAGGATGTGATTCTCGAAAAGCTTCCGGCGACAGCCGGGCAGTTTGAAGCGGCAGTAGAGCGGCAACTCGCGCCAGTGCTGACCGAAATGCCTCCCGCGCAGCCCTCCGGAACACCCATCTATCGCGGCCAACCACTGTCGGTATACATGGCCAAACTCCGGCACGTTCCGGCTGCGGATCGCGCCCAGGCGGTGCGTGCCATCGGTTCATTTGGGGAAGATGGAGCACCAGCCGCAGAGGCAGTAGCGGCGGAATTGGCGGATTCCGACTGGCAAGTGCGAGCGGCAGCAGCGTGGGCACTCTCCCAGATGGGGACGAAAGGGGCCGCGGAGGTTCCCAAGTTGGCGGCAGCGCTTTCCGATTCGAGCCCCCAAGTGCGCTCGCTGGCCGCCATCGCTACGGAAGCGATGGGTCCTACAGCCGCTCCTGCCCTTTCCTCTTTGGTTCAGACCTTGAACGATCCTGTTGACTACGTGCGCGTGGCGACCGCCGATGCCCTCGGAGCCATGGGCCCAGACGGGCGGCTGGCTGTCCACGCCTTGGCCGAAAGGCTGCTCCACGCAGATGAGGAGATAATGGTGTTGCGCAGCGTGGCTGCGGCACTTGGGAACATCGGGCCCGATGCGAAGGACGCCCTGCCTGCGTTGGAACAAGCGCGCAAGCAACTCCGCGTCAGCTACACAGCAGAGGCTGCGATCACGAAGATCGAGGGCAGGAACGTCCCGACTTGGTGGTAGAAAAGCGCTCATTCCGGAGCAGGTGCTAGGTGGCAGGCAAACGTAAGAGCTCTGGATAGCTGTTGGGAACAGCCCAAGTATTAAACTGACTCAACTTGCGGTTTGAAACTACGGAGCCGGACGGACTTGGCTGAACCAGGCATCTCCGCAACGGGGCCCGTGCCTCCGGCGGCTCTGTTCGACGGGAGTTCAGGGGGTCGTCGAAACTCCAGCAAGATCGCCACCGGATTGGCCGCCCTACGCGCCCAGGAGCACTCGTGGGACACGATCGAGATACAGGCAACTCGGTCCGTCGCATCAGCGGCTCCGAGAAGTGGCCACTCGCTAGCGCCTGGCAATGACTCCGACGACTGCAAGGTTGTAGTCGGTGTAAGCACGGTAGGTGCCGCGCAACCACAGCAACACCGTGTTGTCCCCTGATCCATCAGGCACGATGGGCCTCAGATTGTCCGCGGAAGAGTCCGTCGTAATCGAAGTCCAGGACCACGACGCGCCGCCATCCGTGGTTGTCCCCCGGAAGATCTCATAGTGCCGCTTGCCATCCGCTCTGCTGAGCAGTGGCGCTCCCGATTTGGGTTCCACATTGGTGGAGATGTAGACGGTGTCAGGATCGCCGGGGTCTAAGGTGACGTTGCCGGTGTAATCCAACTCGCTGGAATAGAGGCAACTCCCCGCGTAGGCGATCTCGTGATCGACCCATTGCTTCCCATTCCAACGTGCGTAGTGATAACGGTGATCGTCCCCCGCAGAATTGGGCGGGGCACCCACTGGCACTTTCCGAACCGAGTACGCCACGTACGGACGGCCAGCGCGGTCCAGGCGAATATCGCTGGTCCAGGCGATGTCCGCAGTATCCCCGGCGAAAATCCTCGTTCCCTGCTTCGGGGTTCTCAATCCCTGCTTGAGCCCGCAGATCGGAGAGCCATCCGACTTGTAGAGCCTGCCGCCTTTGTAATAGATGTGGTAGTTGCTATTACCATTGAATTCGTTGGGATGCCCGTCGGTATAAAAAATGTGCACGACGTCGACGCCGTTGGAGACGTACTTCACGTAAGGCCGGTGCGGGAATGAAGAGGGAACATCAATGAAAACACCGCCCGTCTTCCAGGTCTCGCCCGAGTCGTCGGACCAAGCATTGGAGGGCTTGTTCTGACCGTCGAGGCCACGGAAGAAATCATAAATCCGGCCCTTGCCGCCATTCTCCGTAGCGAGCCAAACCAGATTCGAGTAGGTGATTCGGGAACTCGCGCTAGGGATGAAAGTGCGCTCCCCTTGCCACGTGGCTGGATTTCCTGGCTCGGCAGAGATCCGATAGTAGAAGTGGTTCTCCAATCCATGTTTGGAATACACTGCGAGCATGCGACCATCGGGGCGCACGAGGAATGCCGGCGCGTTGTGGTCGTCATATTGGCTTTCTTGCCCGCCGGAGAGTCTTGGGTGCAAGACGGAGAGGCGTTTTCGCCCGCTGGATAGATCATACGTCACCACCTCGATATTTCCCCGGCGGGTAGGATCGTGAACGCCTGCTGCCACCGAACCGATCACGAGCGTGCCATCGGACACCAAGGCGCGTTCGTCCTGGAACCAACACCAACCTCCGTCGTCGTTGAATACGATGACGGTCCGCGGCTTTCCACCGAAAAGCCCAAATGGCGAGAGGGCGGCAGCGTAAATCAGCAAGCGGAATATTCTCCTCAACTCAACCTACTCCCTTCCTAGACTGCGGCGTCCCAATTCTAGCGGGACTTTGGGCTTACCGCGAACCGGTTTCCACAAAGAAACGCTTGCCGATTGCTTCGAACCTCAGGACTCAACTGGCGAATCGCTCCGAGACCGGCCTGGACCACGAGAGGCTTCACGCTGTCCGCCTATAATGCCACACCCAGCGCTTCCTCATGGGCTCAGCGCAACTCTGGTGTTGCTCAGTTCGGGAGCGGCCCGGCGTCACTTTGCCCGAAAGCACGTTCACATTGGTCCCCCCACGACGCCGAACATAACAAAGCCGCGGCTTTGAAGGAATTCCTCAAGGACAAGACGGGCGGATGCGGTTCTTGCAAGAGCGTCTGGCGCACGGGAGATTTGACGTGGAAAAGGGGGCGAAAGCTGCTTGTGACGTTGACTACGCCTCGGCCCACTGTTTCTTGATGTACGCGAGCGCTCTTGCCAGCGCCGCTTCGGGATTGTCGGTGGCGCGGCACTCCATATTTAGCCACCCCGAGAATCCCCAGTCTTTCAGCGCCCTGAATCCCGGGCGGTAATCGAAAGGCAGAGAGCCCGGCTCGGTGCGCGCCTTCCCGTCCGCCAGGTGAACGTAGACGGTGTACTTTCCGCATTCCCGCAGAGTGGCCCCAATGTCCCGCTCCTCCAACTGCATATGATAAAAGTCGCTCAGCAGCTTGAAACCAGGAGCATCGACGGCTTCGATGAACGGGGCGGCTTGGCTCTGGAGGTTCATGAAGTGGGTTTCTTTCCGGTTGCACGGCTCGAGCATCAAGTTGACTTGCGTGCGTTCGACGTCCGGTGCTAACTCCTTGAGTTCCGCGACCAGCAGCCTTTCCTCAACCTCGCGGGCCGTCATAAGCGGAGAGAGGTCCTGGAATTTATTGGGTCCGAAGACGGGGACTTCAATGATGTTGTTGGCTCCGAGCGCACGCGCCAACTCCAGGCGCTGGCGATCCACATCCACCGCGTGGGCGCGAGTCAAGGGGTCCGTGTCCAGAAGCTGGATGGATCCCACCACCGCGCTGACGGCCGCCCCCGTGCCGGCAAGTTGATCCTGAAGAAATGCAAGGGGCTTGTCTGACCATTCGTTGCCCAGCTCGATGCCGTCATACCCAAGCCGTTTGACTAATAAGGCGCGCTCACGCAAGCTCAAGTTTTCGGGCAAGGGAGTGCGCACCCCAAAGCGCACCTTGGCGGCCTCGGGCTCTGCCTGAGGCGCACTCGCCGCCACTGTTGCCGCTCCCAAGGCAGCACCGCACGTCGCCAGGAACTCTCTTCGATTTACGCCGGTAGCTTTCGTCATTGGCACCCCTCTAGAGACTCCGTGAGGGAAAGCTTTCGTGCTGGTCATGTTTTGCGTCCTGATTGTACTCGGCGAGGGCGCGCAAGGCAACCGGCGGTTGGTAACGCATTTTACAAGAACCTTGGGGATGGCAAATTCACCGCAGTCTCAGACCAAGTTGGAGTGGAAGACTTTTGGCCCTGGGGAGTGAGTGTCGACGACCTGAATGCGGACGGCTTTCAGGACATATTTGTTGCTTTCGGGATGGGTTATCCTTTTCGATATGGAATCAATTCTTTGCATCTGAACCACGTCGATCACCCGCGTTGTGCTCTGTCGTGTCCATTGATGTCATTGCTCGATGTTAACAGATGGCCCCTTCCTATCAAGCTCGGTCTATGTGGGAAACACGACCATTGATGCGCTGGACGCTTGGCCCTCCGGGGTAGCTGTCTCACCCTCCACGGAAGCAGTTGGGTTGTGGCTCAAACGTAGGGGTGGGTGGTCAATAGATGGCGATAACGACGAAAATCGACAGAATACTCCAAGGGATCGAAATTAGTGCCTAAGAGGTGATCGGGAGTCAAGACA
>JBELAJ010000402.1:0-7698 GCA_049508935.1 Terriglobia bacterium | reverse complement strand
AGTTGTGACCGCTGCACATCCGTCAGGTTGTGCTGCTTGGATTTGTCCCGCACTCGCTCAATCGCGATCAGATAGCGCACTGAGCGACGTAGGCTCTCTATCTGATCCGCTGCCGGGACAGCCAGCCCCAGTCCGTTGCGGTACTTTCGGGGCGCACTTCCGTAGTTCTCGAAGATTTCCTTAGCTGCCGCCTCCCGCCCGCTGCGTGCTTGCGTGTCGAAATCGAAAGGCATGTAAGCCAAGAGGAACAACGGTTCCTTGTCAGGAATATCGCCGGACTTCGCTCGCCATACGACTGCGTTGCGGCCTGTGATACGCGCTTCCAGCATCTCCTTGATGCGTTCTTGTACCTGGCGCTCGTCTCGCCCCACCGCTTCCGATTCTTGTTCCACGAGCAGAGTGACATTGGGGTCTTTCTTAAAGCAGTAGCGGACTCCGTCGAAATGAAGGTAAAGGCATTGCTCCTTGAGTTCCTTCAAGCATGCCAACGCAGTCGTGCTGTCAAGGTCAGGCCCGACACACACCGATAGCAGTTCGGGTTCGGTGATTCCGGGCGGAAGGGATTCTGCACCATTCACGCCGTCACGTTTTCTGCCACCGAATGAGTACATCAGGATCGCGGTGGCGAGCCTGAAAGCTGCGCGTTTTCCGGTCTCGGATGGGCTCTCCCTGGTGCGACGGTCATCAATGCGTTTGGCCCGAGCGTTCACTCCGGTCAGGTCGTGCTCCAGCACAGCCTGGAAGTCCGCCTGCTGCCCGACTTCCTTGAAGAATGCCAGTCGCACCTCCGCATCATAGATGGGCACGTCGCCAGGGCCGAGTACTGCACGGCTTCTCTCCTCGCGCTTTGCCGCACGCAAACACGCCGCCAAGAACCTAAGAGCGCCGCGGGTCCTCTGGAAATCGGGAATTGCTGCCCACTGCTCCCGCATCACGTCGATCAAGGCAGGATGAAATGGGTATGACGCTCTCACACGCGCCGCCAGGGCAATGCCTTCCTCCTCGGCTTGGCGTTCCTCGCCTTTGCCTTTGGCGTATCCGCGCTTCATCTGTGTGATGACGTCTTGGTACGCAGTCGCGGCTGGAGCAGACTCCTCGGGGCTCGGAATCCGCGCAAGGAGTCGCCGCTGAATTACAAACAGAACCTCATTTCCTTCGACTGGTTCTCGAAGTTGGTCCTTACGTGCCGCCAGGTGGTCAACGGTTTGAAGAATATTCACGTACTCTAGCGACTCGCGTTTACTAGACTGCAAGGAAAAAACCAACGCCGTATTTGCAGAGTTCCCGACCGCACCCGTGAGCCGGTGCAGAAAGTTCATAGTCTCGTCGCGCAGAGTCGTCTGGTGGATTTTGATGCCACCCACGCTGATGAGGTATTGCAAAACTTCGTCGAGCAGAATGAGATTTGGCCCTTCGCTCAGCAGCGCCATGATCTCATCTGCACCGGGCGCTACCCGCGCTTCATCCTGCTGGCGCATGATCTCGTAACCCTTCTTGCCGCCGAGCGACCATGCGATCCAACCCCACATCGTTTGTGCACGAAATTTCTCTCCTGGAATCTCTTTGCCCTTGGTTGCGTCAAAGAACTGGCCGTCGAAAACCGCCGTGCGGACGTTAGTTGGCCTGGGCAGGCCTTGGGTTTCTGGAAGAACATCCAGCGCCTTGCGGGTACGCGCAGCATGAAGCAGAGATGCCAGCGTGTGAGACTTGCCACCGCCAAAAGGTGTCAGCAGTTTGAGGATTCTGTTTCCCTCGCCACCGGATAAGCGCGACAGCACGTCCTCCAAGAGAGATCGCAGCCCCTTTGTTGGATAGGAGACCCGGAAGAAGTGCTCGGGATCGCGGTACACGGCAGGAACACTCTTGTTGCCGTCAGCGAGGGGGCCGAGATCGAGCGCAAAGATGTCCTCAGAGAAGTGCTCCGAGACAACATCCGAGTGGAGTTGTACCACTTGCACCCAGGGGTTGACTCCTGCCGACGTTTTGCCCGGTATTGAATTCATTTTCTCAAATGCTCCGGATGAAGAGTGTCCCGTGTGTCATACATGTTCCCGTGCCGCACGGAAAAGCGGGGCCTCGGTAGTTTCCACGACGCTTCTCCAGTTGGCAATTAATTTCGACAATGCGGCCAATTCGCTCCCACTTGCCACTCCGTCGAGTTCACCGCCTTTGAGTGCCGGGCCCGCCAGTGCCTGCGCCAACAGCCGTAGCTGTTCAATATTTGGGTCGGCTTTTCCGAGAAATTGGGGAATGGCAGATGGACGTCTATCCATCAACCACAGTAGCCGATGGAGCGTGTCTATTAGAGGAGCGGGCTCGCCCTCCTCAGACTGCATACCTAGTTTCGACTCATCGCCACGCTCCGTGTAGTCGAGCAAGCGGTACGTGATTTTCTTTTTACTGGTTTTCTTCGTGATTAGCGGGCGCGATCCGGACGACAATCCGTTGAGGCCGTCCAATTCCACATGAGTTCCATTCGCAAAAATGATTGCTTCCCCAGCATCCAGTTCCTCGGAGCGATACGTGTAGCGCCACAATATGTAGAAGCGACTCGGCGAGTCTACTCCGGCTAGACTGTAGCGCCCGTTACTTGTTCCCACCGTTTCTGAGAGTTTTTTCAAAACAGCATCGAGCACCACGCTCTCAACTTCAGTCAAAAACTGTGCCGCCGGAACTTGGTCGCCATTGGCATACTCAACGTTCGCGTATCGGGTGAAGGCACGCAGACCCGCACCAACGCTCGCGATCAACAAATCTGGCCCGGAAATACCCATTTTCCAAAGCGCAGCGACGCGCTCGTGAACGATACCCTCTAGTTCCGGCCGAACGCCATCGTAGCTACCGACTTCTGTCCCTTCGCGTTTACGTGCGATCAGAAAGATGCTAGAGGCCAGCGCCGCGTCTCCACGATGAGCAATTCGCTCTTTAGCCTCGGTATCGAGAGGCCATGCCTCGGTGACTTCGTACTGAGCACGTCGAATAGCATCAATTAACGTACTCCAGCCCAGCGTCGTCTTGTGTGCATAGACCATGACGAGAATCCCGTTCGGCTTTGTGACACGACGAGCTTGCAAAAGCGAATTGAATAAGCAGTCTTCATAAAACGTCTTGGCGGCTGGTTTCCCACCTTGACGGTATGCCGCTGCCACGCATTCCTTTTTCTTAGGTGTTGTGGGCCCCGCGAAGTGCTCCGGATACAAAAAACCAATGGTAGGTCTCAACCAAACGTAGCAAACATCTGAAAGCTCCGAATAGCTCTCGTTGTTGTAGTAAGGTGGGTCGGTAATGACTGCATCGAAAAACGCCGCCTCAAACGGCAATTCCGTTGCAGACCCACGTTGACAGTGGGTAGGGCGACGGAACGCCCCTTCTTGACGGATGGCGGCAGTCATATATGCAAGATTGTTCCAGGCATCGCCCGTTGCGCCTCCAAAGATGTTCACTTCTGGGAAGTCCCACATCATTGCGAAACGTTTCATCGAAGATAGGCTTTCGATGGTCTCTCGCGCATTGTGCCATCGAGCCAACGTATTGAAGCGGTCTGTTAAGCGACTGAGCCAGAGTCCAAGGTAGGTCGTGACGGCTTTCGCGCGCTCTGGCGACATACCATCCTTGAGCATCGACTCGTGGGCCCGGTGTATTTCACGCGCCATTGTGAATAACGTAAGCCTCTGACGAGGAGTGAACATCTGACGAAACGTCCGAATGCCGTAAAGATAGCTGTTCCCCGTATCGAGACCGGCATTTCCGGTAGGCGGAATCTCTTGGTCAAGGCTGCTGTTGCCAAGTTCCTTCTCCAGGATGCTGGCACGTTGTTCAGCAACCGCCTGTCTTTTGATCTCATCCCCAGCTAGCGATTCGTCAGTAAAATAGACCTTGCCCTGACCATCGGGGTTCAAAGCGATTATGCACATCAATTGCTGGCCGTAGCCCGTGTTGTCGCCGTAACTACGAACGTACTCGCCTTCAAGAGTCGTCTGGCAAAAAGGACAGACAGTGGAAGAACCCTCGCTGCCTAGCGCAGGGTCGAAGCCGAGCGCCGCCTCTGACTCGCCTTCGACGACGCGGAATCGTACCAATTTCTCCCGGTGGTCGGGCTCTGGCTTAAGAGCTAGAAATCCTGATGCTTTTCTGCGTAACCACGTCTGTCTGTACAAAGGAACGGTTGCGCGACAAGACGGTTTGGGACAAGCGGCAGTTCGCGTCCAATAGTACGCAACAATGGAAAGGTTCTCGGTTTCCTCTCTAGCTCTTGAAGCATGTCCGAAATTGAGAAGCGTTTCTTGCTTTGTCTTTGGGCTGGACTTTCTGGGGAACTGGCCGAATAGGTCGGATACTTGGTCGCGCGTTTCGTCAAGCACCAGTCGTCCCCATTTCTCGACATCATCGGCGAGAGTTGGGCCGAATTGTTGGGGAAAAGTGATTGTGCAGAGTTCAATTAAGTATGCGACCGGGTTAAGCTCGACTGCATAAGTCTCGCAACCCAACCGCGCTGCCTCCAATGGGATCGCACCGCCGCCTGCAAACATATCGAGCACCCGCGGACGCGGCGCATCCCCCTTCTCAATATCTGCGACTGTAACCTCTCGTCCCAAATCGCGCGAGAGACGATCGGCATGGGCTTTGAGAATATGTTGCGTTGCTTCTCGTATGGCGCTCAGTGAACCGGGATATTGGCACAACGCTTTGACGAATACTTTGGCAGCCTCACGTCCTTTATCTGCCTCTTCGGCGTTTTCTCTATTCGGCGTGAACTGAGAGTCAGGAACCAATGCTCCATAGACAGCGGCACGGCAGGCGACTAGTGGGCGACGTGCGCGCCAAATATGAAGCGTAGAAATGTGGCCTTTGGTTTTAGGTTCGCTGGACGCTTCGAGGCTGATTTCTTCAATGGGTAAGTAGTCCTCTATTAGCCGCTTGTCGTCGGTCACAAAGGCAATCTCCTCTGCTTCTGCGCCGCACCCTCAATCGCGTCAGCAGGAATGTCATAGTAGCGAGCCGCGATGATTTCTCGCTTGGCATGATCGAGATACTTCACTGGATTTTGAATCATTACTGGCTCGCGGTCGGGACTGTTGAGCGGGTTCCAGACCACATACAGCCAGTAACTATCCCCGAGCTGCGTCGCCTTGTACCACTCGTTCGTCGTCAGACGCACGGGCTGTCCCCCGCGACGACCTTTGACCTCTATGCGCCGAATGCCGGTAACCGGATCGCGATAGCCAGTCTGCGGATCAGCCGGGCCGATGCTCCGAATGTCAAAACCAATTTTCAGGTGACCAACCCTCTCGCACTCAAATCCGCGAGCGGTCTCGTGGGCGATGACTACGTCCTCAGCGGCAATTTCGGATTTGCGCCGGATTTCGGGATCGAGATCATCCAGCGCGGAACCTATCTGCTCTTCCACCGAACGTGTACCGCCGAGCACCAGGGCAGTCGCCACATGACGAACGGGCCCGTGCTTAGCCAGCGTGAGCCGTTGCAATCCGGCGAGGCGCTCAATCCGTGTGCGGGTCAGATCGGCCAAATCGTTTTCCGCCCGCTGGCGAGCAATACCCACATCGGGATCACGAATTTCCCGAGCCCGCAGATTCATAACCCGATCTTGAGCGGCACGAACCCGAGCGTCAAAGGATTGTTGAAGATAGTCGCGGCACACCTGCACGAAATGTTGCCGCTCCTGCTGGCATTGGCTGCGACGCTCCGTCTGATAGGTGCTCTTGAGAAAATCGGCGGCTTGGGCGGCATCTTCGGGCTCCAGGTTTTCCGGTGCCGCTGGATGCGCTGGAAGATCGAGCAAGACATCAGCCGGAATAACTGTGAACCGCGCCTCTCCGCTCGTGAGTTCTTCGCGGACGGCAACCAACTCACCAAGAAGCATCTGTGTCTCACCTTTGGTGTTCTGGCCTTTGATTCCCATCTCGAAGAAGTGCAGCTTATAGGGAACGTCGCTGTTCGTGTCCACGAACACGCCGACACCCGCTG
The DNA here is from genome assembly GCA_049508935.1 of Terriglobia bacterium. Taxonomy (GTDB): domain Bacteria; phylum Acidobacteriota; class Terriglobia; order UBA7540; family UBA7540; genus CAVROP01. The sequence goes on along the minus strand of JBELAJ010000402.1, from coordinate 1,713 downwards.
TGAGCGGAGCGAGCATTTCGTTCAGCCGCTCATCAACAGCGGCGTATAAGGGATGGCCGGGGCCGATCAATACGGCGTCAATGTGCTGATCCATCTCCAGGTGCTCTTTGTGGAAAGTCACCTTCCGGTAGGAAGTCTCCGGTTTCCCAAGCCGCCGCAGGCACGCCAGCCGGTCAGACCGCAGGTCGGCCAAGACGTGCTCAACGCGGTAGAGACCGTCGGCACGGGTCTCGACTTTAAGTCCCACCTCGCGGGCGGAGTTCAGGAAGTGTTGCTCAACATAGCGGGGCATCAGCCGACGCTCCTCAGCTTCAGCGTTCTTAGTCTGGAACCCAGAGAAGTCCACGTTTGCCCGCGCCAGCGCGATACCGGTGGCCTCCTCGTATTGCAGAAGTCGGGCCGGGTCAACACGCTCAATCTGATCTAGATATTCGTCTAAGCGCCGAGGATCGTTGGCTGCTTCGCGCAATATTTCTGGCAAATTGACATCATTCAGCGAAAGAACCTCACCGATAACATCAAAGACGCGATCCGCCAGCGCGTTTCGCATTTGATCCATCTTCTGCAATAACCGCTCAAGGATACGACCTTCGATGATTGGCTGGCCTTCTTCAGACTCGCTCGCGACAAAGTTGAAGGCGTGTACATCTCGTTCCTGGCCGATGCGGTGAATACGACCGAGCCGCTGCTCCAGACGTGTTGGATTCCACGGTAGGTCGTAGTTAATCATCAGGCGGCAGAATTGGAGATTGATACCTTCACCCGCTGCCTCCGTCGCTACACAGATTTGCTTTGACGTGCGGAACTCCTCCTGGGCACGTCTTCGCTCATGAGGATTCATGCCGCCATGAATCTGGCACGTCGAGTATCCCCAGCGAGCGAGGTGATCCAGCAGATGAGTCAGGGTGTCCCGGTGCTCTGTAAAGATGAGCAGCCTCCCACGACCGTCCTTCAATTCATTAAACTCGGCTTTCGCCAGGCATTCGCGGAGCGCCGTGAGTTTGGAATCAGTGGCATGGTCACGCACGCGGCGTGCCTGCGCAAGCAAATCCCGCAGCGCGGCAATCTCAGCCCGAAGTTGATCGAGTTCAATCGCCGTCGTGAACTCGTCCGTCAAAAGGTCGCGTTCGGCATCGTCGAGATCGTCTTCATCTTGCTCGGCGTCAGGAAGTCGGCCTTGAATCTGTGCAAGCCGTTTCGCACGCTGCGCCGGAGATAAGGACTCCAACTCGTCCAGCAGTTCTTCCTGCTTCTCAAAACGACGGCGTATCGACTCGGCGATGGCTTGCGTTGAACTGGCCAGGCGTCGCTGGAGAACAGTACGAGTCAAGGCCACACTTTGCTTCTTGCGCCCGCTCGCCTGCGGCAAGAACTCATTTATGTATGCCGTGACAGCCTTGTATAGATCAAACTCTTCATGATTCAGCCGAAAAGTTACGGTGTGCGCGTGGCGGTCAGGGAAAAGACGCTGACCGTCGATGTCGCGGAGGTCTTCCTTCAGCCGACGCAGTGCCCAGGGACAGTTTTCTCCGAGACTGAGAATGTCGCGACGAATCTCGCCTGCTCGTGCCCCCACCCGAGTAGGTTCTGGAAACAGGTCGGGATCAATCAGCCGGACGAAATGGCTGAAACGGTCATCATCACCGTGGTGTGGCGTAGCAGTCAGGAGTAGTAGATGGTCGGCATCCGCAGCAAGGCGTTCCGCAAGTTGGT